>JANNGR010000473.1:0-2123 GCA_031403955.1 Betaproteobacteria bacterium
CGATCGGCCTGCTGGTGCTGACCCAGGACGGCCGCGTGGCGCGCCAGTTGATCGGCGAAACCGCCATGATGGAAAAAGAATACTTGGTGCGCGTGTGCTTCACTGGCCAAAACGAGCGCGGTGGCGGCGATTACCCACTCACTGAAATCAACGATGGCGACGTTGTGAGCACCAACGTGCAGTCCGTGTTTCCGGCCGCCGGGCTGGCAAAGTTGCGCCACGGCCTCCAATTGGACGGCCAGGCTCTGAAACCGGCCAAGGTGACCTGGCAAAACCCGGAGCAACTGCGGGTGGTGCTGACCGAAGGCAAGAAGCGCCAGATCCGGCGCATGTGCGAACTGGTGGGCCTGAAAGTGGTGGGGCTAAAACGCGTGCGTATCGGCAACGTGATGCTGGGCCACCTGCCGCTGGGCCAATGGCGTTATCTGGCGCCGCATGAAAGGTTTTAGCGCGGGCTTGCGGGAACCCCAGCCGAAGCCTGTTTGGCCCCGGCTTGCAAAATGATGGCATCCATTTCAGCCATGACCTGATGGTGTGGAATTCGCGGCTTCTTGCCGTCTATGGCTTCCTGCACTTTGGCATGAAACCAACCATCATGGCCAGCCGCTGTTCAGAGGCATTTACACGCTCGCGGCATCGAACGCTTCCGCGTCGCTGGTGCGCAACTGTTCAATCGTGAGGTCGGGGCCTGCTTGAGCGTTGTGATGCCAAAGAGATGCTGGCCTACAAACACAGCGGCCTGGTCGGTCGATGCCGGTGGGTGTATTGAGGCACAAGACCGGGCAGGGCTTGGAGCGACTGTTGCGCTATTGCGCCCGCCCACCCTTTGCTTGTGCCCGCCTGCGCAAAGAGGGCGCAAACCTGATGCACCGCTGCGCCAAACAGCACAGCCAACCTGCTGGCGGCAAAGTAGCCGAGCTGATTCTCACGCCGCTGGAGCTGATCGATCGCATCGCGGCGTCAGCTAGCTCAACTGCGACCACACCAAAACCGGGCTGATGGAGCACAGTCACCGCAAGGCCGCGGCCATGCCAACCATGCCGCTCACGCTCTCAGTGGTAACCCTGCTCCCGCTGGTGACACAGCGCCAGGACGACCACCATTTCGGTCGGTTCGTCGTATTGATACAACGCCACGTAACCGGACTTACCACGCGAGATCACCAGCTGACGCAGGCCTTGCTCCACGGGCCGACCGATTTTGGGGTGTTGCTCAAGTATGGCAAACGCACCCGTGACCAGGGTTATCGTCCTTGCGGCCTCTCGCGGAAACTCGGCCAGCAAGAAATCCACAAGCCTATCGAGATCGTCAGCGGCTTGCGCCGACACAACCCATCGCGTCACTTGGCGCGCGCTAACATCGACTCGATGCGCATCGGCTTTGGACGGACAGCCTTGAGCCCACGCGTCCGTGCCTTGAGATAGTCGCTAAAGGCGGGGCCGTCAATAACCAGCCCCGAAGAAACGACTTGTTTGCGTGAGCGCAGCGCATCCGCCACAAACGCGCTGTGGTTCTCCGCGCTGGACAGGGCCGATTCAATTGCATCCACCATGAAGGCATGGGACGTCACGCCTCTACTGGCGGCAAGGTGGTTGAGACGTAGTTTGGTTTCCTCGGCCAGCTTGACGGATACGGTTGGCATGGAAGGCTCTCCGGAGTGTTCAACGAATACTACCATGGTAATACCCGGTTCCACACATCGGATTTTTGCCTCAAGGCTCGCGGCCAGGGCCATTTCGCCGATGGGTCCCCGCTTCGCGCACGCGCCCCAACTTCACGGCGGTATATTTGCGATCAGCGTCCCCCTCCAGGAGCAAGCCATGAAGTCGCCGCGCTTCTACTGAGTCTTCGTTTGGCCGCTACACTCCAGTTAATGCATAACTTAATGGATACATGCAAATGTTATTTCGAGCATCAGACATTGTTCCCATCAGTGAAGCGCGCGCCAGGCTCACTGAGCTGGCCGAAGACGTGGTGGGCAACGGCTCGGAGAAGGTGCTTACCAAGAACGGTGCAAGCTACGTGGCCTTGGTCGATGCGCGCCGGCTGGACTACTACCATGCCCTCGAATCCGAGCACGCCAACCTCGTGTTGGCAGACGACGCCATCACCGGCCTGCGGCA
>JANNGR010000474.1:0-14851 GCA_031403955.1 Betaproteobacteria bacterium
ACCGGGTCGTCGCGGCGCAAACGTTCGAAGTAAAAGCCGATGGTGTCTTGCTGGAACAGGCGCGGCTTGGTGACATCGATCTGGTCCAGCGGCATGGCAAAGGCCTCGGCCCGAGCCATGTCTGCTGCCTCGTTGGGTGCGTCATTCTGGGTCATTGCTTGCCCGTAGGATTGGTTTCAGTTCAGTCTAACGCGCCAGCGTGTGACGTACAACGAAAGCCAATATATACGTCAGATCGCCCCGACAATGTCGCTACCTGCCAATCTCACCCTGCGCCTGGATGCAACGTTGATCCATCGCGCCAAAAACTACGCGCAGGAGCAAGGCCGATCCTTGTCCCAATTGGTCGCCGACCCCGTCACCGCTGGCCTGTGCGGCGCGATCAGCGGGTTGCTGTGCTCAACCACCATCGGTGCTGTTTGAAGTTCTGAATTTGGCGTACTGCTCCGGCTGCCGCGCCAGGCTGAACAACGCGTTGCCGATGCCGTCAAATCCACCCGGTTTCAGATTGACTTTCCAGAACCAATCTTGGCACTTGATGCCGTTACCGGGAAGTGGGAAGTCCTTTCGTATTCCGTTGGGGTTCGGGCTCCGCCAGCTTGATCAGCCTTCCTGAGAGTCATTCACTCGATGACGTGATCGGCCCGGAGAAGTAGCGAAGGTGGGATCGTAATCCCCAGGCCCCGGGCAGTTTTGAGGTTGATGATTACCTCGAACCTCAACGGCTGCTCCACCGGAAGATCGGCCGGTTTGGCCCCTTTGAAAATCTTGTCCACAAAACCCGCGGCCCGGCGCCAGAGATCGGGAAAGTTCACCCCATAGCCGAGCAAACCGCCCGCCTTGACGTACTCGACTGAGCCGATCGTGGGAAGCTTGTGTTTCCTCGCCAGATCCGCAATCTGCTCGGCCTGAGCGAAAAACATCGCATCGTCATACATAGCAAGCGCACCTGCGCGCTCTTTGACCAGGGCGGTGAACGCGCCAGTAAGATCCGCCGGATTTCTCGCCTCGACACGGTGAATCTGGAGTTTGATCGAGCGAGCGGTGTGTTCCATGGCGCTGAGAGTCGACGTGTTCGCTGGATTGTCGGGATTGAGGAGAACGCCCACCCGAGTCAAGTCCGGTAGGACCTCCTTGAGGATCTCCAGTCGCTTGGCGGTGAGTTCCGGCAAAAAGAACGACGATCCGGTGACATTGGCGCCTGGACGCGCGAGGCTTGCGACGAGCCCGGTCGCGACCGCGTCGCCGGCGACCCCCATCACGATGGGGATGGTACTTGTTGCTCGCTTGGCGGCGAGTGTGCCGGCGGGGGCGTGCGTCACCAACACGTCGGGCTTCAGCCGAACCAACTCGGCAGCCAATTCGGGCAGACGCGCGTAGTTCCCCTCGGCCCAGCGGAACTCGATGACGACGTTCTTGCCTTCGACGTAGCCGAGATCCCGAAGCCCTGCGCGGAACGCTTCGACCTGGCTGGCGTAGCCGGACGGTGAGGTGGCGCCTAGGAACCCGATTCGGTACACGCGTGAAGGCGGCTGTGCGCCCGTGGAGACCGGGCTGAAGAGCACGCTGACAGCGACGAGGACGACGACGAGAACGTTAAACGTCACCACCGCTAGTCCTTTCCCGAGACCGATTTCGGCCCTTGGCGCTCTGAAGAGGATGAACCAATCCCATCTCGCTTCTCTTGAAGCCTAACGTCCAAGCTACGCGGCGCCGCGCTTGCGCGGTGTCCGACTTGAGCGACCTGTTAAACCCTGCGTTTCTAGCGCGAAGGTCAACATGCTTGCTAACGCCTTGTTGACTGCCTCAGAGTTGGGGAATGCCTTTTGAATTTCAGGTCGTAACACCACGACATTGCTGCCCTGCATGAAGTATTTCAGGTATTTACCTCTTACACCCTTTCCAAGCTCATCGCGTTGCAATTCAGGGATGTCTTGATCAGCCATTTTCATAGATGCCTTTTCATATCGTGTTGCCTTTCTGGCGCTGATGATTCGACTGCCGTTGCGGCGTTCGGTGTTGTGGACTACCACCAAAAGTCGCGTCCTATTTGAGATTCCATAAGTTCGACTGCAATCTTCAAATTCGCTGTGATCAGTGTCTGAAAAGGTAAGTGCCCGTACATCGCCAAAAACGCTGACCGCCTCGTCGAACGATACACCGTGTTTCAGCACATTGCTTGCTGCCTTTTGATCGTCTCAATCAAACCTGAACATGCGAAATGCTGACGGGTTTGACGTTCGACATCAGCGGCGGGCCAAAGGGCGCGAAGCGGCCTTTCGAACGTCCGCTCGATGGTGGGGTGTGCGCCCAGCATGGGTGCGAACTTGTGGGGTGAAAGTCCCCTGTGGGAGAACCGAATTGGACTCATCGTGAGCAATCTTAACCACTAGCCGACGGCAAGGGCTGGCCCGCGAAGGTTGGTCTGGAGGAAGCCTGAGTGCAAATGTGCGAGACGACGAACAGAAACCGCATAGTCAAGGCCGAGGGAGTCGAGGCGAGACAAGCACATGGCAGCGAAGCCCACCGGTTCGACGACTACGGTAATGCGGCGTTTGTGCACAGACAGTTCGCGTCCTTACCTGGGGCTGAGCCCGTACACAAACAGGGCCATTCATCGCGAAGGGCGCTGATCAACCGTGCCGCTTGCAGATTGGCTTGCGCCAGTGTTTCCGGGTCGTAGCCGAGCAACCGGCCCCAGTCGGCATTGGCCCGCCAAGTGGGCGTTTCGAGCACGAAGCCGGTGTTGGGTGTGTTTGCCGCGAGTTCCAGGTAAGGCCGGTAATAGGCTCGAAGCCGTTCGCGCCCGGCTTCGTCACGCAGCAATACGAACGCCGCGAAATGGGGCAGTTCCACGCCGTCAAGGAAAACCAGCGTGGTCTCCAGGCCGCCGTCACTCAGAAACAAACCGCCATCGAGCTGGGGAAGTAACGTGTTGTTCATGAAGAACCTCCGGTGCTGATTTCAGGACTTCGAGCGTGCGGTTAACCACAACCCTGCCGCTTCACGCATCCCGCACGTCTGCCACCACCTGGCTGCCGAAATCGGCCCGCGCCAGGTAGGTCAGGACACGTTTTGCGGCGTCAGTCGGGGAAGTCAACGCGCCGCTGTCCTTCATGCGCACGAACCCGTCACGCTCGGGAAAACCGCTGGCATCGCCGGAGCGCAAATCACTTTGCATGTCGGTGTCGATGACGCCGGGGGCCAAGGACACGATACGTGCGCCTTGCGCATGGCGCGCTTCGTCCAGCGCGACGCCGCGGCTGAAATGATCCAGGCCCGCCTTGGCGGCGCAGTACATGGCAACACCGGCCATGGCGCGGCGGCCGAGACCCGAGGAAATGTTGAGAATCTTGCGCGGCACGCTCCACCCACGGGTGGCAGTCAGAAAGGCGGCCGTGAGTTGCATCGGCGCCTCCAGGTCCACGCGTAATGTCATGGCCAGGTTTTGCGGGTCGGGGGGATCGAGTGGCCCCAGCCGACCGATCATGCCGGCATTGTTGATCAGGGTCGCACTCGCCAGTTGGCCCGCGTCTTGGGCCGACAACCAGGTCTGCACCCGCGCCGCCACGGTTATCGCATCGGCTAGGTCGGCCGTCCATTGAGTCAGCGCGGCGCCTCGTTCCCGGGCATAGGACTCCAGCCCGGTTGACGTGGCGCGCGAGATACACAACATCAAGGCGTCCGCGGTGCACAACTGTTCGGCCATGGCAAGGCCCATGCCGCGTGATGCGCCGGTGAGAATGGTGAGGTGTTGCATTGGGATTCCTTTGGCTGCGATTGTGCCGCGCCCGCAGCGGCCTCAGACCACCAGCGGCTCTTCCTGCATCGCTTCCATCTGCTCTTCCAGCATCTGCACCTGGCCCTGCCAGTAGTCGCTGCTGCCGAACCAGGGGAAGTTGATTGGAAAGATTGGATCGTCCCAGCGCCGGGCCAGCCAGGCGCTGTAATGGATCAGGCGCAAGGTTCGCAGCGGCTCGATCAGCGCCAGTTCGCGGCGGTCAAAAGACCGGAACTGTTCATACCCATCGACCAATGCGCTGAGTTGGCGCGTGCGTTGCTGGCGGTCGCCGCTAAGCAGCATCCACAGGTCCTGCACGGCAGGGGCGCTGCGCGCATCGTCCAGGTCGACAAAATGCGGGCCCGGGCCGGCGGCTTGTGGCGCATCGATCGGCGTCCACAGAATGTTGCCCGGATGGCAGTCGCCATGCAGGCGCAAGCTGCGGACCGGATGGCTGCCATCGCTACCACCGGTGCCGGCCAGGCAGGCATGGCCGCTGATTAGGGCTATGGCCTGCTGTGACAACCTGGCCCAGGTCGACTGCACGTCCAGCGGTACCCGCTCATTGACAAGCAGCCAATCACGCGGCTCGATGCCATAAGTCAACACATCGAGCGCCGGCCGGCTCTGGAACGGCCGCGCGGCGCCGACGTTATGGATACGCGCCAGAAAGCGCCCGATCCACTCCAGCACATCGGCATCGTCAAGCTCCGGCGCCCGGCCACCGCGCCGCGGACTGACGCTGAACGCAAATCCGCCAAAGTGGTGCAGCGTGTCGCCGCCAAGTACCAGCGGCCCAATCGCCGGTACCTCGGCGACCATCAGTTCATGCGAGAAGGCATGTTCTTCCAGAATCTGCGCGTCGCTCCAGCGTTTTGGCCGATAAAACTTGGCTACCACGGTGCTGCTGTCTTCCAGTTGCACCTGATAGACCCGGTTTTCGTACGAAGACAAGGCCATCAGCCGGCCGTCGCCACGCAGGCCGACGGTTTCGAGCGCGTCGAGCACCAGGTCAGGCGTGAGAGACTCGAATGGGTGAATGCCGGACAGCGCTGGAGGGGGTGACGTCATGCTGGCATTGTCGGGCGAAAGCCTCAAAATCCAGGGACGGCAGTTGAAGTTGCGCTGGCCATCCGTCTCCTGTATGGTGAGCCAGCCGGTAACCAACAACAACAGGACAATATGAAAAACTCTTGGCCGGACGTCTACCCGGCAACCGGTTGCGACGGACCCAGTCCGCGCGCCACGTCGTATTGGCCTTGCTGCAAAGAACATTGCGGTTGCCGGATCTGGACGGTTTCATGTTTGCGAACCGGCAGTTCCGGGCGCGGCTGGTTTTTTGACACCACCGGTACCTGAGAGTCGCGCATGCGGTGTTCCGATTGCCAGTCTGAGAACCTGGCCGATGCAAGCTTCTGCCAGGATTGCGGCGCCAAACTCGAGCGGATTTGCGGCGGCTGCCAGGCCGTGAACGCGCCAGCCAGCAAGTTTTGCCGCATGTGCGGGTTACGGCTGGTCGCGCAACCCGCGGCCGCAACGGCCACAAAGCTGGACTCCTGCGCGCCGGCGAATGCCGGTTTGCCGGTTGAGGCGGCGCTGCCAGAGCATTCGGTTCCGGCGCACCTGGCCGAGCGATTCCGCCATGCCCAGGCGATTCATCTGTCCCAGCACGCCGGCGAACGCAAGATAATCACGGCGCTGTTCGCGGACATCAAGGGCTCGATGGCGCTGCTCGACGAAATGGACCCGGATCTGGCCCGGCAGGTGATCGATCCGGCGCTGCGCCTGATGATGAATGCCGTATACCGCTATGAAGGCTACGTCGCCCAGGCGCTGGGCGACGGCATCTTCGCCTTGTTCGGCGCCCCGATCGCCCGCGAGGACCATGCCCGCCGGGCGCTCTATGCGGCCCTCAGCATGCAGCAGCAGATGAAAGACTACGGTGCGCGGCTGCTGCGCGAACACGGGTTGCCGGCAATGCAGATCAGGGTTGGTATCAACACCGGTGAAGTGGTGGTACGTTCGATCGCCACCGACGACCAGCGCGCCGACTATGTTCCGATCGGGCACTCAACCGGACTGGCCGCTCGCATTGAGAGCATCGCGGCACCGGGCTCGGTGGTCGTCAGCGAGTCCACCCATCGGTTGACCGAAGGTTTCTTCGAATTCCGCGACCTCGGCATCGTACCCATGAAAGGCGTGAGCGCCAGCATCAACCTCTATGAAGTCACCGGCATCGGCCCATTGCGTACCCGCCTGGAGGTGTCGGCCAGCCATGGCCTGGCACGCTTCGTCGGCCGCCAGCACGAACTCGAACGTATGCAGGCAATGTTGCAACTCGCCAAGAGCGGGCAGGGACAAATCATCGGTGTCATCGGCGAAGCGGGTGTGGGCAAGTCGCGCCTGTGTCATGAATTCAAGCTGCTGGCCAAAGGCGGCTGCCTGATTCTGGAATGCAGCTCGGACTCCTATGGCAAGGCGTTTCCCTATCTGCCGTTGATCGACTTGCTGAAGAATTATCTGCAGATCGCGCCGGGCGACGACGAGCGGCGTATTCTGGAGAAGGTGACCGGCCGGGTGCTGGCGCTTGATCGCGGCCTGGATGACACGATTCCGTTTTTGCTGGCGCTGCTGGGCGTCATCGATCCCGCCACGCCGCTCAACAAGATGGATCCGCAGATCCGGCGCCGCCGAACCTTCAACGCGATTTCGCGGGTGGTGTTGCGTGAGGCCGTCAATCAGCCGGTCTTGATGGTGATTGAAGACCTGCATTGGCTGGACGACGAGACGCAGCACTTCCTTACGCTGTTCGGCCGTTCCGTGGGGGACGCGCGCATCCTGCTGCTGGTCAACTATCGTCCGGAATACCAATCCGCCTGGGATGCCTCGACGTCGCACAGCCAACTGCGATTGAACGCCTTCGGGCGCGAGGACGCCGAGTCCTTGCTGGTTGCCTTGCTCGGAACCGACGCCGCGCTGGCCGACCTGAAGCGGCTAATCATCGACAAGACGCAGGGCAATCCGTTCTTCATGGAGGAGTACGTCCAGACTCTGTTCGACCATGGCATTTTGCTGCGCGGCGAAAAGATCGTGCTCACACAGTCACTGTCGGCGATCAAGATGCCCGCGACGGTGCAGGGCGTGTTGGCGGCGCGCATCGATCGTCTGCAGCCCGAGCACAAGTCATTCCTCCAGATGCTCGCGGTGCTCGGAACGGCATCCCCGTTGCGCCTGATCGAACGTCTGGAGCAGTGCCCGGCGGGCCAGTTGCCGCGGATTCTCGAACGGTTGCAGAGTGCCGAATTCATCTACGAACGGCCGGCTTTTCCGGATGTGGAATACATATTCAAACATTCGCTGACGCGCGAGACGGCGTATGGCGAGTTGTTGGCCGACTCCCGGCGCACGCTGCACTCGCGTGTCGCGCAAGCCATGGAAGCACACTTCCATGATCGATTGGAAGACCATTGCAGCGAGCTTGCGCACCACTACACCTGCAGCGACAACCTACCGAAGGCGGCCGACTTCCTGCAACGGGCGGGATCGCAGGCGATGCAACGCTCGGCTTACGCGGCTGCGATCGATCATCTGACGGCGGCGCTCGCCATGCTTGCCGGGGTCAGCGACCAGGCAGCGCGCGACGCGCGCGAGCTGCAGCTCCAATCGATGCTCGGCGCCGCATGGATGGCGACGCGCGGCTTCGCGGTACCCGAGGTCGGGCAGGCATACGAACGGGCGCGCGAGCTGTGCCGCGACACCACAGCCAGCGCCGACCTGATTCGCGTGTTGGCGGGCCTGGGACTGCTGTACATCAATCGGGGCGAGTTGCGGCTGGCAAGCGCCATCGGCGAGCAGCTTCTGGGCCTGGCTGAACGCAGGCAGGAATCCGGCCTTTTGGTGGCTGGTCACGAACTGCTCGGACTGACGCTGCTTCGGGTCGGCGACCTGGGTGCATGCAGGTCGCACATGGAGCAAGCGGTTCGCAGTTACGACGGCTCGCAAGATGGCGCACTGCGCGACAGCCTGGGTGGCGATCCGGCGGTCACCTGTCTGGGTTTTGGAGCGCTGGCGTTATGGCTGTCGGGTTATCCCGATCAGGCGCTGGCGGGCGCCGCGCAAGCATTGCGCGCGGCACATGCGGCAAAGCTGCGGCACCCGTTCAGTCTGGCCTATGCATTGCTGTCATCGGTATGGGTGCATCAGTTCCGCGCCGAGGCGTCGCTCGCGCACCAGGAGGCCGCGGCGGCTACGGAGTTCGCCACTGAGCACGGTTTCCCGACATGGCTGGCACACAGCCGGGTGGTGCAGGGTTGGGCCGAGGCCGAGCAGGGCAACACCAAAAGCGCAATCTCCCATATCGAACAGGCGCTGCTGGAGTACAAGGCAACCGGTGCCAAGGTCTGGCAGCCGCTGTTCCTGCTGTTGTATGCGCAGGCGCTGGCGCGTGCCGGACAAACCGCCGCGGCACTGGATTCGGTCACCCGGGCGCTTGGTCTGGCACAGGAAATGGGTCCGTATTGGTGGGAGGCCGAGCTGTTGCGCGTCAGAGGAGAGTTGCTGCTGACCACCTCGCTGGAGCATGCTGCGCAAGCGCTAACCTGCTTCGAACGCGCCTTGTTTGTCGCCAGGAATCAAGGCGCGAAGTCGCTCGAGTTGCGGGTGTGTGTCAGCATGGTCCGGCTGGCGCGCCACCAGGGCGGCCAAGCACAGGCCAGACTCGAACTGGCCACCGTCCATGGTTGGTTTACCGAAGGCTTCGACACCGCGGACCTGATCGCGGCGCACGAGTTGCTGCAGCAGCCGGGCTGATCGAAGAAACACCAATTGCCAGGCCCGGCGACGACCGCTTCACCGATACTCATCACTCACGTCTCGCGCGGAATGGAACGCCACGACGCCCCAGTTCCGCGCTCCAGGCGCCACCGATTTATGCCAGACGCCCGGCGGCACGACATGCCATCGATGTTCGAGTACCGCCGCATCACCTTGCCCATAACGATCCACACGCCAGCCGTCTGCCGTCTGGACATGGGTTTCGATTGGGTCATCGAGGGCAAAAAGATACTGGGTGCTGTTGGCGTGCCGCTCGATGCCTTCACCGCCGGCCTCGCGCGTCACCATGACACGGATGCTGCCGATAGCAGCGGGCGGCGCAAACCCAAGTTTCAAGGTATCCAAACCCACGAAGGCGGCGCCAAGACCCGGATGGTGTTGCAATTTATCGACCGCTTCAGCCTGCGCCTGCCGCAGAGCTGCCAAGACATCCGGCCGGGTCGCGAATCGGTTCAGTTCTTCGATGACGAAACGTACCTGCGGCGTGATGCTCTGATTGTTTGTCTGCTGGCCCATCGATGCCTCGCTCAGGTTTTGGATAGAAGATGAAAGGCGCAAATGGAGGGTACCAGAGACCGATCCGGGCCGGCTGAAGCTTACCCCGCCACGCCTGCATCGGACGGCACGTGCTAAAGTCAAATTGCCATGAAAGCACCGAGCAACCTGTACGAAACGCTGGAAGTCAGCCCGCGCGCCGGCGCTGCCGTCATCAAGGCGGCTTATCGCTGCCTGGTTCAGCTCAACCACCCCGACAAACACGCTGGCAACGTTGCCGCCGTCGAGCGGCTGGCCGAAATCAACCACGCCTACAGCGTGTTGTCTGACGCGCAGCAACGCAGCAGTTATGACCATTTGAGCGGCCATGCCCAACCGGTTGCCGAGCGCCGTGGTGGCGGCGTCAAGACCAACGTTTCCCCACCTGCGCCGCCGGGTACCAAACGCGCGGTTTCGCGCGTGTTCGCGTTTCGACCGCTGAAACAGACCACCGACGCCGATTGAGCTGACCCGCCAGGGCCACCCCCGGCACAAGGAGCCTGTCGGACTTGGAAATCGTCGGCTGCAAATCGACCGCAGCGGTCCATTTTTGGCTTCGCCGCACTTCGTGAACGCTATCGACGCCCCAGGTCCGACAGGCTCCTAGCCGTGAATGCCCGCCGTGAATGCCCGCCGTGAATACCCGCTTGCCAATGCTGGATCGTTGACTTAAGATAAGTTCAACTAAGAAAGTAATTGTGGCGCCAACCTGGGCTAATCAAGGCAATCCGTTGTTGGGAACCTGGCACCTGGTGCACTGGGAAATAACCTATGGCGACGGACGCGCGCCAACGTTGCCGTTTGGTGCACAGGCGAGCGGTCTGATCGTCTACAGCAACGACGGCTTCATGAGCGCCTGTATCGCGCGTGCTGGCCGCACGCGCCTGTCCAGCGACAGCATGCGTAGCGCGCCAGAGGCTGAACGCCTGGCCGCGTTCGAGAGTTTTTTCCAGTACGCCGGGCCGTATGCGATCCGTGGCGAGCCCGGCCGGCAGCAGGTGGTGCATACCGTCATCCAATCCCTTAACCCGAATTTCGTCGGCACGCAGCAGGTCCGCAACATCGACCTTGCCAGCGACGGCACGCTGACGCTTTCCGCGTCCGATATGGTGCCGGGCACGGTGGTGGCGCGCCACCACCGGCTGGTCTGGAGCCGAAAGGCCACAGCATGAACTTTGCCACTGCCGGCTTGTTCGTCCCCACTTCCTGAAGGAGAACCTTATGGGTGCCAGCGAAACCAGCGCTTTTAACGAGATTCCGGTCCTGAGCGGCGGCTTTGCGCCGATAGAACACGAACTGACCCTCGACTTGACCGACGTCGAGGGCGAGATACCGAAAGACCTCAGCGGCATGTATGTGCGCAACGGCCCGAACCGCCGTTTTGAAGCCCCCGGCCGTTACCACTGGTTCGACGGCGATGGCATGTTGCACGCGGTGCGTTTCGAAGGCGGCAAAGCCCAATACCAGAACCGCTGGATCATGACCGACAGTCTGCAGGAAGAGCTTGCCGCCGGCAGCGCGTTGTGGCAAGGCATCAAGGACCCGCCGCGCAAGGATCGGCCCGACATGCCGGTGAAGAACACGTCCAACACCGACGTGAAGTTCTACGCTGGCACGCTGGTGTCGATGTGGTACCTCGGCGGTGCGGTGTACCAGAGCCGCCCGGGCGACCTGTCCACGATCGGCAAACTGGCAGTCGACCCGCGCCTGCAGGGGCTGCCGATCTCGGCCCACTCCAAGGTCGACGAGCGTACCGGTGAGTTCCTGTTTTTTGCCTATGGCAAACAGGCGCCCTTCATGCACTATGGCGTGATGGACCGGTATGGCCGCCTGAAGACCTTCATGCCGGTGCAACTGCCCGGGCCACGCCTGCCGCACGACATGGCTATCACGCCCAACTACAGCATCCTGCACGATCTGCCGCTGTTCTACGACATGGATGCATTTGCCGCCGGGCGCCACAAACTCAAATTCCACCACACCTTGCCGTCGCGTTTTGCCGTAGTGCCGCGCCACGGCACACCGGACCAGATCCGCTGGTTCGAGGCCGCTCCAAGCTACATGTACCACGTGTCGAACGCATGGGAAGAAGACGATGGCAAAGGCGGCACCGAGATCGTGATGACCGGCACGCCGTTCCGGCTGCCGACCGACGTGCGCGGCAACCTGGACGTGGAGCGTTTTCCGAAGATGCTGGCGAATCTGGAACACGACTTTCTGTTCTACGAGTGGCGCTTCAACCTGCGCACCGGCCAGACCAGGGAGCGCGTGATCGACGACATCGTGAACCAGGAGTTTCCGGTCATCAACTCCTGGATGCAGGGATACAAGACGCGTTATTCCTGGAACGTTTTGATGGCGCGACTGAACCGGGCCGAAGACCCGCGTTTTTGCGGCTTCGCGCGTTACGACCTGCAGCAGGATACCTGCACCACCTACCACGCCGGTGTCAACAAATGGTTCAGCGAGGCCCCGTTTGCACCCAAGGACAACTGGAACAAAGAGGACGACGGATACCTGGTGGGCTTCATGTGGGACGACGAGAAGAAGGCCTCCTTTGTCACCATCTTCGACGCCCATGACATAGCCAGGGGACCGGTGTGCAGGATTCGCATGCCGCAACGGGTACCCAACGGCTTTCACGCCACCTGGGTCAGCGCCGAGCGCCTGACCAGAGGTTACTGATATGGCCCCCACGCTTGCCACTTCGTGTGCTGCGCTGGACGTGCCGCAGCCTGAGGCTGCGGCTCTTCGCCCCGTCCCAGTCTGCGCTGGCAGACTGGGAGCCGCGGGGCTCAGCCCCGAGGGGGCCCAGGCCGGCCTTGGGGCGGCCCGGCGGAGGCCTGATATGGCCCCCACGCTTGCCACTTCGTGTGCTGCGCTGCCCCCGTTCTAGTCAGTTGGGGACAGAGCTTGCAGCTTTGCTGCCGCAGTCTGTGCCGCAAGGTTTTCAGGAGATCGTATGACCGAATCCGTATTCATTCTCGGCGGCTACCAGACCGACTTCGCCAAGGTCTGGTCGCGCCAGGGGCAGGACATTTCCGACATGACGCGCGAAGCCACACTCGATGTGCTGGCGGCGTGTTCGCTGGACGCAGCCGCAATTGAAAGCATCCACGTCGGCAACGCGTTTGGTGAACTGCAGCGCCAGCAGGCGCATCTGGGCGCCATGGTGGCGCAGGTAGTGCCCGAGTTGTGGGGCGTACCGGCGATGCGGCATGAAGGCGCCTGTGCTTCCTCCTCGCTGGCGGTGCTGACGGCAATGGCCGAGATCGAGGCCGGGCGATACCAATGTGTACTGGTGCTGGGCGTGGAGGAGTTCAAGAACCTGCCCGGCGACGTGGCGTCGCAAAACCAGAACGCGGCTGCCTGGCAAGGGCATGAAGACATTGACTGCCGGTTCATGTGGCCAGCCGCCTTTGGCCTGGTGGCGCAGGAATACCAACGCCGTTATGGCCTGGATCGCAAGTACCTGAACCGGATTGCCGAACTCAACTACGGTAATGCCAAATACAACCCCTTGGCGCAAACCCGCAAGTGGAATTTCGAGCCGGCAAGTTTCACCGACGACGACCAAGCCAACCCGCTGATAGAGCCCGGCACCAGGCGCCAGGATTGTGGGCAGATTACCGACGGTGCCTGCGCCGTGATTCTGTCGTCGGCGGATTTTGCGCGGGAACATTCCCGGCGCCGTGGTGCGTCGGTCGATACGTTACCCCGCATTACCGGCTGGGGCCATCGTAACGCGGGCTTGAAACTCAAGGACAAACTCGAACGCAGCCGTAACGCGGCTTATGTTTTTCCGCATCTGCGCCAGACCATTGAGGACGCGTGGCAGCGCGCCGGGGTCGCCGGCATTGAAGCCATACACGGCGTCGAGACCCACGACTGTTTCAGCACCACCGAATACATGGCGATCGACCATCTGGGCCTGACCACCCCTGGCAACAGTTGGCAGGCGGTGGAAGACGGCCGCATCGAGCGTGGCGGAAGTTGCCCGGTCAACATGAGTGGCGGCCTGATCGGTTGCGGTCACCCGGTCGGCGCCACCGGCACACGCATGTTGTTTGACGCCGCGAAACAAGTCACCGGAACGGCCGGCGAGTGCCAGATCGAAGGCGCGCGGCGCGTGCAGACGCTCAACATCGGCGGCTCGTGCGCCACCGTGGTGAGTTTCGTGGTGGCCTGCGACGAATAGTCCAGCATGCCCGCCGCCGTCACGCTTGGCTTCAAACCCGATCTCGATCTGACACGTGATGCGCTGGCCAGCAGCACGCTCAACCACGGCTTGATGGTGCTCGGCGACCGCTGGACGGTGGCGGTGTTGTTGGGCGCATTTACCGGCGTGCGGCGCTTCGATGATTGGCAGACACGGCTCGGCATTCCGCGCCCAACACTGGCGGATCGCCTCAAGACTCTGGTCGCCATCGGGTTAATGCGGCAACGCGCCTACCAGCAACGCCCCGAGCGTTTCGCCTACCACCTGACCCGCGCCGGCCTGAAACTGTATGACCAGGTGCTGATGATCTGGATGTGGGAGAAACGCTGGGGCAACCGGCGGGCCGCGCTGCCGGGCAAGCTGGTGCATCGTAGTTGCGGTCGCGGTTTCGTGCCGGTGCTGGCCTGTTCGGCGTGTGGGGAGAAGGCTGGCATGAACGACCTGCGGTTCAGCCTGAAGGTCAATCCAGCGCTGCTGGCCAAGGCAGCCCAAGCCGCGCGCACGTCACGCGTGTCGGCCACCGACGCGACCGGCATGGGGCTGGGGCTGCGGGTGGACCGCTGGTCGCTGATGATTGTCAGCGCCGTGGTCCTGGGCTGCCACTATTTCGACCAGCTCGGCCATGTGCTGGGTATCGCCAGCAGCGTGTTGTCGCGCCGCCTGAGCGGCATGGTCGATGCGGGTTTGTTGTTAAGCCAGCCAGACCTGAACGATGCGCGGCGCAACCTGTATCGCCTAACGCCGGCCAGCCGCGACCTGTTCGGGTATCTGGTCTGTTTTTCGACCTGGGCCAGCCGGGAACATCTGAACCAGCCCAGTTCGATCCGGCCGACCCACAAAGGCTGCGCAAACCCTTTCGTTCCCCAGGTGGTCTGCAGCGCTTGCGCCAGGCCGGTCAAGCCATGGGAGGTGACGTTTGATGGGCTGGGAAAGTAACTTTTTGCCGCAGCGCGCACCAGGCCTACATGACTTTGCCGGTGATGGTCTGGGCGTACGGTACTAGGAACAGCCTTGCGTCGGCCTGGAAGGGCCTATGTGTGCCAACGCACAGACTTAGTCAGGAATATGCACCACCGTGGTCCGTTCCCTTCGCGCAGCAGCGACTCTTACCCGACGCTGAAGGCCGCATTCTTGTGCTGCCGGCCTGACATGCGCGGTTCAATCTTCGGTTCGTTGTACGTTTGTCACGGAAGTCAGCCATGCCCAGAATAGCAAACGGTGCCGCCCTTGCCGGGGAAAGCAAGGCGGAAGAGTTCACCGAAGTGCGGCGCCAAGAAGCGTTGCTTAAAACCGGGGCGTTGCAGAACGCGATTTTCAACAGCGCCAATTTCTCCAGTATCGCCACCGACGCCAAGGGCGTGATTCAGATCTTCAACGTCGGCGCCGAACGCATGCTGGGCTACGCGGCCGCCGACGTGATGAACAAGATCACACCGGCCGACATTTCCGACCCGCAGGAAGTGATCGCGCGTGCCACGGCGCTC
>JANNGR010000475.1:0-11653 GCA_031403955.1 Betaproteobacteria bacterium
GGGGCACCCAAGGGCGCCGTGCGGCGTTGCGCCGCTTGCCCATGCCTCGGCATGGGCTGCACGACGCGCCTTGCACGACACCCTTGGCCACCCCGTCGCGGGCCCAATCAATAGCCTCTCACGCTCTGAGGCGGCCAACGCCATCGCTCCCGCACAACGCAACCGCATCATCGGGTTGCTGGGCCAGGCCAGTTCATCCGCCGACATACGTCGTGGTAGTCATCAAGCCGACCGCCGGCAGCTTTGTGTCGGCGCCGATGTCGCGCGTATCGCGGGTGGCCGCGCCAGCGTAACCGTGGGCCGGGCCGGCGACGTTACCCGGACCTTGCTCGATGAAGACGCGCCAATCACCGACCCAGCCGTGCGCCGTGGCCTGGTTGAAGTAAAAACGCACTTGATGGTGCTCGATGCACTCGGCCGGCGTTGTGTCTGGGCCGCGTCGGTTGGCGCGCCGCACAAATCCTGCGGCCCCATGACCAAGCTGTTCGGCAGCGAATCCTGGGTAACGTCCAGTGTGCTACTGATGCGTCTGGCCGCGTCACGCTCATTGTTGCGCGGGTTCAACGCCAATGGCGAGATCGAGAAACGCAGCCGGCGCGCGATTCCGGGGATGATCCATGCCGGTACCGGCGAGATACATCGCAGGCTGATTGCGTAGAGTGCGTTGAGGCTTCCCAGGAGGCGAAGCTGAGGTTGCTTGGTGGGGTCGCTTGAGACTGGAAGCGGTCCTTCACCGAACGCAGCTGACTATCGGCAACCAGCCATGGAGCGGACTTTGCTGTGGACGGATTGACCTGCCAGAGATCCGTCTCTCAAGACTCGGCTCGAGACTGGACTCAATGCAAGGCGTATTGATCGCCGGTTGGGAGCTTTGCCGCTAGCTACTCCCTCAAGCCTTTAGGTATTACCAGTTAGGCGTCAAGCGCGCCGTCTACAAGCACGTCGGCCGCCGAATTCTGGAGACTTGCGAGGCACTTGAAGGGCACAGCACGGGTCATCACCAATGGGTACTTGACGCTCAATCGTCTCCGCCAGGGCATTGCACGATCCGTGTCCACGGCGTTGTGCTTCGACTGATTCAGCGCACCGGACCCGTCCGATGGCCCAGGACGGCCGACGGACAGGGCCCACGATCATCGGGGCATGTCCGCATAAGGCCTCCCCGCAGCACAACCCTGACCGGACACTGTCGATCGTTCTCACAGGGTGATTCTGCTCGCGCTAAGCAAAGAACCCTTTCTTCTTCGGCACCAGCGGTGCCTCGAGCGCGGGCGGCGCGAGCAGGCGCGAAACGCCTACTTTGCAGGCGGGCCACTGCGCTGAGCGCATCGGATCGAGCAAGAGGTTCCTGGAATCCACGTACTGGTCCAGGTTCCTGACGTTCCAGAAGTTGCAGTGCTGCATCCGTTCCGACGGCGGTGCGGCGGTGGTGTTGGTGGCCCAGGACCGTATCGCCGACCTGCGCCGGCCACCGGTGTGGGTGCTGGGTACCGGCGAATACGGCTCGCATGTGTCGATCAGCCAGTGGCCCGACTTCACCGTGTCGCCGGCCGCGGTATCGGGCAAGCTGGCCTTCGATCGCGCCGGCGTGCGCCCGTCGGAGATAGACGTCTGCCAGCTTTACGACGCCTTCACCTACATGCTGCTGATCACGCTCGAAGACCTGGGCTTTTGCGCCAAGGGCGAGGGCGGGCCTTTTGTTGCCGACGGCAAGTTGCGCGTGCGTGGCGCCTTGCCCACCAACACCGACGGTGGCGGTCTCTCGGCCTGCCACCCCGGTATGCGTGGTCTGTTCCTGATCGTCGAGGCGGTGCGCCAGTTGCGTGGCGCATGCGGCCAGCGCCAGGTGAACGACGCCAAACTCGCCTGCGTGAGCGGCACCGGCGGCTGGTTCTGTTCCAGCGGCACGATGATCCTGGGCAGGGACTGATGGACGCTGAGCATCGATATGCCGAACACTACGGCCCTTTTCCATACGCGGACTGGAGCAAGGTGCCGGATGTGGAGCCCCGGATTCCGTCCCTGCTCGCCTATTGCGCGGCGCAGCGTGCCGACCACGAACTGGTGGTCTTCAACGATGAGCGCATGACGTATGGCCAGGCGGTCGAGCAGTCGGGGCGGCTGGCGCGCCAACTGTTGGCGGCCGGCATCGGCAAGGGAAGCCGGGTCGGCATGTTGTTTCCCAACCGAGATGAAACACCTGCTCAAGCACGGGCTGGCGTGGGCACGCGCCGCCGAGGAGGGCGACGACGCACCCATCACCGACCCAGCCGTGCGCCGCGGCCTGGCCGAAGTGAAGACCCGGTTGCTCGTGCTGGATTCGCTCGGCCGGCGCTGCGTCTGGGCCGCGTCGGTCGGGGCACCGCACAAGTCCTACGGCCCAATCACAAAGTTGTTCGGCAGCGAATCCTGGGTCACGTCCAGTGCGCTGCTGATGCGCCTGGCGGCGCCGCGTTCGCTGCGGCGCGGCTTCAACGCGTTGGGTGAAATCGAGAAACGCAGCCGCCGCGCGATTCCGGGAACCATCTATGCCGGTACCAGCGAGATTCAGCGCAGCCTGATTGCGGAGAGTGCGTTGAAGCTGCCGAGGACGCGAAGCTGAGGTTGCTTGGTCCAGGCCGCTTGAGACTGGTTGCGGTTGTTCGCGGAACAGACTCGACCGGGGGCCTGGGCGCCGAGCTGATGGGTGGCCGCTGGAATCCGAAAGGCCTGAAAGCAGTCTACTGCCGTCCACATGCCTAGTCGAGTCCGCAGTGCACCGCGGCTTCAAGGTGCTCGACTGCTCTCCACACGTCAATTGCGCCATAAACTTCACGATGGATGGCGGGCGGTCCGGGTCGGCAGTAACTGGCGGACCAGCGCCGTCCGCCGGCTTCGTAGAATCAGACGCAGGGCCATGGGCCTTTACGCACCGGCATGAAATCAATCGCAATCGGACCAATGTTATGAGCATCAAACGCGCTGCCTGCATCGCCGGTGCCTTCGAGCACCCGACACGCAAGGCACCGGACAAGACCGTGGCCCAGTTGCATGCCGAGTGCGCACGCGGCGCGCTGGAAGACGCCGGTTTGACATTGCGGGACGTCGACGGCTATTTCTGCGCCGGGGACGCACCGGGTCTGGGTGTGCTCAGCATGGTCGATTACATCGGCCTGAAACCGCGCCATGTCGATTCGACCGATACCGGCGGCTCGTCGTACCTGGTGCATGTGGCGCATGCGGCGCAGGCGATCGCATTGGGCAAATGTGATGTCGCGCTGATTACTTTGGCCGGGCGCCCGCGCTCGGAAGCATCCAGCGGCACGCAGCCGCGCAACTGGGGGCCCAATGTGCCCGACGCGCCGTTCGAGGCGCCGTTCGGGCCGGTCACGGTCAACATGTATGCGATGGTGGCGATGCGCCACATGTTTGATTGGGGTACCACGCCCGAGCAACTGGCGTGGATCAAGGTCGCCGCCTCGCACCATGCGCAGCACAACCCGCATGCGATGCTGCGCGATGTGGTCAGCGTGCAGGACGTGCTCAACTCGCCGCTGATTTCCGATCCGTTGCGCCGGCTCGATTGTTGCGTGGTCAGCGACGGCGGCGGCGCGCTGGTGGTCACGCGGCCCGAGATCGCGCGTGCGCTCAAGCGCCCGGTGGTCAACCTGTTGGGTGCCGGTGAAGCGGTCAAGGGGCAGGACGGCGGCAATATCGACCTGTCTTATTCCGCTGCGGCCTGGTCGGGGCCACGCGCGTTCGCGGAGGCCGGCGTGACCCCGGCGGATATCCAGTACGTGTCAATCTACGACAGCTTCACCATCACGGTGCTGATGCAGCTCGAAGACCTGGGCTTTTGCAAAAAAGGGGCGGGCGGAAGATTCGTCGCCGACGGCAACCTGATATCGGGCGTCGGCAGCTTGCCGTTCAATACCGATGGCGGAGGCTTGTGCAACAACCACCCGGCCAATCGAGGTGGAATCACCAAGGTGATCGAGGCGGTGCGGCAGTTGCGCGGCGAGGCGCATCCGGCGGTGCAGGTAAAAAACTGCGGCCTGGCGCTGGCGCAGGGCACCGGCGGGCTGCTGGGTTCGCGCCACGGCAGCGCAACCCTGATCCTGGAACGGGCCTGACGATGACTACACCGGCGCAGGTCGACCCGGACAACCGGGATTTCTGGGCCGGTACTGCTGCCGGCAAGCTGCTGGTCAAGCATTGCACCGCTTGCCACAAGCCGCACTGGTACCCGCGGCCGCTGTGCCCGTTTTGTATCAGCGACAAAACGGTGTGGAAGAAGTCGATCGGCACCGGCACGATTTACACCTTCAGCGTTTGCCGCCGCGTCGGTCCGGTTCCCTACGCAATTGCCTATGTGCGGCTGGACGAGGGCGTGACGATGATGACCAACATCGTCGGCTGCGACCTGGACGCGATCCGCATCGGCGACCGCGTCAGGCTGGTGATGAAACCCGGCGACGGCGGGGTGATGCTGCCGATGTTCACGCCGGTTCAGTCGGCCTGAAAGCCCGAGCTCTTTATCACCGGGCCCCACAGCGCCTTGTCGGTCGCCAGCCGGCGCGACAGGTCATCGGCGCTTCCGGGCGCCACACTCAGACCCAGTTTGTCGAGACGCTCGATCAGGTCGGGTGCCTTTAGCGCGGCCTGCAGGGCGGCATTCAGTTTGTCAACCGTGGCGCGTGGCATGCCGGCCGGGCCAAATAGGCCGAACCAGGCGGTGGCGTCGATGTCGATGCCTTGCTCCCTGAAGGTAGCCACACCCGGGAACTGCGCGCTGCGTTGCGCGCCGCTGAGTGCCAGCACACGCAGTTTGCCGGCGCGGTGCTGCTCGGCAAACTCCGCCGGCGTGTCGAAGCCGATGGCGATCTGGCCACCCAGCAGGTTGCTCACCATCGGCGCGCCGCCCTGGTAGGGAACATGCGTCAGCTTGACTTTGGCGGCCGAGGCAAGCAGTTCGCCCAGGAAGTGCGGCATCGAGCCCGCCGCCGGCGAGCCGTAGTTGGCCAGAGTTGGGTTGGCGCGCAGCCAGGTGATGAGTTCGGTCATGTTGGTCGCCGGGGTCATCGGTCCGGCCGCCAGCGCGAGCGAAAAGGTGACGCTATTGCCGATCGGCGTGAAGTCGGCCGTGGTGTCGTATTTGATGCTGCGAAATACTATCGGCTGCACCACCATCACCGCGAACGGCGCCAGCATCAGGGTACTGCCGTCCGGTGCGGCATCCTTTACCGCTTGTGCCGCGATGCGGCCGCCGGCTCCGGGCCGGTTTTCGACGATCACGCCGGTGCCCAGCGTGTCTTTCATCTTGTCGGCAATGGAGCGCGCCGTGACATCGGCCGAGCCGCCGGGCGGGAAGCCGACCAGGATTCGAATCGGCCCACTCTGCGCCCACGCGCCTTGCGCGAGCAGCAGAATCAGGCCAACAAGGGTGTGACGAAGCGCCATGCGTTAGCTCCAGAATTGGGTGGATGGTGGTTGCCAGTCTACTGCCATGTCCGGATGATCCCCAATTGCACGCAGGCCCTACAAGGTGATATAAAACCTGCGGGTGGGCTTCTTGTAGCGCGAGCTCTTGCGGTTCCAATCATTGACCAAATAACAGGAGACATCTCATGCAAACCCGCCCCAGCCAGGCGCCGCCCTTGCGCGCGCGCGTAACGCGCAGCCGTCCACTGGCTCGCCTGGCCACCATCGTCGCGTTGATCGCCGCGCCAGTCTTCGCGCTGGCAGCCGGCGTCAGCGTTCGGCTGGATTTTTCGAGCCCGACGACGAGCCCCTTTCCGAGCGACCGGTTCACCCAGGTTGACTGGACGCAAAATACTTTCAAGCGTGTGAAGCTGCCCAAACCGGACTGCGTATTGCGGCCGTCCGACTGCGCCGACATCGACGTCATCAACACGCTGGACGGCTTCAACACGCAGCCGCGCATCTCGGTACCGTTCACCGGCGACATCAAACTGTCCACCGTCAGCAGCGAGACGGTGTACCTCGTCAACCTGGGCAACACCCTGTCCGGCCATGGCTTCGGGCAGCGGGTGGGCATCAACCAGGTAGTGTGGGACGCGGCCGCCAAGACGCTGGTGTTCGAGTCCGATGAACTGCTGCGGGAACACTCGCGTTACGTGCTGGTCGTCACCAATGGCGTTCGCGATGCCGCCGGAGACCCGATCGAAGGCGGCAATTACGCGCGTTTTCGGCATGGGCCGAACCGTGATGAAAGTCGAGACCGCGACTTGATGGACTATCGCAAGTCGCTGATGGACGGCGAACACTCGGCCCGGCCGGCGCGCCATCAGATCGTCGCCTTGAGCCTGTTCACGACGCAGAGCATCAGCGCCGATCTGGAAAAAATCCAGAACCAGATCAAACATTCGCGTCCCGCTCCGGCCGATTTCATGATCGGCAATGGTGGCACGACGCGGGCGGTGTTTCCGGTGGCTGGTTTGTTGGGAATCCAGTTTTTTCAGCAGACCGGCACGGCACCCGCGTTCACCCCCTCTTTTGTTCCCACGCCGGCGCTGAATGTCGTACCGGGTGCCGTTGGCCGGGTGGCTTTCGGCAAATTCCGCTCACCCAACTACCTGAATGGGTCGCAGTTCATTCCGGCCACGGGAACGCTGACCGGTCGTCCGGTGGCCCAGTCGGTTAACGACATTGTGTTCGAGTTGTTCCTGCCCAGCGGTCCACGGCCGTCCGGTGGCTGGCCGGTGGCGATATTCGGCCACGGCTTCACCGACAGCATGTACGGCGCGCCATGGACAGTGGCATCGGTGTTCGCGTCGCAGGGCGTGGCGACGATGGCCATCAACGTGGTTGGCCACGGTGGCGGGGCGCTGGGCACGCTCAACGTATTCCCGGCCGGCCCACCGGTGGTTGTGCCGGCGGGAGGCCGCGGCATCGATCAAGACGGCAACGGTTTGATCGACTCTACCGAAGGCGTGAACGCAAGGGCGCCCCAAACCATCATCACCAGCCGTGACGGCCTGCGCCAGACGGTCGTCGACCTGATGCAACTGGTGCGCCAAATCCAGGTCGGCGTCGACGTGGAGGGTGACGGCAGTGTCGACCTGGACCGGCACCGCATCTACTACGCCGGCCAGTCCTTCGGCGGCATCTACGGCACGATTTTTCTGGGTGTGGAAGAGGCGCTGAAAGCCGGTGTCCCGAACGTGCCGGGCGGTTCGATCACCGAGGTCGCGCGTATGGGAGCGTTCCGCTTCCTGAGCGCGATAGCGCTGGCCACCCGGCAACCGCAGTTGCTGAACCTGCCGCCTACTCCCGGCGTGCCAGTACCTTTCAACCTGAATTTCAACGAGAACATACCGCTGCGCGACCTGCCGCTGCTGGTTAACACGGTGCCCGGTGCGACTGCCATCCAGGAGGTGCTGGAACGTTACGAGTGGGTGCAGCAGTCGGGCAATCCGGTGGCGTATGCCGGTTTCATCCGCAAGGAGCCGCTGCGCGGCAATGCGCGCAAACCGGTGATCGTTCAGTTTGCCAAGGGCGACGTCACGGTGCCCAACCCGACCACGACGGCCATCCTGCGGGCCGGCGATCTCGCCGACCGGGCGATGTACTTCCGCAACGATTTGGCCTACATCGCATCCGGCGGGGCGATACCGAAAAACCCGCACACTTTTTTGACCAACATTGGCAGCGCCGCTTCGGCTCCATTTGCCGTGGCGGCCCAGACCCAGATCGCGGTCTTCTTCGCCACCGATGGCACCGTGACGATCGATCCGGACGCGGGTAGTGGCTTCTTTGAAATGCCGATCGTGCCGCCACTGCCCGAAGTCTTGAACTTCCTGCCTTAACCTCGAAGGGAGCCGGGCGCCAATGCCGTGCGGCTTGGCGTACGGCAAACTTGCCGCAGGGGATGGCGGGAATTCAGCGGCCTACACTGGCCGGCATGAATCAAGACGCCGCGACTGACTTCACTGCCTTTTCCCCGTGCGAGCCGCCGCCGACTTCGGGGACAGTTTCATCGCCATCAACCGGTCTCAATTCCCCGAGACGCTGATCGAGTCGGAGCTATTCGTCCGCCGCAGAGGTGCCTTCACGGGCGCGATTGAGCCGATGCCAATCCAGATCAAGTGCAGGTGCTGGTTGCCCGGCTCCAGAGCGATGTCAAAGCGCAATGGCCAGATGCCCGCGTGTTGTGTTACGGCCTTATCGGCGACAGCGCGCAATTGATAATCAACCCACCACAATAATCGAGCAAACGCCGCGTGAGTGAAGTCGCCCGTCTTTACCGCTACAAAAGCCTGCTTGTAAACCGTCGGGCGGTGTCTGCCGCCGATTTGATGGCTGAGCTGGAAATCTCCGCGGCCACTTTCAAACGTGACCTGGCAAAGCTGCGTGACCAATTGCGTGTTCCCATCGTCTTTGACCGCGATCTGGGCGGCTACCGGTTGGACCAAGGTCACACCGACAGTGAATTGCCGGGCCTGTGGTTTTCGCCTGAGGAAGTTCTGGCACTCCTGACCATTGAGCAAATGCTTTCCCAGCTGGAGCCCGGCTTGCTGGGCCCGAAGCTCAAACCGTTGCAACAACGATTGGCCGACATGCTCAAGAAGCAAGGTGTCAATGACGGACAACTGGCCCAGCGCGTTCGCCTGCTGCAGGTAGGCAAACGTCATGCGGTGCTGAAGAACTTTGAAGCCGTGGCATCCGCCACCATGGCGCGCAAACAAATCGCCATCACCCATTTCAACCGTCAGAACGGCGAACACGTGCAACGCACGGTGTCGCCGCAACAACTGGTCTACTACCGCGACAACTGGTACCTCGATGCATGGTGCCACCTGCGTGCGGGCCTGCGGAGTTTTGCCGTGGACGCTGTCACCACCTGTGAGATTTTGGGAGACGATGCCGTTGAGATTAGCGCTGGCCAACTTCGTCAGGCGATGCAATCGAGTTACGGCATTTTCTCCGGTGCTCCAAAAGCCTGGGCCAAGCTGCGCTTCAGCCCCCAGCGCGCGCGCTGGGTCAGCCGTGAGATATGGCACCCTGATCAACACAGCCAATCGCAGGCCGACGGCAGCTACGTGCTCGAGATTCCATATTCCGACGAGCGGGAGCTGGTTGGCGACATCCTCCGATTCGGGGCCGAGGTTGAGGTATTGGAGCCCGCCGATTTGCGCAACAAGGTCAAGCGCGCCTTGCATGAGGCGTCCGGTCGCTACGTCTGAGACCATGACGGCGCCGTGCACCGAATTCGAAACCCTGGCGTCGATCAGATCTGCAGGACAACATGGACCTGCGACGCATCGACAATCCCACTGGGCGCGACAATGGACGGATCGCGAAATACCGCAGCGCACGCGCTGCTCCAAGAGCTGAACGACGGTCTTGATGGCTGCCCTCGGCAACTCGCATAATCCCCGTCGTCCAGGCTCAAAAGGTGAGCCTGGAGGGTGACTGCAGGCGCAGCTAAACCCTGTGTAAACGGACAGTTCCGCAAGCTCACGCATTGACCCGCTGTGGGGGCAAACTCCTTCATGTGGCGCGTCATAACGAATCCCTTCAGCGATCGGAAAACCGGCTGTTCGTCCAAGTGGAAGACCAAACAAGCCTGTCAGATGGGTGCAGCTCACACACTGGCGCCGGCCTTGCTGGCGCGACTTCGGCACTTGAACGGGCTGCGCGGCCGACATCAGCTGCATGAGGTGACATCGAATATTGAAGCTACATGCGTACTGACCACAGGCTGGAATGTGTCCATCTGGGTCGATCCGTCGGAGCGCAGGACGCCGACCTGGATTGAGGTTGGAAGTTATGGATTCACACTTCGATGCTGGATTGAGCCCGCCGGAACTTCGTACATGGGCTAAGCCGCAGACGCAGTTGGTTGGTGCGGGTTGTCTTTGGGAAGATCCCGAAGACTTTCTGGACGAGATTTCGCCAGGTCCGATGGATGAGACTGGCGCGGCGCGAGATATTCTGGATCGGTTTGGTGGCTGGTCCGACGTTGAGGAATCCCTTTTCTTTCGCGCGTCAGTTGATGAACACCTACGGCGAACGGGAGCGCGATATCTGAATGCTCCCCACTGATAGCCGGCAGCCCAGTAGCAAAAAAGGAAAGCGATCACAAATGACCAAGCCGAATCCGTACCTGTGGCCACAGAAGGCCAGGCTCGCCTTTTACGACGGGCGCGGGCGCTGTTTGCGACGGTCGTCCGACCGCAAGCTTGATCTCTCGGACACATTGATGGGATGGAGGAACAAGCCGTCGCGTACGGTTTATCTCGGGATGTCGACCACAAGCGAGCGCTGGATGCGTTGGGATGAAGAGGCCGTCAGCAGAATTGAGAAGCTGATTCGTTATGACCTAGGCTTTGACGGATATCAAGTGACGATTCACCGAATGACTGTGGCGAAGGAACCGAATTGCTCTGATGAATTTCTATGGAGACTGAAGATCAGGACAAGGTGACTCGGATGAAATACGCCGGAAGCCGTCGCATCAATTCGCCTGGAGAACAGCTACTCACCATGCTGGTGATGTTTGATCCTCAGCCTGCAGATCGGTGGTCGGCGCGGGCCTTGGCGGGGAGTTTCATGGCTGCGAAATGTGTGTTTGAGCAAGCGCCGGTGGGCGACTTGGTGCCCTGGCTCAATGCACTGATGAATTCCCGCATCCCATCGTCGGCTTGCACGATCGTCTTTGCATTGCCAGATGACTACTCTTCTGAAGTTGCTTGCCAGATCGATGAATTTCTCCAGCGCACACAGGAGGCCTCTCGCCACGACGTTGGGCTGGTGGCGGCCGTTGCGTCGAACACGCCGGCTTGGGCGAACTGCGCGAGCATTGATGGATTTGTTTGTGCTGCGCCCGGCCGCACAGTGCATATTGGTCTGCAAATTTTCGACATGCTCAGCTCGTTGATGGCGCCCGGTATGGTTACTTGCATGGACACAGAAGACCTCGGGCTGGCGCTTGGGTCAGCGCAAGCGCCGTCACAAGTTTGCCAGGGAGTCTGGGTGTCGGTTGACGCAGCTCTGACGCTTTCCAAGGCCGATCGGGCGACGCTTGCCAAAAGCGCGACTATTGCCTGCATGATGGCGGCGACACTGCCTCTTGCGTCACTGCGCCAGTTGGTACGAGAAATTCGCGCTGTCGCTTCGGAGGCGGAATTCCTGATGGTGATTCCCTATGGACTTACAGCGGTGATGCCGGCATCTGATCGGATGATGCCGGTTCAGCTTTTGTGCAAGGGGAGTTGCTGTTCCAAAGCGGTAGGGCTATTGCCTTCCGAGGCCACTGCCGCAATGCTTCAGGAAGTGTTCGCATCATGATTTCCTTTTTCGGGAAGGCGGAAATAAGAGAGTACCGGCGTCTTGCCAGGTTTCGTGCGAGGAATCGCGGTCGTCCGCAACGTCGGGCCACCGGTTTCTGGTGCTTGGGATGCAACACACGTCGATTTCCTGCCTGCCGCGCCGTGCAGATCGCAAGGTCAGACAAAAGTTACCATGGACCAAATTCAAATAAACCTACCCCCGGTGGCATCCCGCAAGAATTAATGGAAAAGTTAGTTTCAACTGCCGGCCACTATCCGCTTGGTTTTCCGGCAGCATCCCCAACACTCAAGGCATTTGGCTTCAAGTTTTCATCCGGCGGCGCACACATAAGCCGAACCATGATGCTGGTGGAACTTGG
>JANNGR010000476.1:0-14179 GCA_031403955.1 Betaproteobacteria bacterium
TTGCTTCTCCTTGCAGGCACGAGCCTGCTGCGTCGTCGCGCCTTGCCAGCGCACGCCATGACGGCCCACTCGGGCGCGTCCAACTGCGGTTTCTAGGCTGATGTCTCTCGTCGTTAACGATCTGCACGCCCAGTATGGCAAGAGCCGTATTCTGAGGGGAGTCCATTTTTCGGTATCGCCGGGCGAGATCGTCAGCTTGATTGGCAGAAATGGATCGGGTCGATCAACTACCTTGAAGGCGATCATGGGGCTGGTACCGCCCACACAGGGTTCGGTAACCATCGATGGAGTCGATGTCGCTAATTTGCAGCCGTATGAAATTGCCAGAAGCGGAATTGCCTACGTTCCTGAAGAGCGGCTGGTATTCGCCAGTTTGACGGTGGAACAGAACCTCCAACTTGGCTTGGCGCCCGAACGCAAAAATGCGCCGAAATGGAGTATTGCGGAAATGTTTAACTACTTCCCTCGATTGGTCGAGAGACGTAAAACGCAAGCGGGAAGTCTGTCCGGGGGCGAACAACAAATGTTGACTATCTGTCGCTCGCTCCTTGGCAATCCCCGCGTCATTTTGATCGACGAGCCCACGGAGGGGCTCGCGCCCAAGATCGTTGATTCCGTGATGAAGATGATTGTCGACATTGGCAACCGGGGAGTTGGTGTGGTGCTGGTGGAACAGAAGCTGACTTTTGCGCTTCGTATCTCAAAGCGCATTCTGGTTATGGGGCACGGTGAGATTGTTTTTGAGGGATCCCCCGAAGACTTGAAGAATAATGCGGAGGTACGCAGAAACTGGCTTGAGGTTGCTTAGTTCTTGGTCAGCGCCCGCCTCGACCAAGCCATTTGAGCGCGACGTCCGACCTTGGCTGCGCCCGGCAGGCGAGTGTCTTGCCAGAGGCCGTCTGTTCCGGGCTCAGCGCGCCATCGGCGTGTGGCAGCATCGATACCGTACCGGAATCGAGTTGCGAGACACACGTGCCGCAATTGCCACTGGCGCAAGCAAAGGGATAGTCGATACCGGCGAAAAAGCAGGCTTGCAGGATCGTCTGGTCGGCACGGCACGCGATCGTTGCGCCGGTGTTGGCGACTGTCACCTGAAACATTTGCGCGCTCACTGGACTACCCTCCGCGCTACGCGCTGCGGGGCTATTCGCCTTGGGAACGGCCCGGCGGCTCATGCCGCCGCCTGACCACGCCTTGAAGGCAGCTTGCGTACCGTCGAGAACTCGGTGTTGTACCAGACCACCGACGGAAAACGCTCAAATGCGTGTCCGTACAGCGCCAGGATGACGGACGGCTCGTCACCCACTACTTCCTGGCTGTGGATGTCGTGGTCAGCCATCGCAAAACCGTGGCCGCGCTCCATCATGACCTCGCCCACGCGGGCGACGGTTGCGTAGCCGGGTTTTGAGCCGTCATCGGTTCGGCGCCAATAGACATTGCGCTCGCGTCCGGAAACCGAGGCATTGATACACCAGATGCTGTGGGAATGCGGGTTGGACATCTTGCCGGGTTTGCCGATTAGCAGGTGCAACGCCAGGCCATCGTTGGGCTCAACCATCAGCGTGTGCAGCCGGCCTTCAGCCAGCGGCATGGGAAAGTCGCTGGCCGGAAATAACTCGGTGCGCGCGGCGAGCGCCGCCAGTTTGAGCTTGAGTGCATGCAAGGCCGAGGGGGTGCTGCCCTCCTTGTCAAGGACGGTGTGGGCCTGGCGCAAAAATGCCAGACAGGCCGCCTTTCGTTTTGCCGCAGGCGCGGAATCGATGATTTTTAATGCCATGACAGATTTCCTTTCGTATTAATCAATGTAAGAAGAGCGCGTGTTATCGCGGTTGCTCCGCGAATGAAAACCCCATCGCGCGCAGGTGGTAGAACAGTCCGCCATCCTGCACCACCAGGAACATGGCCTGTGCGTCGCCGTCGTTGTAGTGGGAGTGGATGCTGACCGGCGGGGTGACGGTTGTCGCCCACTGCACCCAGTCCTTGCGTTTGCCATCCATCAGCGAATAACAACCTTTGTCATGGATAAGAAGCATGATGGCCGCGGCGTTGTGCCGGTGGGCGCGCTGCGACGTACCGGGAGGCAAGGCGTTCATGGCGAGCGTCAGCGTGGGCAGAATATTGCGATTGGCTTCCTGCCGGTCGGACGAGAACAGAACCGCTATTCCCGCAGTGGCCTCGTCACGCCCCAAGTCCTGCAACAGTTTGAGTTGGCGCGCGATCTCCTCGCCCGTATAGTGAACCAGGTCGGTCGGTGCTTCACCGTCGGGGGGCGGGCGTAGGGCCTCAAACGCCAGTTGGGGCTCGTTGGTAACGATCCACAGTACCGCATCGGATAACGCGGCGTGCGTGAAGGATTCACCGCCCGGCAGTATGAATACATCACCCGCGCCCCAGTGAATGGCGCCAGACCGGCCGGTGGTCGAACCGCCGCCTTGTATGACGTAGCAGATGACGCCACTGGCTGCAAAAGCGGTCCGCAGACTTTCGGCGGCCCGAATCTTCGCATAACGGGCGAGCATCAGTGGCGCGGTGGCAGGGAAGGAGCACGCCATCTCCGCCGACAGGTCGCAGGGAATCAGACCGGTCGGGGTGTCGGCATGCAGCGCAAGCACAGGCTCGGCGGTAAATATGTGGTCGGGAACGGCAGGCAGCTGGATGTCGAAAGCATTGCCGGGGTTGAAGAAGCGCGCGCGCGACTCGGCCGGGCTGCGCGGATGTTCCGCGTGCTGAACCGGCAAATCGGATATGGTTTGCCGGCGCGGTGCTGCGACAGGTGGGCTGACGTTGGTGGGCATGATGCGGACGGATTGGCCAGTTGACGGATCAGATTCCAAGCAGTTGCCGCGCCTCGGCCATGCTCGCGCGCCGCTCGCCCAACGCCTCGATTATCTGCACCGCGCGCTCCACCAGCGGCGCATTGCCCGGCGAGAGTTTGCCTTGCGCGATATACAGGTTGTCTTCCAGCCCGACACGCACATGGCCACCAAGAATCACAGCCTGCGCGGCCATCGGAAATTGGAGGCGTGAAATGCCGAAGCCCGCCCATATAGCGCCCGCCGGCAACTGGTTGCGCATCAGCAGCATGGTTTCGGTATCCGCCGGCGCTCCCCAGTCGATGCCCAGGCAGAGCTGAAACAGCGGCGGTGACTTGACCAGGCCGCGCTTGGCCATGTCAGCGGCGAGGCGTAAATGTCCATGGTCGAACACTTCGAGCTCCGCCTTGACACCGGCCGAGGCAATCATGGCGGCCATCTTCTCCAGATGTTGCGGCACATTGATGAACGCGGCGCTGGCAAGGTTCATGCTGACCACATCCAGGCTGCACAAGTCGGGCTTGAGTTCGAGCACGTGCGCCACGCGGGATTCCGGCGTAGTGATGTTGCTCTGTGCGGAGGCGCGGCGCGGATCCTCGCTGGACGGCGAGAAAATGCCCCCAAAGCCGGTGCTCAAGTTGATCAGCACATCCACATCGCTGGAGCGAATGCGATCCACCACTTCACGGAAATACTTCAATTCCTGGGTGGCCTGGCCGGTCTCGGGATCACGCACGTGGATGTGCGTGATGTGGGCCCCTGCCCTGGCGGCCGCGATGCATTCGTTTGCGATTTGCAGCGGAGTGATCGGCACATGGGGATTCCTCCTGGCAGCCTCGGTCGAGCCCCCGGTTACTGCGCAACTGATGATGATTGGTCTTGCCATTTGATGCTCCTGGTTGCTCGATTCGAGAACGCGCCACTGGGCTGTCGTGCGCGGATTCCCGCTTATGCGTTTATCCGCTCCATGTGATGGCAGCGCCCAAACTGGCCCGAATGCATCTCCCGCAATACCGGCGCCTGCTCCGAGCAAATCGGGGTCGCGAACGGGCACCGGGTATGGAAACGGCATCCCGACGGCGGGTTCAAGGGACTTGGCAGATCGCCTGCCACGCCCAAGGCGCCGATTCGCGTTTCGTCTGAGCCCGCGGCCACCAACTGCTGCGTATACGGATGCACCGGATGGCTGAAAACCTGCATCGCCGTGCCGATTTCCACCAACTGTCCCAGATACATCACGCCCACATCGGTTGACATGTAGCGAACAACCGCCTGGTCGTGGCCGATAAAAAGGTAGGTGACGCCGAGCTTTTGCTGTACCTCTTCGAGCAGTTTTAGGATCTGGGCACGTACCGAGACGTCCAGCGCCGACACCGATTCGTCAAGCACGATGATGCGCGGTTCGACCGACAGGGCGCGGGCGATCGCGATGCGTTGTCTTTGCCCGCCGCTGAACTCGTGCGGGTATTTGTGCAGCGCGTCGCGCCGCAGGCCGACCATCTCCAGCAGGGCACCAGCGTGTTCCTCGGAGTCTTTCCACGACATGCCGCTCTGCGCGACCTGGGGCTCGGCGATGATCCTGCCGACCTTTAGCCGGGGGCTGAGCGCACCGTACGGATCCTGCAGCACGGTCTGGACCGTGCCGTGGTACAGGCGCTCGGTGTTGGCGTCTTGCTGGAAGATGTCCTTGCCATCTACCAGCAAGGTGCCGGCGGTCGGTCGCTCCAGCTTTAGGAGCATCTTGGCCACTGTGGTCTTGCCGCTGCCGGACTCGCCGACAAGACCGAAAGTGGCTCCCCGCCTTACCTTGAACGAGACGTCATCGACAGCCAGCACCGACGGCACCGGGCCGAAAAGTCGCCGCCGGCTCAAGCGATAACGCTTCTGCAGGCCGTTGGCTTCTATCAGGTGCTCGGCGCTCGGCGCTGTCGGGCTGGATGGATTGGCTTGATCCGGCATGTGGCTCATCCGACAGGGTTGACTGGCGCGTAGGGCGTACTGCTGTCGTGGCTGGCGTGCGGCCGTGTGCCGAGCATGCCAACCGGGTGCCAACACAGCACCTGATGGTGTTCGCCAACGGACTGCGACATCGGCTGCCGCGTGCACTTTTCAGTCGCGCGCGAGCAGCGTTCCGCGAAGGCACAGCCGCTGCCCAGTTGGTCGAGGCGTGGAACTTGTCCAGGAATCGAATTCAACTCCACGCGGCCCGCTACCACCCTGGGTATCGAGCCGATCAGCCCCTGCGTGTAGGGGTGTTGCGGCGCATCGAAAACATCATGCGTCGGCCCGGACTCAACGATGCGTCCAGCGTACATCACCAGGGTGCGGTCGCTGATCCGGTGCACCACGCTCAGGTCGTGCGTCACGATGATCATGGCCATGTTCGACGCATTGCGCAGCTCCCAGAACAATGACAGGATTTCCTCCTGGACCGTGGCATCCAGCGCCGTGGTCGGTTCGTCCGCGATCAGCAATTTGGGCGACGACGCGGTGGCAAAGGCGGTAAGAATGCGCTGCTTCATTCCTCCGCTCATTTGATGCGGATATTGCCGAACCCGCATTTCGGGTGCGGTGATGCGGACCTTGCGCAGCAACTCCACCGCGTCCTGTTCCGATGCGTTGGGTATGGCGCCGTGCAACCGCAGCACCTCGCGTGCCTGATTGCCGATCGTGAACAGCGGATCAAGCGATGTCATCGGGTTTTGCAGGATCATCGACAGGTCGCGGCCCCGAATCTCCCGCATCTGCGCTGGCGTCAGGGAAAACAATGACTGGCCGTCGAACTGGATATTGCCGCTGACCCGGGCGGTCGCCGGCAGGGACCGCATCACTGCGGTGCACATGGTCGATTTTCCGCTGCCGGATTCGCCAACAACACCGACGATCTGACCGGGCTCCACGCTGAAACTGGCATTCGCCACGGCGGCGATCGGCTTAGCTGCAGGCCCGAATTGCACACTCAAGTCGCTTACTGTTAACAGGGACACAAGCGGCTTTCCCTACAGACCGGTGCGCGGGTCGAACTTGGTGTGCAACCAATCGCCCAGCGCGCTGAAGCTCAATACGGACAGGAAGATGGCCACACCCGGAAACAAGGCCAGCCACCAGGCAAAACCCATGAACGACTTGGCGTCGGCCAGCATGACGCCCCAGGAAACACTCGGAGGCTGCACGCCGAGGCCGAGAAACGACAACGCCGACTCCAGGATCATCGACCGTCCGACATCGAGAATCGCCAGGATAGCCACCGAGTTGACGGCATTCGGCAGCACATGGCGCAACGCGATCCTGAATCTGGACACGCCGGCAATACGCGCCAACAGCACGAAGTCACGCTCCTTGATGCCCAGCACCTCGCTGCGCACCAGCCGGGCGTAACGCGCCCAGTTGGTCAGGATCATCACAATGATGATGTTCTGCAGGCCGGGACCGAGCGCAGCTACCAGCGCCAGGGCCATCAGAATGAAAGGCAGCGCCAGGAAAGCTTCGGTGACCCTCGAGAGTACCGATCCAATCACTCCGCCGAAATATCCGGCGATGAGCCCGATAAAGGTACCGAGAATGCCACCCACCACCACGGCAGCAATGGCCACCATCATGGACACCTGAGCACCCGCAACCAGCCGGCTCAGGATGTCGCGTCCGAGTTGGTCGGTGCCCAATGGATGACGGATGGAGCCCTCGTCTTGCCACACCGGCGGCAGCATGACTGCCTCGAAGTCGATCGTGGTTTCGGAGTACGGTGTGATCGAGGTACCGAAAACGGCGGCAACCACCAGGATGAGACACATCAGCGAGGCCAGTACCGGCGGTCCGCCGTTAGCTCTCAGCCCGGCGGTCCAGCGCCTGCTTCTGGACCACCAGCCCAACGGGTTCCAGGTGGATCGTGCCACTTGTACGTTCATTGGCGCACCCTCGGATCAAGCTCGCCGGCCAGAATATCCACCACCAGATTGATCAGCATGAAACACAGCGCGGTTACCAGTACACCGGCCTGGATGATCGGGTAGTCGCGCGTGAAGATAGCTTCCACCAGCACTTGGCCGATGCCCGGCCAGGAGAAAACCCGCTCGGTCACCACGGCACCGCCCAACAGCACGCCGAACTGAAGGCCCAGAAACGTGATGATCGGCAACGAGGCGTTTCGCAAGGCGTGCTTGAAGATGATCACCGGTTCCGACATGCCCAGATTACGCTGCATCTTCACGAAGTCGCTTTGCAGGGCACTCACCATGTTCGCGCGCGTCAACGCCGCCAGCGAGGCCGACGAGAATAACGCGAGCGTGGACACCGGCATGACGTAATGTTGCCAAGTGCCGTAACCGGAGGATGGCAACACGCCCAAGGTCACCGCGAAGACCAGCATCAGCACCAAGGCAAACCAGAAACTTGGAATCGACTCGCCGGCTGCCGCGTACCAACCCACGAACCGGGACAGCAGTCCGCGCGGCGCGACCGATCCGAGCACACCAAGCGGAACGCCGATCGCAATCGCCAGCAGCATTGCCACGCTGACCAGCTTGAAGGTGTTCCACAGCGCCGGCAGGATCAGCCCGATCGCCGGTACCCGGTATCTGAATGAAACACCGAAATCACCGCTGATGATATTTCCCAGAAACGTCAGGTATTGCAGCAGCAGCGGCTTGTCGAGGCCGTATTGCCGCCGGTAGAACTGAATATCCTCCGGCGTGGCTTCGGTTCCCAGCACCAGAGGAACTGGATCACCGGCCAGGCGCGCGAGAGCAAATATCACAATCGTCAACACGAACATGGTGGCAAGCAACTCCCCGCCACGCCGCATGATGAAGATCGGCATTTCAGCTTCCCGTCATTCGATGGCGACTGATTGCCGCTGGCCGGCACCGGCGCCATGGGTGGCGGACTGGGAGGCCAAGCCGGCGAGCTGGTCGCGGAACCTCACAACATTGGCCAGCTTGACGTTCCCGTAACCGCGAACGATATCGGGCAATTCCGCCAGCTTGGCGACCGTCTGCGCGTTGGCCGTGGTGAGCGCGCCCATCGCGGTCGCCAGCGCGTTCGAATATTCACCAATCAGGGCGCGTTCTATCTTGCGCACCTTGTCATGGCCGAACGGATCGAGCCAGGTACCGCGAACGCCACGCATCGCAACCAGGACGCTCAATACGGGTTTGAACCACCTGCCCACGCTGATCTTGTTCTTCAAGCCCAGGGCGATCAGGATTGGAGGGTGAAACTTGAACGAATAAGTGGTGCCCGCGCCGAACTCATTCTTGAGCGTCTGTTCGAATGCCGGATCGATGGACAGCCGCGCCACTTCGTATTCGTCCTTGTAAGCCATCAGCTTGTAGAGGTTCCTGGCTGCGGCGTGGGTGATCGCGCCTGAGGTTCCCAGGGCGGTTACCTCGCGGTCGCGGCATTGCTCGACCAGTTGTGCGTAGCGCTGGGCGTATTCGGCACTCTGGTAAGCGATGAGTTCACCAACCCGGTGCTGCACGATGTCAGCCAGGGCCTGGTCGGCTGCGCAGCGGACTACCTCGCTGATGCGTTTGGCCTCGGCGGATGGCACTGGTTTCTTGACCACATCGCGTGGAAGCGCCGCCTCCAGGGCAGCCGGATCGGCAACCAGCTGGCGTCCGCGCCGGAAAGCCTGCAGGTTGCGATCGACCGACACGCCATTGAGTTCAATCGCCTTTTCTAACAGGGCCGGTTCGATCGGGAGAGCGCCGGCCTGGACGGCCATTCCGACCAGGAAAATATTGGCATATTGATCGTCACCCAGGAGCGCGATCACAATGTCGCGGGCATCCGCAAAGACGCTGTCCGCGGCGCGACTGGTGGCCTTGATCCGCGCCAGCGTCGCGTCAACGTCGGGATAGGACAACGCGACGTTGGTCACCATCGGCCCGGTCGGCACTTTCGCCGTCGAAACAATCGCGATGGTGCGCGACCCGGATGCCGCCAAGAGGTTGGCGTCGTTGGCTGCCACCAGCAGGTCGCAACCGAGGTACAGGTCGCACTCGCCCGGTTCGACCTTGTTGGCGCCGGCAAACGGCTTTGGCGAGAACTTGATATCCGAAACAACGGCGCCGCCTTTTTGCGCCATGCCCAACTGGTCGAAGCTTCGAATGTGCATTCCAGCCATGGTTGCGGCGGTGGAGATGACCTGCGCGATCGTCACCACGCCAGTGCCGCCGATTCCGGTGATACGCATGTTGAAGTCGTCGACGTTCACCTTGCGTACTGGTTTTGGAAGGCGGTCGGCTTCGAGCTGAGCAGCGGCCTGACCATCGGCCTGCCGCGTGCCCGGGGTCACGACGACGAATGACGGACAGTCACCCAGCAGGCAGGAGTAATCCTTGTTGCAGGAGGCCTGGTGGATGCGGGTCTTGCGACCGAATACCGTTTGGGTCGGCTGCACCGACAAGCAGTTGGACTTCTCGCCACAATCGCCGCAACCTTCACAAACGCGCTCGTTGATGAACATCCGCTGATCCGGTGCCACGACCAGCTTGCGCTTGCGCTTGCGGCGCAGTTCCGCAGCGCACGGTTGGTCGTGGATCAGGATCGTGACGCCTTTGATCTTGGCCAGTTCCCGCTGCGTCTCGTCGAGCCGGTCCCGATGGCGCAGATCGACGCCAGCCGGCAAGCGCAGGCCTTTGTAGCGCACCAGGTCGTTGGTCGTGACGATGATCCTGTTCACGCCCTCCGCGAGCAACTCAGCGGCGATTTGCGGTACCCCCTTGCCACCAACGATATCTTGCCCGCCGGTCATGGCGATGGATCCGTTGACGAGCAACTTGTAGGTAATGTTCGATCCGGCTGCCACGCTGGCGCGGATGGCCAGGCTGCCCGAGTGGTGGTAAGTGCCGTCACCCAGGTTTTGCACGAAGTGCTGTTGGCGCACGTAGCGCTCCATGCCAAGCCACAACATACCCTCGCCACCCATCTGGCACAGGCCGATGCTCTCGCCCACCTTTTCCACCGGCCGGGCAACTGCCAGGGCCGAGCAACCGATTCCGACTCCCACCAGCGATCCCTCCGGCACCACGGTCGAGCGGTTGTGCGGACATCCTGAGCAGAAATACGGTGTGCGGTTCACCAGCGGTTGTATCGGTATCGTGGACGGCGCCGGTGCGTGGCGCCGGTCGAGCCAGGCGCGCACCGGGGTGCTCGCGACGCGTGCCAGGATACGCGGCGCGATCGCCGCCGCGATCACGCTCGGTGGCAGGTCGGCGTTGGGCCGCAGCAACTCAGACCCGTCCGGACCGCGCTTGCCGAACACGGCCGGCGCATTCGAAACTCCGTAGAACAAGTCCTTGATCGCCACTTCGATGAACGCGCGCTTTTCTTCGACCACGACAATCTCGTCAAGGCCGTCGGCGAACTCCTGCACAATTTGCGGCTCAAGCGGCGAGACCATGCCCAATTTCAGAATGCGGATACCGGAGGACGCCAGGCCCGCGGCGTCAATGCCCAGCGTGGCCAGCGCCTGGTGCAAGTCAAGGTAGGGCATGCCGGCCACCACGAAGCCGATCTTCGCGGCCGGATCACCTTCGATCCGGTTGAGGCCGTTGGCGCGGGCGTAACGTCGCGCCAACTCCGGCCGGCTGGTCACCAGACTACGTTCGATCTCGGCCGACTTAACCTTGTTCATGAAGTTCGCCGAGACCACGTGTCGGAACGGCTTCCCGTCGATGGTGTTGTCGGGTAACACCGGCCGCACCTGCTCTTTGCGCACGGCCACCGTGCCCCCGCCATCCATCAGATTCGTCCCGAGCTTCAAGCCGGTCCATAACCCGGAAAACCGGGACAGGGCGATTCCATGCAGACCAAGATCGACGATATCCTGCGGGTCGCTCGGAGATAGAACCGCCATTCCCTTCTCGGCCATGGCGATCTCGGAGCTGCTCGGCACGGCCGATGACTTCGCGATGACATCGTCGCCGACGAGAACCAGCGCGCCGCCAGTCGCTGACGCCCCGCCGCAACAGGCGTGGCGCAACACGTCGGTGGCGCGATCGAGTCCCGGCGTCTTGCCGTACCAGATGCCTACCACGCCATCGTGGGTGAGTTCGCCGAAGATCGAGGCGAGCTGGGAGCCCTGGACGGCCGTGGCGGCCAGTTCCTCGTTTAGGCCGGGCAGGAACGTCACATCATGCGCATCGAGCAGCTTCTTTTGCCGCAGCAGCTCCAGATCCAGCGTCCCAAGCGGGGAGCCCGGGTAGCCGGAGATGAAGGTCGCCGTGCGCAGGCCGTTGCGCTCGTCCATGCGGTGCTGTTCCACCGGAATACGCACCAGTGCCTGCAGCCCGGTCAGAAACACCTCGCCATCGCGCAAAACATAACGATCGGCGAGCTGCACCGGACGCTCGACCCGCTCCAGCACTGGGGTCATGTCCGCCTCTCTACCAAGCCCCCACCCCCGCGCTGCATTACTTGCCCTTCTTGACAATATTCTTGAAGACTGGCCAGGTCGCATTCGGCGTGGGAACCCACTGGATATCGTTGCGGGCTACAAAAATCGTATCGGTGGCCCACAGCGGAATCACCGCCGCCTTGTCGTTCATGCGCTGGTAGATGCCGCTGATATGCTTTTCCCGATCCGGCACGCTGGTGAAATCGTTCATCTTGTCGATCATGGCGTCGAGCGTGGGATCTTCGTACCAGGAGAACATGCTGCCACTGCGCATGCCACGCTGCAGCCTTCCGCTCGGCTCCTTGCTGTAGTCCGGGAACATGCAGAAAATCATGTCGATTTCCGGGTTCTTGGTTTGCTCGGCCTGGACCCAAGCGGCGTATTCCAGCAGCGTGATCTTGGTCTGCACGCCGGCCTCGGAAAAACGCTGGGCCAGTGCTTCCACCAACTCGCGGGTCTGGGGTATGAAACCGGACGCCATGCCGACGAAGTTGAGCGGCTTGGAGAAATCGAAACCGGCCTTGGTGAGCGCGGCCCGTGCCTGTTGGGCGTCGATACGCGGCGACGGCGTTCCCATGCAGCCGGTGCCACCGGGACCGCAGTTCAACTTGGCCGGCGCCGCAAATCCGAGATAGACACTCTTGGTCAGCTTTTCGGTATCGATCATGGTCATGAAGGCACGCCGGACTTCCTCGTTCTTCATGCGTTCATTCTTGCCGGTGGCGTTCATCATGATGTACATGTTGCGCAATGTCGGCGCCTGGATTACCTTCAGGTTCTGGACGCCCTTCATGCGCACCGCCAGGAACGGCGACACATTGTCAACAATGTCGACTTCGCCGGACTGCAGTTGCGCCAGGCGGGTCGACTCATCGGTGACGAACTTCAGCGTGAGTTTGCCGACATCCGGTGCCTTGCCCCAATATCCGGTGAACCCTTCCAGGATGATGTATTCCTTGATCTTGCGTTCCTTGAATTTGAACGGCCCGGTACCCATCGGGTTTTCGCCAAAAACCTCATCGCCCACCGCTTCCACATGTTTCTTCGACAACATGAACAGATTGGTGTCCATGTTTTCCATCATGCCTGCATCACGCTTCTTTAGCTTGATCCGGACCTTTTGCGGGTTGACGATTTCGACGTCGGCGATGTTGGCCGCCAGCACGCCGGCGCGCGACCATTTGCGTACCGGGTCAACCGCCTTTTGCCAGCTAAAGCGCACATCTTCGGCCGAGAACGTATTGCCATTGTGGAATTTCACGTTCGGCCGCAGCGTGAACTCATAGGTCAGGCCATCGTCCTTGATCTCGACCCCACTTGCCAAGGTCGGGATCAGGTTGCCTTTCTCGTCATGCCCGTACAAACTTTCGAAGACATTGGCCATCAACAGGTAGTCATTGGCCGCGAAGAATTTTGTCGGGTCGGTGGAGAAGACATCGACCGAAATAGCCGCGGAGATATTCGGGGCCGCCAGCGCCAGACCGGGCGAACCGAGCGCCAGAGCGCCTGCAAGCGACAATGCCGCGGCTGACGCGCTGGCGGCACGCCGCAAGTGCTTGCGCAGGCTACCGATAACCGCGTGCCGAGGGGACGCAGGATCGAACCAGGGGGCTGCGTTTGCGCAGAGTGGGGTGAACTTGTTACTGGCCAGCATTGAAAAGTTTCCTTTCGTGTTTCGTCGTCCTGACGCGCACCTAAATTCTTAGGTCCCACTATCATGCCGCAATTCGATTGTACTGTAAAGTATAATTTGCGCCTTCCGGGTAAGTGTTTTCCCGTGTATCGGGCCGGCGGGCGGCGGCCTGTTATAACCCGCAGGTCTGAACGAAACGGTTTACCAATGGCCGGCGCGCTCGCCAGTCATCGATGGACCATATCGGCGCTGATGGAGATGCGAAGGCCAGGTCGGAACATGGCGATATACTCCTGCATTCATCAATCTTGAGTGAACTTAACTAACATCGGTCCGGGTACTGAACCACGGCCGACCAGTAAGGGAATATCGGATGCGAGTGGCGCCCGAAATTGTGTTGACGCGTGAAGAGCAGGCCGAATTGACGCGGCTGAAGCTTTCCAAACTGACCAGTACGCGTTTGGCCCAGCGCGCGGGTATTGTCTTGTTGGCGGCCAAGGGCATGCAGAACAAGGACATTGCCGGGGCGATGAACGTGGGTCGTGTCCAAGTGTCGCGTTGGCGGGACCGCTACGCGAATTACCGGCTTGCCGGCATCGAGCGCGATCTGCCGCGCGGTGCACCACCGGCCGCCGTGGACGTGGCGCGCCTGGTACGCATGACCATGCAATCCAGTCCCGAGACCGGCAAGCCCTGGAGCGCCCGCACAATGGCCGCCGCACTGGGCATAAGCCCGGCAAGTGTTTCACGCCATTGGCGCGCCATTGACTTGAAGCCCCATTTGCCGCGCGTCGCCAAACTCGCGCGCGATGGCAAATTCTTCGAAGAAGTCGAAGACATCGTGGGCCTGTACGTGTCGCCCCCTGAGCATGCCTTGGTGTTGTGCCGCGACGCGGCGGTACAGATGCCGGCGTTGGACGAACCACACTCGGTGCCACCGATGAACAAGGGGCGTGCAGCCACCGCGGCGCTCGATCACAAGCGCAACGACATCGCCGCGCTGTTGGCCGCGCTCAATGCGCAGGACGAGAAGGCCGTTGCCCAGGAGTCACTGCATGAACGCCAACGCGATTGGTTGAAGTTCCTTAGGCGGATCGACCGCGAGACGCCCAGGAACAAGACGCTGCATCTGATCGCGGACAACGACGCCACGCACGGACATCCTGCGGTGCAAGAGTGGCTGGCGAAACACGAGCGATTCAACCTACACTTTGCGCCCGCCTCGGCGCCGTGGCTCCATGCGGTCAAGCGATTGTTCCGCGACATAACCAAAAAGCCGCTGCGCCATGGCTTGTTCACCAGCGCGGCGCAGTTGACCGTTGCCATCGAAGAATC
>JANNGR010000477.1:0-3554 GCA_031403955.1 Betaproteobacteria bacterium
TCGCCTTCGACGATGCGGCGGCTTTCATCTGCACCTACGGCACGACCCACCACGCGCTGATCGACCGCGCCCAGCTGAAGGGCGGCGAGACGCTGCTGGTGCTGGGTGCGGCCGGCGGCGTGGGCACGGCGGCGATCCAGATCGCCAAGACTCTCGGCGCCCGCGTAGTAGCCGCCGCATCGACCGATGAGAAGTGCGAGCTGTGCAAGTCGCTCGGCGCCGACGCGACCATCAACTACAGCAAGCAAAACCTGCCGAACGCGTTCAGGGAGGCCATCAAGGCCGCCACCGACGGCAAGGGCCCTGACGTCATCTATGACCCGGTGGGTGGCGACTTTGCCGAGCCGGCCTTCCGCTCGATCGCCTGGCGCGGCCGCTACCTGGTGGTGGGCTTTGCCTCGGGGCCCATCCCTTCGCTACCGCTGAACCTGCCGCTCCTCAAGGGCGCTTCGCTGGTCGGCGTGTACTGGGGCGCCTTCGCCAAGCACGAGCCCAAGGCCAATGCGGAGATGATGACGGAGTTGGCCCGCTGGTATGCCCAGGGCAAGATCAAGCCGGTGATCGACCGAACCATGCCCATGCATGAGCTAAAAGCGGCCTATGCATACATGGGGTCGCGCGGGGTAAAAGGTAAGCTGGTCATGGTGAACTGACGACACCAGACGATCGGAAATGTCCGGCGGCAATACCGGCGGTTCAGGTACCTGAATCCTTCGGCATCTCGGACAAGCCCATCAGCAACGTAGCGGCTTGTGTCTGCGGGCTGGTGTGGTCGCCCCGGTGACTGGTTTGACTGACAGTCTGGCTCTGGGTGCCATCGTGAATTCCTCCTTGAAAACCAAGCTTCAATGAAGACTAACTTGTACTCAAGTTAGGTGGTAACAAAACGGTTCACGAAACGACATCGGAAACCCGGCATTTTCCTGCGGGCCGCAATACCAGCCCTGATCACCCGCATCAGTTTTACACAAAGGAACTGCCAAGACAAGCGATGCGCGCCCGCGCGTCTTGCCAATGAAGAAAGCCCACTGCCGAATCGACAGTGGGCTTTCTTGCTTTTACCTTGTGGGGTGGCTGATGGGGCTCGAACCCACGACAACAGGAATCACAATCCTGGACTCTACCAACTGAGCTACAGCCACCGTTTCGGACCGATTATATCGTTGGTCGTTATTGCGCTGGCATCGGTGTGGCGTCGGCGGCAACAGCAGCGACCTTTGGCGCGCTGATCCGTACTTTGAATCGCTCCTTGAGCAGTTCGTAATAGGCCTGATTTTCCGCCGCCGCCCAAACTTGCGCATACTGGTTGCGGGCTTGTTTGGCTGTTGCGTCGTCCGGGGCGGCGCGGCTGACGATACGGTTTGCCTTTACCACCGCGTAGCCCTGATCGCCCAGGTCGACACCAGCCACGGACGGAAATGTCAACGGATCGATTCGCAGGGCTGCTTCCAGCACTTTTGGCGCGACATTCTGGGGCTGGTCGCGTGACACCGTAACTGCCGGCGTAGACGTCGCGTCCGCGGGGTTGGCCTTCCAGGCGGCCAGTCGGGCCTGACCTGACTGACGTGCCATCTCGGCAGCGCGGCTGGCGACAAGCTTGTCGCGCACTGCGGCGCTGACTTCGGCCAACGGCAAGGTCCGCGCCGGTGTGTGGAGCGCAACACGCCCCGCCACGAGTTGATTCGGACCGGCCTCCACCGCCTCGGTGTTGCGCTTCTTCTGGACCGCATCATCCCCGAACAGCGCATTGAGGAACTTGGGGTTGGCCAATACTCCGGATGCACCGGCTGGCGGTGAACGCAACAGGTTAGTCGCGGTTTTGATTTCGAGTTTTAGTCGCTCAGCCACCGGCTTAAGACTGTCGGGTTGCTCGTACACGGCGTTGGTGAAGGCCTCCGCTGACTCGGCAAATTTACGTTGGGCCTGTTGCGTCTTTAGGTCCGACTCGATATTGCCGCGCAACTCCTCAAAGCTGCGCTGCTTTGGAGCCTTTATGTCCGTCAATTTGATGATGTGGTAGCCGAAATCTGACTCAACCACATCGCTGATGTCATCTTTCTTCATTTTGAATGCGGCTTCCTCGAACGGCTTGACCATGGCACCTCTGGCAAAAAAATCCAGGTCGCCACCCGCCGGCGCCGACCCCTTGTCCTGCGAATTCTTCTTGGCGACTTCGGCAAATTCGCCCGGCACCTTGCGAACTTCAGCCAGCAGTTGCTCGGCCCTCGCCTTGGCCTTTTGGCGTTCGGCGGCCGGGGCATCCTTGGATGCATTTATCAGTATGTGGCTGGCGCGACGCTCTTCATTGCCGCTGAGGCGGGCGGCATTTTGCTCATAATAAGACTTCAGATCCGGTTCGTTGATGTTGATCGACTTCTTGATCGTGTCGATGTCCAACAAGACATATTCGATGTTGACCGACTCGGGAGCCTGGAACTGCGCCTGACGGGTTTTGTAAAACGCCTCAAGATCGGCGTCGACCAGCGTCACTTTCGCGACGAAATCGGATGCCGGAAAACTGGCAACCTGAATCTCGCGTTTCTCGAAAAAGGCACCCAAAGAAGCGTCGGCAACCGAAGGCGGCGCAAATCCGGTTGCCAGCACGCCGGCCTCCACCTGGCGCACCGAGAGATCCCGGCGCACGCGGGCCTCGAACCCTTCTGGCGTCAGACCCTGGCCGGCGACGAGTTGCCGATAACGCTCCATGTCCAGACTGCCATCCGGACGACGCAGTGAAGCGATCGACGGGTTCTGCTGCAAGTCGCGCGCCAGCCGCGCGTCGCTTGTTACCAAACCCGACTTGTCAGCAGCCGCACCCAAAACCCGCTCGCGTACCAGACGCTCCAATGTGGCGTAACGGGCCTGCGGAGAGTCCAGCAGCTTAGCGTCAATCGATGGCGCTGACGCACGGATACGATCCACCTCGGCCCGGTGCGCAAAATCCCATTCCGCCTGGGTGATATCACGCCCTCCGACCCGGGCAACCGCGGACGCGCCGTCATCGAAGCGCTGGTAACCATCGATACCGACCAGCACAAACGCCGGAATGATCAGCAAGAACATCATGAACATCAAAATCTTGGTGTGCTTGCGGACTAAGTCGAACATGCGTCATATCTCCATGAAAAAAACAAAAAGGCGAACATGCTTGTTCGCCTTTGTCTGGGTGGTGGGTGCTGACGGTCTCGAACCGCCGACCTACGCCTTGTAAGGGCGCCGCTCTACCAACTGAGCTAAGCACCCCACCGAAACCATGAGCCTCAGTTTAAGGCCTCTTTCAATGCCTTGCCTGGGCGGAACTTTGGAACCTTGGCGGACTTGATTTTAATCGCCGCGCCGGTGCGCGGATTTCGACCAACGCGGGCGGCCCGCTTGCCAACCGCAAATGTGCCAAAACCCACCAATGAAACCGACCCGCCTTTCTTCAACGTAGTCTTGACGGCAGCAATCGTCGACTCGAGCGCTCGCGTCGCCGCGGCCTTGGAAATATCCGCGTGTTTTGCAATGTGTTCTATCAGTTCAGTCTTGTTCACAAAGAACCCCTTGGTTGGAAG
>JANNGR010000478.1:0-7360 GCA_031403955.1 Betaproteobacteria bacterium
GGTTGCATTGCTTGCATGGAAGCATTCGAATCACTGGCCATTCAGCCTCCCACCGGTCGGGAACAGATGCCGACGCTCGACGCTACGGCTAAGATGCGTGTTTCCATTTCAAGGATTTTCCATGACCATATCCATGTACCAGGTGAGCGTACCGCGCTTTGTCAACATCCTCGGCAACCTGTCAAACATACTGGACAAGGCGCAGGTTCATGTCGATGCCAAAAAAATCGACCCGATGACGCTCACTGCTTATCGCCTGTTCCCCGACATGTTGCCCATGAGCACACAGGTACAGATCGCCTGCGATACCGCCAAGGGCGCGGTGGCACGCCTGGCGGGGGTGGATATTCCGGTATTCGAGGACAACGAAAAGACGCTGGCCGACCTGAAAGCGCGGATTGCCAAAACCATCAGCTTCATCCAGAGCGTGTCAGCGGGGCAGATTGAGGGCAGTGAAGACAAGGAAATCGTCCTCAAGCGCGGCGACAAGGAAACCCGCTACAAGGGTATGCAGTTCCTGCTTGGCCATGCAACGCCGAATATCTACTTTCACGTCACCACCGCCTACAACATCCTGCGCCACAACGGTATTGAGATCGGCAAGCGCGACTACCTCGGCAATCCTTAGTCGGGCGATTTTTCCCGGACTTGGGTGATGATGAAAGGACCAAATATGTCGGACGACGATCTGAAAGCTGAACTCGAGCGCCTGCGCAATGAGAACGCCGCGCTAAAAAAAGGCGCTGCCTCCGGCATCAGCATGAAAGTCAGCGACAAAGGCGCGTTGTCGGTTTATGGGATGGGGCGTTTCCCGGTGACTCTGTACAAGGAACAGTGGCTCAAGCTGCTCGATCTGTCGGAAGAAATCCGTGCGTTTGTCGCGGCCAACGATGCAAAGTTGAAAACCAAGGGGTGAGTTCGCGATTCGGCCAGGTCCGAAACCAACCAGGCTGTTTCATGCGGAGCCGGTCGTGAACGGTTGCGCTGGCGCATCGAGCGCCTCACTCGCCAGGCGCTCGTATTCGGAGATCACCTGCGCGCCCAGCAGCAGCAGCGTCGCCGCCACCTCGAGGCTCAACAGTACCGCGATGGCGGTGGTCAGCGACCCGTAAACGGTGCCGATCTGCGACAACGTGGCGAAATACCAAACCAGTGCACGGCGCGACAACTCCCACAGCAAAGCCGCCGCGACCGCGCCCAGCAATGCGTGCCGCAGCGACGGCCGGCCGACCGGCATCACCATGTACACCGAAGTCAGCACAAAGATTTCACCCGCGAAGCCGAGCAGATACAGCAGCATGCCGGACAGTCCACCGAGTGACCAGCTGCGCCACAGAAACTCCACGTGTTGCTGGCCCATCGCCTGCAGGCTACCCGCCACCAGCGTCACCAGCAACAGGCCGAGCCCGAGCGACAGTATGTAGGCATACGGGATCACGGCGGAAATCAGAAAGTGGCGCCGGCGGATCGCCACACGGTGATGAAATATCACCGACATGGCGTTCTCCAGCACCGTAAAGGCCAGTGAGCTGAAGAACAACATGCTGACCAGCAACACCCAGCCGAGGACATCGCGGTGCGCCAGGAAGTTTGCCAGCTCCGCCACGATGGCGCTGGATTGTCCCGGCACCAGCCATTCGAGGTATCGACCCAGCGTTTGCAGCAGCGCGGCCTGATCGACAAAATGCGACAGTGCAATCACTGTCAGGATCAGCAATGGCACGATCGAAAGCAACGCGTAATAGGCGACCGCTCCAGCCAGTAGCAGGCCCTGGTTGGCGCGGAACCCCTTCAGCGTGCGGACAATGAATGCGCCCGGGTGTTCGAGAACTTGGCTGGCTTGACGACCGAAGAAGTGCATGGCTGCGACGGCATGAGCCTGAATGGTGCGGTTGAAGCGGCGCGCGCCAACGGTCCGGGCAATTGCGATGTGTTAGCGGGCCGAAGGCCAGCGCGAGAACGCGGCAAAGGCCTCACGGCTTTCAACCCGCTCGGCCTTGACCGACTCGACGGCGGCGCCGGGCGGGCCGTTGTGGCACCACGCAACCAATCGCTCGATATCGGGCTCGTCGCCCTGCGCAGTCGCCTGCACGCTGCCGTCGGCCCGATTGCGCACCCAGCCAGACACCTCGAGCGCGGCCGCAACCGCGCACATCGATTCACGGAAACCAACGCCCTGGACCCGGCCGGTGATTTCAAGCTGCACGGTGATGATGGCGTCGTTCATTCGGCCGGCTGGTTGTCTTGCATGGCGCCGATTTTAGGGTCGTGGGCTGGTAGCTAAAAAGGCAAAATGGCGCATGACCGACATCCAGACCTGGCTCGATCGGCAAGGCCTCGGCAAATACGCCGGGCAATTCATTGCCCAAGACGTCAGCGTCGATCTGTTGCCGGAGCTCTCGGACGCGGACCTGAAGGAGTTGGGCGTGGCTTCCCTGGGCGACCGCAAGCGTCTGTTGAAAGCCGCGGCGGCGCCGCAAACGGCGCCAGCCATTGAAGCATCGAGCCAGCCGCCACCCGTGGCAACCGTTTCAGCGCCACACGGTGACGAAGGCGAACGCCGCCACGCGACCGTGGTGTTTTCCGACCTGAGCGGATACACCGCGCTCAACGAGGCTTTCGACCCCGAGGAGGTCGAGGCCATCATGGCGCGCATCAAGACTGACGCCAGCGCCGTGATCGAGCGCCATGGTGGCCGTGTCAACCAGTTTGTGGGTGACGAGGTAATGGCCCTGTTCGGAATTCCAGTGGCGCGCCGGGACGATCCACGGCGTGCCATCGGCGCGGCGCTGGAACTGCACCGGGTGGTGGACGGCATTGCCGCCGGACTGTCGCTTCGCCTGGGACGTGTGTTGTCGATGCACACCGGCATACAGACCGGACTGGTGATCACCCGGCGCAGCGACTCACGTTCGGGCGACTACACACTGACCGGCGACACCGTGAACACCGCCGCGCGCTTGCGCGGCCTGGCCGGTCCCGGCGAGGTGGTCGTGGGCCCGCAGACCTGGCAGCAGGTGTCCGACTTCTTCGAGGCGCAGGCGGGCGTGCCGGTCGAGGTCAAGGGCAAGGAACGGCCGCTGGTGCCTTACCGCATCCTGAATGAGCGCTCGGTACCCAAGGCTGGCAGCCGGCCGCTGGTGGGTCGCACGGAAGAAATGCAGCAGTTCGTGGCCCTGACCGAGGCTTGCCTGCGGCGTCAGCGCGGGCGGGTGATCTTCGTGCGCGGCGACCCGGGTTTGGGCAAATCGCGTTTGGTCGCCGAATTCCTGCTTCTGGCGCGCGAACAGGGCTTGGCTTGCCACGACACTGCGCTGCTCGACTTCGGTGCGCGTACCGGCCGTGATGCAATTCGCAGGCTGACGCAAAGCCTGTTGGGTCTGCCAGGCGACGCTGACGAAGCCAGTCGCGCGGCGGCGGTTGCTGAAGTCATGGCGGCGGGCGGCGCGGACTACGCCGCGTTCCTGTACGACCTGCTGGACGTCGCAGCGCCGGCGGATGTGCGTTCGCTGCTATCGGCGATGGATGTCGCGGTGCGGCAGAAGTCCACTCTGGAGGCGTTGTGCCAGCTGGCCCGGCCTGTCGCCGGCGGCGCGCCGGTACTGTTGCTGGTCGAGGATATTCATTGGGCCGATTCCTGGACGCTCAAGCAACTGGGCGCCTTGGCGGCCCTAACGACGCAACACGCATTGCTGCTGATGATGAGCAGCCGATATGCCGGCGACCCGAGTGTCGGCGAGTGGCGCGCCGCGTTGCATGGCCTGCCAGCGACCAGCATCGACCTGGGCCCGCTTTTGCCCGAAGATGCATTGCGCCTGGCGGCCGGCGCGGCCTCCATTTCGCAAACCCTGCTGCGTAGCTGTGTTGAGCGCGCGGAGGGCAACCCGCTGTTCCTGGAACAACTATTGCTCAACGCCGGTGACGAAGGCGCCACCAGTCTGCCAGGCTCCATTCAGGCACTGATTCAGGCCCGCATGGACCGGCTGTCACCCACCGACAAGAGCGCCTTGCAGGCAGCCGCAGTGTGGGGGCAGCGTGTACCGCTGCAGGCCATTCGCCATCTGATCGCCGATCCGGCGTTTGACAGCCGCGTGCTGGTGGAACAGTTTTTGCTGCGGCCCGACGGCGACGAACTGGTGTTCAGCCACGCTTTGTTCCGGGACGGCGCGTACGGCTCGTTGTTGCACGCCCGGCGGCGCCAACTGCATTTGATGGCCGCCGAGTGGGTCGAGCCGAGCGACGTGGCGCTGGCCGCCGAACATTTTGAGCGGGCCGAGGACGGCCGGGCCGCGATGGCTTATCTGCGCGCCAGCCAAGGGCTGGCGGCCAGGTTTCAGTATGTCGAAGCGCTGGCCCTGGTCGAACGCGGGCTGAAGCTGGCGGGCGGGCCCGACCCGTGTTTCGCGCTCAAGCTGGCCCGCGCCCGGTTGTTGCTGGAGACCGGACGAGCAGTCGAAGCGATCGAGGCCGGCCGCACTGCCGTCGAAGCCGCGCAGACCAGTGGCGAACGCGCTCTTGGGCTAATTGAAATGGCCGGCGGCATGCGTATCGTGGACCGCACGGAAGAGGGTCTGGAGGTGCTGCGGCAGGCGCAGCCATTGGCCGAACAGGCCGGTCTCACGCTGGAGTTGTCGCGCCTGCACGATCTGCGCGGCAACCTGCTGTTTGCCTTGGGTCGCACCGTCGAATGCCAGCACGAACATGAACGGGCACTGGAACTGGCCCGCGACGCAGGTTCGGCGGAGGCCGAGATCGCTGCGCTGGGTGGCGTGGGCGACGCCTGTTACGCGCAAGGCCGGATCCGCACCGGCTTTGAAATTATCGGCCGCTGTGTGCGGCTGGCGCGCGAGCAGGGCTTCTTGCGGGTCGAAGTTGCCTACTTGACGATGTTCGGCTGGTGTTCGCTGTACCTGATGGACGTGCCGGGCTCCCTGCAGGCGAGCCGCACCGCGATTGACCTGTCCCGCCGCATCGCGAACCGGCGCGGCGAGTTGATGGCGCGGGCTCAATTGACCATGGTGGACGGCTGGATTCGGGGCAACTGGCGCGAGGCGTCGGTCCATCTGGAGATTGCAGTGGACCTAGCCCGCTCGCTTGGAAGCCGGCGCTTCGAAGCCATTGGCTGGTTTTTTCGCGCGCTGCTGGCCATTCGTTCTGGCGATTCGCCGGCCGCCAGACAACATTTGCAGACCGCGCTCGGTCTGTCTGGCGAAGGCGCGATGCTGTTCCTCGGCGCGCAGATTTATGGTGTGCTGGCCCGCATCGAGAGTGACCCCCAGGCGCGGCGCCAGGCCTTGCTGTTGGGCGAAGCCCAGCTCGCCGGCGGCGGGCTCAGCCACCATTATTTTGTTTTTTATGAATGCGCGATCCAGGCCTCGCTGGGCGCGCGTGGATGGGCCGAAGCTGAGTGTTACTGCAACCAGCTCGAAACCTTTACCGCCGCCGAACCCATCACCTGGGCCGATTTCATCGTCGCGCGCGGACGGGCTCTGTGCCGCTTTGGGCGCGGTGAAGCCGGTGCCGATCTGGCGGCAACACTGCAGACGCTGTGCCGGCAGGCGGCCGACGCCGAGTGCCAGCTCTATATGCCGGACATGGAGGCGGCTTTGGTAAGCCTGGCCGGGGCGGCCCCTGCGTGATGAGCGGCTCGGCCCGTGGCATGCCACAAGCAACGCTGCTTTGAGGGGTGTCAACCGGCCTTCAGGCGCTTGCGCCGGCCTCGCACCCAGTGGTTGAGCGTTTCTACCGCCACCGAGAAGGCCAGTGCGAAGTAAATGTAGCCCTTGGGCACGTGCATGCCAAAGCCGTCGGCGATCAATAACGCGCCTATCAGCAGCAGAAAAGACAAGGCAAGCATTTTTACCGTCGGGTGTGCCGCGACGAAATTTGCCAGCGCCTCAGAGGCAATAATCATGATCAGCATGGCTGCCACAACCGCCACCACCATGACCCACAGTTGGTTGGCCATGCCTACCGCGGTAATCACGGAATCGAGCGAGAAGATGATGTCGATGACGGCGATCTGAAGCACCACCCCACGGAACGTGACGCCGGCCGCGCCTTCGACCCTGTCGGGCGCGTCCGCATCGTGTTCCACCATCTCGTGGATCTCGGTGGTTGCCTTGTAGATCAGGAAGATGCCGCCACCAATCAGGATCATGTCGCGCCATGAGAAACCTATGCCGGCAAGGCTGAAGACCGGCTCGGTGAGCCCCACGATCCACGCCAGCGTGGCCAGCAGCATCAGCCGCGTGATGAGCGCCAGCGACAACCCGATCTTGCGGCCCGCTGCACGCTGGTGCGCCGGCAGACGCCCGGTCAGGATGGCGATGAACACCAAATTGTCGATGCCCAGCACGATCTCGAGCGCCGACAGCGTGATCAGCGACAGCCAGATCTGCGGGTCGTTGATCCAGGCAAAGGTGAAGAATTCCATGGCGGGTCTCGGGTGCAAAGCGCGCATTTTCGCACGCGAGATTGGCGTCGCGCGCGGCGTTCACTTCGATCTCAAACCAGGCTGAAGCGCCCATCCCGCGGACGGGCCGGCAACTCAACGCCAAAATGTTTGTGAATTATGGTTGCCTGTTGCTCGAAACAACCACCCCAGCGCAGCACTTTCCAGCTCGGCAATTCGAGGATGGTGCTGCCAATCGCGAAGTCGTTCGCGTACTGCGAAGTGCCGTAGTCCAGCACGATGTCGCAGCCTGACTTGAGAGAATCCTGCACATCCGCGAGCGTGAACTTGCTGCCGGTCAACGATACATTGGCCGACGAGCCCATCAACGGTGACGCGCACTCCCAGCTCATGTTTGCCAGCGCGTTGTGCAAATGGCCGGCGTTGAGCAGCAGGTCCATCGTGCTGTTTTTGGTGGACCGCCGCAGGCCGCCAAACTCGACCGTGCGCAGCCAGTCATGGTCACTTCGAAACGGCGCTATCACCGACAACGGCAGGTTGTAGTCCTGCACGATACAGCGCACCAGGTCTTTATCGCGCGGCGCGGTTTCCATTACCTCGCTGAAAATATCCCAGTTGCCGATAACGCCATTGGGTTTGGTTTGGGCGCGTTGCTTCAGCGCATAAATGCGCTCGACAGCCAGCGCCGTATGGGCAAATATCGCGTAAGACACACTTAGAACCTATCCGTGAATAAGGCGGCCCTGCGCCGGGGTCCCAAGGGGTACAGGCGTAGGAGCGAGACGCGCCGTGGTGCTCGGCACAACAAGCGGCTTGCGACACCCGCATGTGCCCCTTGGGGCCCCGGCCCGAAGGGTTGTGACGATAAAGCGCGTCTGCGTCGTTGCAAACCTTGCCCAGGGGCCTACCCTGGGCTGCAGCTTGCGCCTAGCATCCATCGCTTTC
>JANNGR010000479.1:0-1864 GCA_031403955.1 Betaproteobacteria bacterium
GGCACAACTGGCAGCGGTCGTTGGTCTCTTTGCGCCGGCGGGCGTCGGCAACGCGCCACAGCACGCGCGAGGCGAGGCGCGACCACAAGTTGGCCCGGTAGCAGATTTGCCAATCCCCGGCGAAGGCGACCCCGCCCGGAACCGCGGTCGCGTTCTTCGCGCTCAGCGCGGCGAGCTCGGCGGCAAGCAGCGCCTCCAAGCCGCGCGGAGCGGTCGCGAAGAAATGTTCCACTACGCGCCGGGCTTGATGACGACGAGCAGCACGATTCCGACCAGGATCACCGTCGGAACCTCGTTGAACCAGCGGTACCAGACATGGCTGCGCGTATTGCGCTCGTGCCGGAAATCCAGCATCAGCCTGCCGCACCACGCGTGGTAGACCACCAGCAGCACCACCAGCGCAAGCTTGGCGTACAGCCACAGCCCCTCGCCCTTGAACCAGCCCAGCCACATCCACAGGCCGAGAGCGATGGTCAGCACGCCGCCCGGCGTGGTGATGCCCCAGAAGAGCTTGCGCTCCATGATCTTAAAGCGGTCGATGGAAATCCGGTCGTCGGCCTGCGCGTGGTAGACGAACAGTCGTGGCAGGTAGAACAGACCCGCCATCCACGTGACCATGAAGACGATGTGCAGCGACTTGACGATAAGATAGGTCATGGTCGCTCCACCTTGCGTTGCCAGTTGTTCTGCACGATGGCGCGCAGGATAGCCAGCCGGCGATGGAAGAAATGGTCCGCGCCCGGGACCACCACCACCGGCAGGTCCTGCCGTCGCGCCCAGGCGAGCACGTCGGCGAGCGGCACGGTGGTGTCCTCCTCGCCATGGATTAGGATCGTGTCCGCGGGTACCGGCGTCGCTGCCAGGTGCTTCACCGCCACGCCGACCAGCGCCATGCGCTCCGGTTTTACGATTTGCGCGAGCTTGGTCTGTACCGCGGCGCCGAAAGAGAATCCCGCGAGCACGGGCCGGTCAGCTCTTGCATACTTGAGCACCGCCGCGAGATCTTCCACCTCGCCGCGCCCTTCGTCGTGCGTTCCCTCGCTCGCACCAACACCGCGGAAGTTGGGCCGCCAGGCCGCGTAACCCAGCTCGACGAACGCGCGCGCCAGCGTCTGCGCCACCTTGTTGTCGAGCGTGCCGCCAAACAGCGGGTGCGGGTGGGCCACCAGTGCAACGCCGCGCGGCGTCGCTTCGGGCTCGTCCACCGCGCATTCGATTTTCCCAGCCGGGCCGGCGATCAGCTCACGCCGGGTAGGCGTACGCATCAGATGCGCAGCCGCTCGACAACGCGGCCATGCCGCAGGTGCTGCTCGATGATTTCGTCGATGTCGGCGCGGTCGACATAGGTGTACCAGACCGCCTCGGGGTAGACGACGATGCAGGGCCCTTCCTCGCAGCGATCGAGGCAGCCGGCCTGGTTGACGCGCAGCTTGCCCTCTCCCGCGAGGCCGAGTTCCTTGACGCGCTGCTTGGCGTAGTCGCGCATCGACGATGCGCCCTTGCTGTTGCAGCAGGGACGCTCGTCGCTTTCGCGCTGGTTGCAGCAGAAAAAGACGTGCCGTTCGTAATAGGACATGGGCCGCGATTCTACCGGAGCGGCTCGCGCCGCAATGCCGTGGCAAGGTAGACGAGGTAGCCCAGCGCCGCGAACGGCCAGGCCGCCGACACCAGCCGCGTCAGTCCGTTGAAGTTGAGGAAGTGGCCCTGCGACCAGACCTTGAGCGTCTCCGTGAAGTACGGATTGGGCGGCGCCAGATTCACCAGCACCGTTGCCGCCATCAGCAGCATGGCGGCGAGCACGAGCCGCGCGGTGCGCGGCAGCCGGAGCGCCAGCAGTGCGATCGCCGCGCCGGCCGCGAGGCCC
>JANNGR010000480.1:0-22007 GCA_031403955.1 Betaproteobacteria bacterium
GTCCCCAACCCCGAATGTGCTGGAGCCAGTGTTCGAGACGCTGGGCTTTTCCAAGGTGGCGCAGCATCGCTCCAAGGACGTCAGTCTGTACCGCCAGGGCGACATCAACTTCATCGTCAACCGCGAGCCGCGCAGCGTGGCGTCGTATTTCGCCGCCGAGCATGGTCCTTCGGCCTGCGGCCTGGCGTTTCGGGTCAAAAACGCGCGGCTGGCTTATGAGCGCGCGCTGGAACTCGGCGCCCAGCCGGTGGAGTTGCGCACCGGACCGATGGAGTTGCACCTGCCGGCCATCAAGGGCATTGGCGGCGCGCCGTTGTATCTGATCGACCGCTTCGAGGAAGGCAAATCGATCTACGACATCGACTTCGATTTCATCGAAGGCGCCCAGCGCCACCCGGTCGGTCATGGCCTGAAAATTGTCGACCACATGACGCACAACGTGTACCGTGGCCGCATGGCGTACTGGGCGCGGTTCTACGAACACCTGTTCAACTTTCGCGAGATTCGCTTCTTTGACATCAAGGGCGAATACACCGGCCTGACCTCCAAGGCGATGACCGCGCCCGACGGCAAGATTCGTATACCGCTCAATGAAGAGGCCTCGGGCAGCGCCGGGCAGATCGAGGAGTTCCTGCTCAAATTCAACGGTGAAGGCATACAACACATCGCGCTGCTCAGCGACGACCTGCTGGCCAGCGTGGACAGCCTGCGCCGCGCCGGTGTGCCGCTGATGAGCGCGCCAAGCGCCACCTATTACAAGATGCTCGATGGCCGGCTGCCCGGGCATGGCGAACCGGTGCACGAACTTCAGACCCGCGGCATCCTGCTTGACGGCAGCACCACCGGTGGCAAACAGCGCTTGTTGTTGCAGATCTTCTCCAACACGCTGCTCGGGCCGGTGTTCTTCGAGTTCATTCAGCGCAAGGGAGACGACGGCTTTGGTGAGGGCAACTTCAAGGCCTTGTTCGAATCGCTGGAGCGCGACCAGATCGAGCGCGGCGTTATCCAGGTGGTGTGAGCCATGAAACACGGAGTTGCCGCAGGCGCACGGCCAGAACGCGCCGACTGGACTATCGACCAGGGTTGGGACCAGTACACGGCGCAGGAACACGCGGTCTGGAAGACTCTGTTCGAGCGCCAGACCAGGCTGCTGCCCGGCCGCGCTTGTGATGCGTTCGTGCAGGGCATGCGCCAGTTGCCGATTGACGCGCGGCAGATACCTGACTTCCTGCGTTTGAGCGAGGTGCTGATGCGCCACACCGGCTGGCAAGTGGTGGCGGTGCCCGGCCTGGTGCCGGATGAAGTGTTTTTTGAGCACCTGGCCAATCGGCGTTTTCCGGCTGGTCAGTTCATTCGCAAGCCGCATCAGCTGGACTATCTGGAAGAGCCGGATGTCTTCCACGACGTGTTTGGCCATGTGCCGATGCTGATGAACCCGGTGATCGCCGACTTTGTGCAGGCCTATGGCGTGGGCGGGCTGCGCGCGCGGCAACTCGGCGTGTTGCCCAATCTGGCGCGGGTCTACTGGTACACGGTGGAGTTCGGTTTGGTGCAGCAGAGCGACGGGCTGCGCATCTACGGCTCGGGCATCGCGTCGTCGTTCACCGAGAGCGTATTTGCGCTCGACGATCCGTCACCCAACCATATCGGCTTTGACCTGGAGCGCGTGATGCGCACCAATTACCGCATCGACGACTTTCAGGAAACCTACTTCGTGCTGAATAGCCTGGAGGATCTGCTGCAGCTGGCAAACATCGATTTCGGCCCGCTCTATGCGCGGGTTCAGAGCCAGCCCGAATTGCAGCCGGGCGACATACTGCCGGATGATCGGGTGTTGCAGCGCGGCAGCGGGAAATACCACCGCGGGCCCTAAGCGGACGGTCAACGAATCGCGAGGCTGACCGGGCCGCCGCCCGCGATGACGGTGTTGGTCAATGACAGGCTGCCGTTGGCCGCGATGGTGTACTGCGCGACGGTGTTGCTGAAGTTTGCTACATAGGTGAATCGGCCAGACGGATCCACTGCCACGCTGGTCGGGCCCAAGCCAGACAGAACGGTGGCCGGAACGATTGGCGACAAGTTGCCGTTGGCGGCGATGGTGTACTGTGAGATGGTGTTGCTGCCAAAATTCGCTACATAGGCGTGAAGCCCGGCCGGGTTGATCGCAATACGTACCGGGAATATGCCAGCCAGCACTGCGGCCGGCACCATGGCGACCAGGCTACCGTCGGCGGCTATGGTGTATTGCGAGACACTGTTGCTGTTCACATTCGTCACATACGCATAACGGCCGGAACCGTCGACGGTTACGTTGCTGGGGTTGACGCCGGCCAGGACCGTGGCCACCAGCATGGGCGACAGTTTGCCGTCGACGGCAATGGTGTACTGCGAGACATTGCCGCCGTCATTTGCGACATAGGCGTATTTCCCGAAGGGATGGACCGTTACGCTGGCAGGGCCGACACCGGCCGCGACCGTGGCCGGAACCATCGGCGACAGCCTGCCATCGGCGGCAATGGTGTACTGCGACACGTTGCCGCCGTCGTTGGCCACGTACACGTACCTGCCGGACGGGTCAACGGCAACGCTGGTGGGGTTGGTGCCGGCGACTACGGTGGCCGGAACCATCGGCGACAGCTTGCCGTCGGCCGCGATGCCGTACTGCGATACCGTGCCGTTGTCGTTCGCGACATAGGCATACCGGCCCGAAGGGTCCAGGGTCAGGCTGGCAGGACTCGAGCCCGCCAGGACGGTGGCCGGTGCCAGCGGTGACATTCTGCCATTGGCCGCAATCGTGAACTGGGATACGTCATTGCTGTTGAAATTTGCCGTATACAGAGAGCGGGTCGCATTGCGGCACTCGACTGTGATGTTGGTGATGTTTGCGGCAGCCACCGTGCCCATGCCGTTGCCGACAGCGCATGACTGTGCCGGTGCATCGGGAGGCGTGAATACCGTTACGGCATAGTTGGTACCGGTTGCCAGGCCGGTGATGAAGGTTGTCACACCGTTGGCAGTGACGGCAAGTTTGTCGGCGCCGTTGTTCTGCAGTGTTAACCCGCTGCCACCCAGGCCGCTGACGCTGACAGTCAGGGTGTATGAGCCTGCCACGCCACCCCCGCCCCCACCGCCCCCACCGCCCCCACCGCCACCGCAGCTGCCCAACAGCAAGAGTCCGCAGCCTGCCAGTAGATTGACTATTGCCTTGATGCGCGATTTCATATCAACCACCTCCACTTTTTTACGCCATCCTAACAGCGGTTGCGCTGCTGCGACTGGGGGACGCCGGCTTCTCAGCGTTTCCGGGCAAGTTATGGCTTTTCGGTGCGATCATCCATCCGCCGGTCGCGCTGTTGTGGCGGTGTTGTCCCCGTCACGACCCGCGCATAACGCTGGAAACTCCAGTAGGCCCAGGCCCAGTCGAGTAACACGATCAGCCGATTGCGAAAGCCGATCAAGAAATAGACATGCGCAAACAGCCAGAACAGCCACGCCAATCGACCGGAAAAACGCACCGGCCCGATTGGCGAACTCAGGTCCACGACCGCCGAGTTGCGGCCGATGGTGGCCAGGTTGCCGTAGTCGCGGTAGCGAAACGGTTTGCCCAATTGTCCCGCGAGGCGCAGCAACACATTGGCCGCGGCGCAACTGCCCATCTGTTTGGCGGCCGGCGACACGCCCGGCACGGCTCTCGGTGTGCGTCCCGGCACATGGCTCATGGCGGCGGCCAAGTCGCCGATGACGCTGATCTCGGGTTGCCCGCTGATGCTCAGGTCGGCTTGCACCACGATGCGCCCGGCGCGGTCGGTCGCGGCGCCGCAGTCTTGCGCCAGTTGCCGGCCCAAGGGTGACGCGGCCACTCCCGCCGCCCACACCATACATTGGCTCTCGATCCGGTAGCTGCTGGTGGCTGCCTGCCCGGCGCTGTCGCCAGACGACACCTCCAGCCCGTGTGCATCAATGGCCGTGACCCGAGCGTTCAAGCGCACCTGCACGCCGAGTTTTTCGAGTTGTACCCGTGCGCGTTCGCTCAAAGTCTCTGGCATCGCCTGCAACACCCGTGGTCCGCCTTCGACCAACACGATGTGCGCGCTGGCCGGGTCGATGCGGCGGAACTCGCCCGGCAAGGTGTGGCGCGCAATTTCGGCCATCGTGCCGGCCATCTCCACGCCTGTGGGGCCGGCGCCGATCACGACGAAGTTCAGCCAGGCGGCGCGTTTGCCGGCGTCCGGTTCGCGCTCGGCGGCTTCGAACGCCAGCAGGATGCGCCGGCGGATTTCGAACGCGTCGTCGAGCGTCTTCAGGCCCGGTGCATGAGAGGCCCATTCGTCGTGGCCAAAATAGCTGTGGGTGGCGCCGGCAGCGACGATCAGGTGGTCGTAAGGCAAAGCGGAGCCATCGGCAAGTTGCACCTGCTTGCGCGCAACGTCGATGCGGTTGACTTCCGCCAATAAAGTGGTGACGTTGGACTGGGAGCGAAACAGGTGGCGGATTGGCGCCGCTATGGCCGGCGCCGACAAGCCGGCGGTGGCAACCTGGTACAGCAACGGCTGGAACAGATGGTGGTTGGTCCGGTCCAGCAGCGTCACATCGACCGCTGCGCCACGTAGTGCCCGGGCTGCTGCCAGGCCGCCGAAACCACAGCCGATTATGACGATGCGTGGGCGCTTCAGGTCAGGTATTGTGGCCATGGGAAGAGTCGGAATCCTAACTGCGTTGCGCCGTAATTCTGCGCGCAAACCCGGCTGCCGTGGATGGGTTGGTGAGCCGTTCGAGCCCGGTCTGACTCACGAGATGAATGCCTGCTGGCGTGACGATGAAGTCCATCGGTATGTCGTGCGGCTGCGGCTGGATGGTGGGAATCCTGGACAGTTCGAACCCGACGCCGATCTTTAGCGGCTGTGGTGACATGACCGCGAGAGTCCGGTCGAAGTAACCGCCGCCGTAACCCAGCCGGTAGCCTTGCGCGTCGAATCCGAGCAGCGGAATCAGCAACGCCTCGGGTCGCAATACTTCCGTGCCGAGCGGAACCGGCAGGTCATAAACGCCTTTTGTGGTGGCGACCCCGGGCCACCAGGCACGGAATTCAAGCGGCGCGTTCTTTTGCAGTACCACCGGCAGCGCCGCCCGCGCGCCGGCCTGCCTCAGCTGGCGCATCACAAAACGCGGGTCGAACTCGCCCTTGAAAGGCCAATAACAAGCCACTACCAAGGTTTGCAGCAGCGGGAAGCCTTGCAGCAGCAGCGTAGTGATCGCGTCATTCCACTGGCGGTGCTGCCGCACCGGCAGCGCCAGCCGCTGCGCCAGCAAGTTGGCGCGTTGTTCCCGTCTCCAATGCGCAATAGGTTCAGGAAGTGTCATGGTCGGCGGCGAAAAATTCGGGCAACTACGCATTGCCTGTCAGGTAATTTCCCGCTAGCATGGATCGCTCGTCTATACAACCCCGAAATCGAGTCAACAACATGAAAAAGCTGCTTACCTTTGTTCTGGCGGTTGCCACCGCCGCGCTGGTTCTGGCGCCGATACAGTCCATGGCCCAGACCAAATCCAGGCTGGCCCAGATTCTTGAACGCGGCACCTTGCGCGTGGGCACAACCGGTGACTTCAACCCGATGTCGATGAAAGACACAACGACCAACACATTGACCGGCTTTGACATCGAGGCCATGAACCAGTTGGCTGCCGACATGGGCGTCAAGATCGAGTATGTTCCGGCCGAGTGGGCTACGCTGGTCAATGGCATCGTATCCGACCGCTTTGACATATTTTCGGGTGCGTCGCTCAGCATGGCCCGCGCCAAGACCGTCGCCTTCTCCAACCCCTACCTTTTTGCCGGCACCGTACCACTGGTCAGCAAGAAGGTGGGCGGGAAATTTCCCAACTGGGAAAGCATCAATAACCCCAACATGACCGTGGCCGTGTTGATGGGTACTGTTTTTGAGCAGCAGGCGCGTGCGCATTTTCCCAAGGCCAAGATACGCGCGGTTGAAAAGCCCGCCACCGGTTACCAGGAGGTGCTGGCAGGCCGTGCCCAGGTCACCATTACCAGCAACGTCGAAGCCGCCACGCTGATGAAAACCTACCCCGACCTGCAACTGGTTGGTTCCAATTCCGAGATGCGCAACAAACGCCCGTTTGCGTACCCCATGCCGCAAGGCGACGAGGTGTGGCTGACCTTCGTGAACAACTGGATTTCCCTGAAGGAAGCCGAGGGTTTCTTTGCCGCGCTCGAGTCTAAATGGCTGTCGGCCAAACAGTAGTCCGACTCTGCTTTCTGCTTGCGGTCGGCCTGGTGGCCGGTTGCGCGGGTGTCTCGTCGGCGGGCTCAAATTACAGTTGGGGCTGGTACATATTCAATCCCTTGAGAGACAAGGGGTTGTCCAACCTCCAGTTCCTTATCGGTGGTGTCTGGGCGACGTTGTCGGTGTCCCTATGTGCTATTTTGGTGTCGGTGGTGTTAGGTGCACTGGTGGCCCTGGCGGGGCTCTCGCCCAGGAAATGGCTCAAGCGCATCAACCGTGTTTATGTAGAGCTGTTTCGCTCTATCCCGCTGCTGGTTTTGCTGCTGTGGGTGTTTTATGGCCTGCCGGTGATCATCGGTCTGCAACTCGGAGTTTTTGCCACCGGCGTGTTGTCACTGGCCGTGAGCGACAGCGCGTTCGAAGCCGAGGTGTTCCGCGCCGGCATACAGTCGGTCCCCAAGGGCCAGCTTGAAGCCGCCAAATCGCTTGGCCTGCCATGGTCGCTGCAAATGCGCCTGGTAGTACTGCCGCAGGCGATCAAGGTCATCCTGCCGGCCCTGGGCAACCAGTTTGTCTACGTGCTGAAAATGTCGTCGCTGATATCGGTGATCGGCTTGCCGGAGCTGACCCGCAGGGCCAACGAGCTAAATGTCAATGAATACCGCCCACTGGAGGTTTATACCTTGCTGGTGGCAGAGTATCTGATGCTGATTCTGGTGGTTTCCTGGTTGGTAAGGCGGCTTGAGCGCAAGATGTCCACGGCGCCATGATCCTGCACCAGTCCACCTGGCCCGAAGTCGAGGCCTACCTTCAAAAATCGCCGGGCGTGGTGATCCCGACCGGTTCGACCGAGCAACATGGCCCCACGGGCATGATCGGAACCGACAGCTTCACCTCCGAGACGATCGCACAGGTGATGGCCGAGGTCTCCGGGGCCCTGGTTGGACCCACGCTGGCCCTGGGACCGGCGCAGTTCAACCTGGCTTTTCCGGGCACCGTGTCGCTGCGGCCCACTACCCTGATCCAGGTCATCATCGATTATGTGCAGTCGCTGGCGCGGCACGGCTTTACCCACTTCTATTTCCTGAACGGGCACGGCGGCAATATCGCGCCGGCAATGTGCGCATTTCAGGAACTACATGCAGACCGCAGTCTGGGCCGGCACGGTAAAGCGTCGATCCACTGCAGGATGCGTAGCTGGTGGGACTTTGCCGCGGTGAATGAAATTCGACAGCGTCTCTATGGTGCGGGTGAAGGCATGCACGCCACGCCCTCGGAGCTGGCTATCACTCGGCATTTGATGCCTGCCCTCAGCCTGCCCGACATTCTTGGTGCGCCTGCCAGCCTGAGCGCGGAATTCATGAAAATCCACGCCGGCGACAACCACCCGGACGCGCAATCGCACCGGGCGCGGTTCCCGGATGGCCGGGTCGGTTCAGACTCGGCGCTGGGGCGGCCCGAACACGGCGCGCAACTGGTTGCCGCGGCGGCCGCGGCCGCGGCACAAGACTACGCGGAGTTCCTGGCCGAGGGCTCGGCATGATCTTCTACGCTACCGCCCTGTCGAACTACAGTGCAAAGGTCCGCCTGGTGTTGTGTGTCAAAGGCATCGCGTTTGAGGAGCGCGAGCCGCCCAACGGTTATCGATCAGCCGATTACCGGGCTATTGTGCCGATGGGAACCCTGCCCGCGATACGGGTTGGCAACTGGGTGTTGTCCGAGTCCGAGGCGATCAACGAATACCTGGAAGAGCGTTTCCCCGATCCCGCGATGTTGCCCCGTGACCTGCAGTTGCGCGCTCAGGTGCGCTTCTTGTGCCGCTTCCATGACCTGTACCTTGAACCCAGCGTGCGCAGATTGTTCCCGCATGTCAAACCGGCTGGCCGAGACCCCGCGCGGTTGGCCGAATTGCGTGGCGAAATCGAGCGGCGTATTGGCCGGTTGGCCGGCTGGGTGCAACCGCAACCTTATTTGTTGACGCCCGAAATCAGTCTGGCCGACTGCGGAGCGCTGGTAACGCTGTGGCTGGCTTGCGAGTTGCTGGCGGCCTGTGGTCAGCCATTGCAGTTGCCACGCAAGCTGCAGGACTGGCAGGAGGCGGCCGCGCAAAACCCGGCGGTCGAACATGCCTTGTCTGACTGGCGCACAGCCACATGCGCCTGGCTGACTTCTTGAATAGCGACCATGAACCAACCCAAGCTCTACAGCCCGCTGGCGGCGCCGCAATGGCACTACATCGAAAAGATTTCGCTGGAGGATTTTTCCGGCGACGACTGGCGGCAACTGGAGTTGCAGCGGGCCGCTTATCTGGCGCAGCGCCAAGCCGCTCAGGTGTTGCGCCTGCTCAGCGCATCCGAGCACGACCCAACATTCGGCTACATGGTCAACAACTACCGCCACTCGCTGCAATCGGCCACCATGGTGCTGCGTGATGGACTGTCCGACGAGGACGTGGTGGTCGCGCTGCTGCACGACACCGGCTTCACGACTTGCCCCTTGTTGCACGGTGACTTTGCCGCCTGCCTGTTGGGAGCCTATATTTCGGAGCGCAACCACTGGATGCTGCAACACCATGCGACGTTTCAGAACCTGCACGCGCCCAACCTGCCCGGCGTCGATCCAAACGAGCGCGAGCGCTGGCGCGGTCACCCGCACTTCGACTGGACAGCGGAATTCGTCGCGCGTTACGACCAGGACGCCTGTGACCCTGAGTACCGGTGCGAACCATTGGAGGCCTTTGTGCCCCTGGTGCGCAAGATTTTTTCCAGACCCCCGGTGGATCGCCGGGTCATCAGCAGCGAGTTGTCATGAGTGCATGGATAAAGATGATTCCCCTGGAGGAAGCCACCGGCAAACTGAAGGAAATGTACCAGCGTGTCACCACCCCGCATGGCACGGTTGACAACGTGATGCGCGCGCACAGCCTGCGCCCGCACAGCATGGAGGGCCATCTGGTGTTGTACAAAAACGTGCTGCACAACCCGGACAACACCTTGCCGTTCTGGTTTCTGGAGGTCGTGGCGTCGTATGTGAGTTTGACCAACCGCTGCGACTACAGCCTGACGCACCATTTTGCCAATGCGCGCCGGCTGATCAACGACCCGGCCCGCGCCGAGGCGGTCTGGCAGGCCTTGTCGAACGCGCAACCGGAAGCGGTGTTTGTGGGTAAGGAACTGGCCCTGCTGCAATACGCCAGAAAGCTCACCACCAACGTGGCCGACATGGAAAAGGCGGACTTCGACGCCATGCGCGCGGCCGGTTGCGACGACGGCGAAATACTCGAGGTCAACCAGGTCTGCGCCTATTTCAACTATTCAAACCGGCTGCTGAACGGCCTGGGTGTAACCACCGAGGGCGACATGATCGGTTATTACAAGGAGCCGGGCGCTTCCTGAGTTACGGCTTCCTGGGCGATCATTTCCGCCAAGCCTTTTCTGAACCGGTTGGCGGCGGCATCCAGCAACAGGCCGGTGGTTCTGCCTGACTGTTTTTTCATGCCCAGGTGCACCGCTTCCAGTATGCGGCGATCCTGTTCAAATGCCGCTTTGGCCCCGTCCGCGACGCGCCGCGTGATTTCGTCATCGTGCGGATCGGTGTTGCGGTGCTGCAGCCAGAAATACATCGTGTGGTCGTCGTCGATCGGCGTCAGGAAATGGTACGACACCATAACGTAGGTATCCGCGGCCGCAATCAAACACGGGCCGCCTTTGCCGGCCGGCGTGTAGATTCCCATGTTGATGGCCAGCGATGGATAACGGACTTCGTAATGTTGCAGCCGGTCGGTTTTGCCGCTGAACTTGACCAGCGGCGCGTAAAACGGCGGCGGCGGCTGGTTCAACAGCCATCGACTGATGGTGACACCCTTGCTGTCACCGGTGATTTCCATGGTTGTGTTGTCGGTGCCAGCGCCGGCAAACGAGTCGCGGTGTACCCAGGCCACATGTGAAGGGTCGAGCAGGTTGGTCCACCAGCCACAAGTAATGGCAGGCGCATGACAAGTGATCACCCTGGGTGGTGTGCCAGGCTGGGTTGTGGTAATTCTCGATCTCGAAAATATCCTGCTTAAGAGCGCCTGTCGGCTCCCCCATCCAAATCCATAACAGGCCGTATTGGTCGCGCACCGGGTAACTGCGCACCACGGCAAACGGCGGAATGCGCTGCTGCGTGGCGGCGTCGATGCATTTGCCCGAGCCGTCGAACGTCAGGCCATGGTAGCCACACTCAATCGCATCGCCCTTTATCCGGCCCATGGACAACGGCAGTTTGCGGTGCGGGCAAGCGTCTTGCAGCGCGACCGGCCTGCCGTCTTGGGTGCGGTACAACACGATCGCCTCGCACAGTAGTTTGACCGGTGTGAGGCTGCGCCCCACGTCGCCCGACAAAGCCGCTACATACCAGGCGTTTCTTAGGAAATTTGACATGGCGACAACTTGGTTGGGAGGGCATTCAGACATCGACCGTCAGATGCGCGAGGCAGTCACCCGGCGCGACCCGGCTTGGCACGCGCCGGCACACCACGACACCGGTGCCGGAGAAGGCCAACTCGCGCGCGGCACGTTCGGGCTCTTCGGGGAAGTGAATACGGCCCGCCGGGTCGCCAATATTGACTACGTCGCCGAGCGCGAAGCCCGGCTCGAACAAGCCGCGCACCGGCGCGTAGACGTAATGCGGCGGGCCGACGACACGCATCAAACGCGTCGGGTTGGACATCGGTGGGGCGTCGGCAATCACGCCGAGATGGGCCAGCAGGCGCCGCACACCGTCGTCCGCGATTGCCTGTGTCCGGGGCCGCGTCGTACCGCCGCCACCAATCTCGGTGGCGAAATGCAGATGGCCGCGCGCCAGCGCGGCCGCCGAGAGTGTGCGATTGGACTGCGGCTTTTCGACCAGGATCGTTATCGGCGCGCCAAACGCAAGCAGGGCCGCGCGCTGGCGCCTTTGCATCGCCGCATCCTCGGGCAGCCGCGCGAAGGCGCAAGGCAGGTACTCAAGCGACGATCCGCCGGAGTGAATATCCAGACTGAATTGCGTCATTGGCAGTAACACCGAGTCGACGAAATGCGCGATCTGCGAGGTCGGCGAGCCTTCGGGGTCGCCCGGGAACAGCCGGTTGAGATTGCCGCCGTCGATCGGCGAAGTGCGACGGCCGGCAGCGGCGGCGGGCAGATTTAGCTGGGGAATCATGATCACGCGCCCGTGTACAGCCGTGGGTTCAAGCGCACGCATCAGCTTGAGCAGCGCGATTTGACCTTCATATTCGTCGCCATGGTTGCCAGCGGTCAACAATACATCCGGCCCCGCGCTGCCGCGGATGACCGCGATGGGAATCGCGATCCAGCCATAGGCGCTTTCATGGCTGGAGTGCGGCACACGCAGGTGGCCGAAATGCTTTCCGGCTGCGCCCAGATCGATGTCGGCACTGACCGGCGAGGGTTTGGACGTCATGGTGCAATTGCCTACCGATTGCCGCTATCCAATTTGGCGACATCGGCAAGAGACCGCAAGGCGCGATCGTTTTCCTGCGGCAGCCCGACCGTGATGCGGATAAATGTTTCGAAGCCCGGGTCACGCCATTCCCGGATGAACACGCCAATCGCCGCCATGGCGGACATGACCGGAGCCGCATTGGCGCGATAGTCGAAAGAGACAAAGTTGGCGCGCGACGGCAAGGTAGCAAATCCCAGGCTTTCAATGCCGGCCGCGAGGCGCTGTCGTTCGGCAATTACTTTGGCGATGCACTGCTGCGAATAAGTTTCGTCGGCCAGCGCCGCCTGCGCCGCGGCCACGGCCAGCCGGCTCAGGTTGAAGTTGAGCTTCACCCGCATCAGGCCGTCCGCAACCGCCGCTGACCCGGCCAGGCCGTAGCCGACCCGCATGCCGGCGATGGCGTAGGCTTTTGAGAGCGTGCGCGTGCAGAGCCACGGGCCGCGCCGCCGGGCCAACACGTCCAGGGCTCCGGCGCCGCCTTGCGCGGCGTCAAATTCGTAATAGGCTTCGTCGACCACCAGCAACACGTCGTCCGGCACGCCCTCGGCAAGCGCGCGAATCTCCTCGGTTGGGAGTGGTGCGCCGCTCGGGTTGTTCGGTGTGCAGGCGAACACGACCTTGGTGTCGTGGTCGATCGCCTGCAGCAGTCCGGCCACGTCGTTGCGACCGTCCTCCAGGTTGCGTACCAGCCGTGTCCGCGCCCCCATCATGCGTGCGCCGATCCGGTAGCGTGGAAACGAAGGGGTCGGCATCACGGCGCTGTCGCCCGGCGCCAGCGCCATCTGGGACACCAGCCCGAGGATTTCATCGGAGCCGTTACCGATGACGATATTGGTCGCCGTAATACCGGTCTTCGTGGCCAGCGCCGCTCCGAGCGCATCCGGCCGCGGCTCGGCATAACGATTCACGCCGGCCGCGGCCCGGCAAATGGCATCGACGACCAGAGGCGAGGGCGGGAATGGGCACTCGTTCAAGTGCAGCAGGGCCGGGTCGTGGACCATCGGTTGCCGCGCCAGCGAATCCGCCGTGGGCACCCCGGCAAAGACCGGCAGTCCACGCACGGGCATCGAAAGGAAACGCGGGTCATCGGTCACGGTCTACTCCTTGGAGGACAGTCTAACCGCGCACCTTCGGCAGCCGTGTGATCCCAGCACAGTCCGAGCATCAAAAAGTGGACAATCGATTGCGCTGTCATCGCGAGCCCACGGCAATGCCTAAAAACAACCCGAACACCATCGAGACCCATGCCAGGCGAGGAAGTGTTCGGGCCGGTTCTTGCGGTGACGCGTTTTCAGGATGAGGAAGAAGCGGTGTGTCTGGCCAACGACAGCCGGAACGGGCTTGCCGCGGGGCTTTGGACGCAGGACATGGCGCGTTGCATCCGGCTGTCCGAGCGTATCGCCGCCGGGACGGTCTACGTGAATATGTATCGAAGCGTCAGCAGCTCGTCGCCGGTGGGCGGCTACAAACACAGTGGTTATGGCCGCCAGAATGGGATTGAGGCGATCAAGGAATTCCTGCAGGTAAAAAGCGTCGGGGTCGGCCTGGGGCCGGTGCCTAATCCCTTTGCGGAAACCGCGGACTAGCAGCATGGAACGCGCGGCAAGCAATGTCATCCGTGGTGCCGAAATTATCTCGGCCGTCAAGCGCTGCGGCATCGCGACCGTAGTCGCGTTGCCCGACATCGTCACCAGCGAACACGTGTTGTGGCCGATCTCGCGCGACCCCACACTGCGCCTGATTCGCGTATGCAAGGAGGACGAAGGCGTGTCGATCTGCGCCGGCCTCGCCGTCACCGGTGTGCACGCGTTATTGTTGATGCAACACACCGGTTTGCTCGACTCGCTGAACGCCATTCGCGCGATTGCGGTCGAGTACCAGTTTGGCCTGTGCATGATCGTTGGCCTGCAGGGCCTAGAGCCGGATCGCGCTCCGCCGCAATCGGAAAATTATGGCGTGCGTATCGTCGAGCCGCTGCTTGACGTGATGCAAATCGGCCACGCCCGGCTGACGCATCGCGGGGATGAAGCACACATCGCGCCGGCGTTCGAACGCGCACGCAGCGGCAAGAGGCCGTTTGTATTTCTCGTCACCCGGACTCCGGAATGATGCGCCGCGACGCATGCCTGAAGTTGCTGGCTGCTCACCACACCGACGAGATTGTGGTGCCGGTCTACCAGGCCGCGTTCGAATGGCGGGCAATCAAACCTGAGTCGCTGATCTACCTCGGTGTTGGTGCGATGGGGCAGGCGTCGTCACACGCGCTCGGGCTGGCGCTCGGGCGGCCCGACAAGCGTGTGATCGTGCTCGACGGCGACGGCAGCCTGTTGATGAATCTCGGCAGCCTGGTGACGATTGCCGAGGTCGCGCCGCGCAACCTGATCCATTTCGTTTGTCAGAACGGCAGCTACGAGGTAAACGGCAACCACCCGATTCCAGGCGCCGCTCGCATCAGCTTCGCCGGCTTCGCGCGCGCCGCCGGTTATCGCAGCGTGTATGCGTTCGACGACCTAGCCGTATTCGGTGCGCGGATCGGCGCGCTGCTGAAGGAGGAGGGGCCGGTATTCGTCGTGCTAAAAGTTGTGGTCGGCGAATCCTATGCGCAGGACTGGTCCGCCGTGCACAGTGCCGAATTGCGCCAGCAATTCGCGGCGGCACTGGCCCGGTCGTGATGGCTGAACGGAGATCCGATAGGTGCAGCGTCAAGGTGACGATTACCATCGACCGCGAAACATTGAGCCGGGTCGACGGCCTGGTGGCGCGGAGGGTTTTTCCTAACCATAGTTGGGCGATTCAGGCCGCTGTTGCCGAGAAGCTTGCGCGGATGGACCGTAACCGCCTCGCGTCTGAATGCGCGAAGCTCGACCCGAAACATGAAAAGGCGCTGGCCGAAGAGGGCTTGGGACAGGAGCTGGCGGCGTGGCCCGAATATTGAGGGGCGAAACTCGTTGGGCTGACCTCGTTCCGGTACCGTCATAGCGGTAGCGCTGACCAGCCAGCCTCAACGTGCCGGTTTTCCGCTCTCGCTCGAGCTCCAATCGCCAAAGTTGCCGAAGCCGTCCTGGACCAAGATCAGCCAGATTCGCACCCTTTGCGTGCAGCGCATAGGCGCAAGGCTTGGACGTGCCACGCCCGAAGAGCTTGCGCAAGTCGTCGAAGGCCTGAATGAAATCATCGGCATCTGAGACAACGTCCTTAAGTTCGACCACCTAGCCGTGTTCGGCGCAAGGATAGGCGCGGTGCTCCAGGAATAACACGGGCAATCGGCCGCGTGTCGCTCGCTGCACTTGGCAAAGTGGGCGCTACTGCTGTACCATTTGGGTGTTAAAAACTAACCAACTGGAGTAATCCATGAGCACCGCAGCCAAAATGGCGCTCCTGTCTAGGGCGCGGCATGCTCGCAGCGTCGAAACCCCCGTCTGGGACAAGCGGTCAACGGAAGCCCAGATTTTCTGGGCCCCGCGGCTCAAGAAGCCGAGCGCGAACACGCGGCAATGGCGCAACGAATTGCGCGATCTCATCATCCGGGTGAGCGAGTCCCCTGGGGTCGTGCTGTTTGATGCCGTGGAAGCCGGCGTGCCGACTTACGTGATTGACATGATCGCTGGAGCGACTGGAGAGCCTGTCGCTACGGTCATGGACCTGATTGGGGTGTCGCAGACGACCTTTCGGCGCAAGGAGGAAGCCAACGAGCGGCTGCCTGATGTCGCGGCGCACCGCGTCATGGGCTACCTGCGTGTGGTCGCGACACTGCGCAAGCTTCTCGATGAGAGCGGCGACCCGGAGCAGTTGAAGGACTTCGACCTCGAAGCCTGGGTGGCCCAGTGGATGCGCCAGGAGTTGCCCGAACTGGGCGGCAAGACGCCGGCGCAGATGCTGCGCAACCCGGAAGGGCAACGCGCCGTCGAGCAAGTGCTCGAACGTATGCGAGGTGGGTTGGCGGCGTGACAACCAGCCTTTGGCGCGTGGCCTCGGACACTCCCCTGTGGACTGCTGACGACATGGCCGGAAAGGGAGCCGCCCAGAAGGGCGCACGCTGGAATCATGCCGGCGAGCACCTAACTTACGCGGTCACGTCGATCTCGCTGGCCGCATGGGAGACCCGCGCACACTTCGGCAAGGGCGGTGATCTGCCCTGGAATCGATTCCTGGTGCGAATCGACGTACCTGACGACATCTGGGCGGCGCGAGAAATCCTGGTCCGGCCGGCGCCGGTGGGTTGGGACGCGATCCCCGAGGGATTGGTGTCGCGCGCTCAAGGTTCTCACTGGCTGATGTCGGGCAGGGAGGCATTGCTGGCGGTCCCTTCGGTCATCATCAACGAGGAGGACAACGTCCTGATCAACCCGGCGCACGTGGACGCCAAACGCATCACGGCGACAAAGTTGCGGCGCTTCGTTTACGACCACCGCGTTTGACGCAATCAAATAGGAGTCAATGTCCCGTCAGGCAGAACAGTAGTTTGATGTGCTGTTCAATGTGGCCGAGTTGCACAACTATCGCGCCAAGGTCTGGGAGCCTGCCGGACTTGGGAATCGTCGGCTGCAAATCGACCGCAGCGGTCCATCCCGTAACGTTACGCGATACAATGGCGCATGATTTGGACCTTCCGGCACAAGGGCCTGAAAGCGCTTTTCGACAAAGGGAGCATGGCCGGTATTCCCGCCCACGCCCCGCGACTGTCCGCCATGTTGCGACGCCTGAATGAAACGACCAATTCCCAGGGCATGAACCTGCCGGGCTGGGGCTTGCACCCGTTGAAGGGGCGCGACCTTAAAGGGCACTTTTCGGTGTGGGTCAGTGGCAATTGGCGCATGACCTTTACTTTCGACGGCACGGACGCCGTGCTGGTGGACTATCAGGATTACCACTGAGACCGGAGAAACAACGATGGCACGCATGTACAACCCCCCGCACCCCGGCCTGACGCTGCGCGATGATGTGTTGCCCGCGCTGGGCCTTACCGTGACCCAAGCCGCCCAACAATTGGACGTGTCCCGCGTGGCGCTGTCGCGTGTGCTGAACGGCCGCGCCGCTATCTCCACTGAAATGGCCTTACGTATCGAGGCATGGCTGGGCGTGGCGCGTGGAGGCGAAGCCCGCCTATGGCTGGCAGAGCAAAGCGCCTATGACGTGTGGCAGGCCGCGCAGAGATTCAAGGCCGTGCCAATGCATGTTCAACGCGCACCGACGGCCGCTTGACAGTTTTCGCCTCAGCTAGTGCCAAGCCCGCACGTGCGGACTTTCTAGTTGCCCTGGTGTTGGGGGTTGATTCCGGGAAATCGGCTTACATCATTACATCGTAGAAAAGCAAAAGGGCTTGCTGCTATTTTTATAGTGACAAGCCCTTACTGGTATTGGTGCCGTATTGTTGACACTGCCGAAGGCGGCTATTTCAACGGATGCGTGCTGGTGCGGGCTTCTGTCCGTCCAACGCAAACATTCAGGCGTTCCTGCCAATAAGTGGGACACAGATAAACATTTGTATTAGTCAAGAAAACGGCAGCGCCGAAACAGCTCCTGGTCTTTGCAATCCATCTGCGCTGCAAACAGTGACCACTTGGCCGGGCTGCCAGTAGGCTCGATCAATCATGGACAGGCCCACATTGCGCTCCAGCCGCGGAGACCAGGCGGCTGAGGTTATCTGGCCAATCTGTGTACCGTCCAAGCCCCCGGCCATCACCGGCCATGGCTTACCGCATGGAGGGCAGGCGCCGCCGTCGAAAAGGACGCCGCGCATCTCGCGCTTCTGACCTTCCAACGCAACGCGTTGTAATGCGTCTCGGCCCAGGAAATCGATAGATCCATCGAGCTTACAGAACTTGGCCAGGCCGCATTCGAGTGGATTGTTCTCGCGCGTGAATTCGTTGCCGTACGATAGGAGACCGCCTTCTATTCGCTCGATCAGGTTCGGGCACCCGGGTGTCATGTTGAACTCGCGACCCGCGTCCCACATGAGATCCCACAAAGCAGAGCCGAGATTGCTGTCGTTCAGGTAAATTTCGAACCCGCCCTGTTTTGAATAGCCGCCGCGTTGCACCACCTGGCGCGTGCCCTGGAATTCCACAAATCCGAAATGGAAGAAACGAATGTCGCGCACGGCGTCACCAAACACCTTGGCCATCACATCCTCGGCACGAGGGCCTTGCAAAGCAAGAGGCGATACGTCGGGCTCTTCCACCGACACGTCGAGCTTCGCACCAAGTGCGAGGCCCTTGGCCCACAACAAGACGTCGGAGTCTGCAATAGACAACCAGTAGTGGTCCTCGGAATGCTTCAGCAGCACCGGGTCATTGACCATTCCTCCGTGGTTGTCCACCAGGGGAACGTACAGGCACTGACCTATCTTTGCCTTGCCAATGTCACGCGGCGTCATCCACTGCACCAGGCGTTTTGCATCGGGACCGGTGATCTCGACCTGCCGCTGGCAGGACACATCCCAGAGCTGGACGTGTTCGCGCAGGTGCCAGTAGTCTTCCGCCACCGTGGGTTGGAATGCTTTGGGCAGCAGCATGTGATTTACCACGGAAAAGCCCCGCACGCCGCTCTGTTCGACACGGTCGGTATACGGGGTACGGCGAATGCGCCGGGACATGTTCAGGCCGGATGTGGACAAAGCTGATTCCTGTTAGAGAATGGTTGGACAAAGCTTCACGCCGATCGAGAACCCACGCTTAGCTGCAAGCGGGGATTTCGGGTGCGTGAAGAATCGCGTTGCAACATGGCCGGGGTTTCTTTGACACCGTCAACTGGACCACCAAGCGCTGTAGCTGTTAGGCGCAATCATCAGGGGTATGTGATACGCCGCGTTGGGATCGGGCATGCTGAAGCGCAGCACCACATCTTTCACGATCCGCATGCCTGGCAGCGGTAGGTTCTGTTGGGCGAAATACGCGCCAGTCCGGAACACCAGCTCGAAATCGACCGACGCATCGGCGGCCGCGATCTCGATGCGCTCCGAAAGTCGGCCACCAGCGTCGGTGGCTTTGGAAAAGATTTGAGTGCGCGCGCCATCTGGTCCGATGCGCGAAAGCGAGATGCCGACATGCCCCGCATGGGTCCCGTCGATCGAGTTCAGTGTATGGGTACTGAGGGTGGCCATGTTCGTGCTTTCTATTCGATGGATGCCTTGTCGCGTTTGCTGGTAGTTGCCAGAACGATCGGACTTATGACCCCCTTGGCCTTGACGTTGACGCAGGCGGTCTTGCCGCTGGCTATGGCCCGACGTATCGCGGGACCCAGTTGTTCGCGTCGCTCCACAAGTTCGCCGTGACCTCCCATGCCCTCGAACATGGTGTGAAAAGGGATATCCCGGAAGTCGGTCGCAAAGTGCTTGCCGTTGGCAAACAGTCTCTCCTGCTGCTGTGAAATGCAGTCCAGACCGCCGTTGTTGTCGATCACCACGACGATCGGGAGTTCTTCCTGGAAGGCCGTTTCGATCGACAGGCCGCCCGAGAGAAATGCACCGTCACCGCTGATAAGCACCACCGTGGCGTCGGGGTGGGTGTTCTTGGCGGCCACGGCCATCGATACGCCCACGCCGAGCATGCTGAAGGTGCCCGGGTGCAGGATGCCGGCGAGTTTTTGCCCGCCCAAGCCGGCCAGGTTGACGGCGATCTCGGACCAGAAATGCGTGTTGCCGCCGTCGAACACCAGCCAGTCGTTCTCGCCCATGGCCGCCTGCACGTCGAGCGAGAGCTGCAGCGGGTGCATCTTGCCGCCGGTCTTCGCTGCGTCCTCGGTATCGGTTGCCAGGTCGGCCAGCGTCTTGGTCACCCATTCGCCGCGCCAGGTGCGGTTGGCGTCGAACCAGCTGCGATCGAGGGTCCAGGCGCCGCGCGCCTGCATGTCCAGCAGCGCATCGAAAAATGCCCCCGGGTCACTCAGCAGAACATGATCGGCCGAGCGGTTCATCTCCAGCTCCTCGAAGGAGCCGTTCACGCACACCAGCTGCAACGTGTCCGGGAACAGTGGCGCGTTACCGAAGTTCATCTGGTTGTCGAGCCGCCCGCCGACCATGACCACCACGTCGCAGGCTTCGAGCGCCTGGCGCGAGGGCTGGTACTGGTGGATGTCGGCCAGGCCCATGTAGGCCTCGTTGTCCTCGCCCAGCAGTTTCTGGTGGTAGGGGATGTTGAACACCGGGATGTTCAGGGCTTTGGCGGTCGCCTCCAGCTTGCGCTCGTTGCCCGACCACCAGACGCCGTGACCGCCGATGATCATCGGCCGCTTTGCTGCCGCGATCAGCGCCAGCACGGGCTCGAGTGCGGACGGGTCGGGCCAGGCGCGCGGCGGGCTGGTCGCGGTGCGCACATACGGCCGCTCCTCGCGGCCGGCGTCGTCGTCGAAGGACGAGAACATGATGTCCACCGGCAGGCTGATGTGCACCGGGCCGGGGTAGCCGCTGCTCGCGATCTTCCACGCGCGGTCGACACATTCGCTGATGCGGGTCCCGTCCGTGATGCCCACGCTGTGTTTGGTCAGCGGTGCGGCGATGGCCACGTCGTCGATCTCCTTGAAGCCACCCGCACCCTTGCGCTTGAGCGTACTCGAGCCGGTGACGAAAATCACCGGCGAGCGCTCTCCCCAGGCCTCCATCATGGCCGGCACGGCGTTGGCAAAACCCTCGGGCCCGACCAAGCAGACCGCCGGCTTGCGGGTGATACGTGTGTGCGCGTCAGCCAGGTGGCCGGCGACTTGCTCGTGCGGGCAGTTGATGACGCGCATGCCGCATTCCATGAAACCCTCGAGCGCCGGGTTGCAGAAGCCGCCGGCCAGCGTGAAAACATGCTCCACGCCTTTTTCCAGCAGGGCGCGCGCCAGCAGGTTGCCGCCGCGCAGTTTGCGTCTGTCGCTCATCGGTTTGTCTCCTTGTAGAGGTTGGCTGTTATGCAAGAGGTGCGTCGGGTTGCGCCAACTGGTCGGGCCCGACATCGCGGATGGCGCGCAGCCCGAGTTGGGCCAGCGTCACGCGGGTTTCTTCCTCCAGTGCGTGGACCAGGCTGTGCAGGCCACGCGCGCCATCCGCCCCCAGTGCGTACAGCATGGGGCGGCCCAGCATCACCAGGTTGGCGCCACAGGCCAGGGCCTTGACGATGTCCTCCCCGCTGCGCACGCCGCTGTCGAACACCAGCGGGTAGGCCGGCCCCAGCCGCTGGCGGATGCGCAGCAGGGCGCTGACGGCCGATGGCGCGCTGTCGAGCTGGCGCCCGCCATGGTTGGACACGTAAATCGCATCGGCGCCGAGCGCCTGGATGCGCTGTGCGTCATCGGGATCCAGTACGCCTTTGACGATGAGTCGGCCCTTCCAGCGTGCGCGCAGCTGCCCCAGGAAGGACCAGTTGGCGCCGTCGCGCGACGCGCTGCGGTCGTACTGGTTGCTGCCGTTTGCGAGGCGGAAGTTGGCTGTGGTGGGTACACCGGTCCACAGCGTGGTGATCGACCAGCGCGGGTGCAGCGCGAAGTCCATGAACTGGCGCGGCCGGATCCGGAACGGCGTCTGGAAACCGTTGCGCAGGTCGCGTGGCCTGCGTGCGACCCTGGGCACGTCGACGGTCAGGACCAGCACCTCGCAACCCGCCCTGGCGGCACGCTCCGCCATCGCGAAGCCGGCCTCGGCCGCGCCGCTCACGTAGAGCTGGAACCAGGCCCGGCCGCCGGTCAGGGCGTGCATGTCTTCGATGCTGGTCGAACCGGCCGTGGACAGGCACAGCGGGATGCCGCGCCGCACCGCCTGCGCCGCCATCGCACGGTCCGCACCCGGCCAGGCCAGGTCGCACATGCCCATGGGGGCGATGCCAAAGGGCAAGGGCAGGTCGAGCCCGAGGAAACTGCTGCGCAGATCAAACTGCGCGACATCGGCAAGCACGCGCGGCGCCAGCCGGATGCGGGACAGGTCCGCCAGGTTCAGGCCTGCAGCAGTTTCCTGGCCTGCGGCACCGTCGATAAAGTCGAATACCGTGCGTGGCAGGCGTTTGCGCGCCAGCCGCCTGGCGTCCATGCTGGTGTGCACCGGGCCAGTCGCACCGGTGCCGGCCTGTAAAGCAGGTCCTGGGGACGCGGCGTTCGATGCTTGCATGGCGGTGTGGGCTGTCTGGTTGCGCAGTCGGAAACGCACCATCAACAACAACTTCGCCAAGGCGGTGACCCAACAGCTCCCGCTGTCGGTCCGGCTTGGGCTCGAGCTGTCGTTCTAGCCCGGGGCAAAGGAGACCTCACATGAAGAACCAGATCACGAAGCTCCTCCTCCCCCTCGCGGCGCTCACGCTCGTCACGGTG
>JANNGR010000481.1:0-5272 GCA_031403955.1 Betaproteobacteria bacterium
CATCCTGATGGCCGTCCCCGTTACCCACGCCACAGCCGGCAACTTTTATTTCGGCATGGGCAACCTCCTCGCCAGCCTGAAAAGCATTTTCCTCTACCCGCTGACACTCCTCCTGATCGTTGCCGCCGCCTGCTACGAACGGGGCCGCCTCGCTCTCACGCTCGCCCTCATCCTCGCCGCCCTGACCACCCTGAACCTGCTCAAAGACATCCCCTGGCCCCAGAGCCGGACCGGCTGTTATCTCATCCCGCTTGCCATCCTCCTCATCGGCCACGCCTGTGCCCGCTGGCGCTGGACCGCTCTGCCACTCGCCGCCGCCGCCGTCTGGAGCCTCGCCATCATTACCCCCGCCCAGACCCGCCAGTGGCCCTTCGACGCCAATAGCCGCGAGGTCTTCGCCTATCTGGAAGCCCACTACCCCAAAGCAGTCATCAAGGCCGAGCACCCCCTCGCCAGCGCCCTCCAATTCTACCGCCGCCTCCGCGCCGTCTCCACAATGCCTCCCCCCACTACCCTGGAACCCGGCGACGAGGCCCAAGTCTACGTCCTCCAATTCCCCCGGCCCCACCTCCGCGAACTAGTCCGTTTCCAGCCCTCCGGCGTACAAATCGCGGTACCGCCAGACCCCGTTCCTTTGAAAACTTCGAGTTTTTAGTGCCTGTGTTTGCAGTCAGTTCCGCGTTCGGCGCATTTGCAGGGGCGCCCAGCGCGGCGGCGGGGTGGCGGTGACTCCTGCCCCGGCTCTGACGGGCTGCTCTGCGGGGTGCTCAGCGGCTTCAGGACCACCTCAAAGCCCATCCGGTGCAGCCGTTCCGTAAGGCGGCGCTGGGTCTTTTCCGGATTCAGCCGGTCGAAATAGTCTCCGCCCTGTTCGCGGTAGGATGTCCCGTCCCGCAGTATGTGGTAGGCGACAATCAGGATCTGATGGGCCGTTGCCACAATGGCCTTCTTCACCCCGGCTCGTGCCACATGACGATGGAAGCACGCCGTCAAATAGCAGTTCTTCTTGTGAGAGACCGCCCAGGCTGACTGGCAGAGAACGCGCCGAATCCAGCGGTTGCCTTTCCGTGTCCGGCTGCTCTTGCGCTTGCCGGCGCTCTCGAAGCTGCCTGGAACCAACCCGGCCCAACTCGCCGCGTGATGGGCGTCTGGGAATACGGTCATGTCTGTGCCCAGCTCCGCAATTAACGCCCAACTCGCGATCAGGTCGATACCCGGAATCGTCGTCAGTCGTTTGATCTGTTCGCTGAACGGTTCCATCTTCTCAGCCAGGCGCATCTCCAGTGTGGCAATCCGGCGCTCGACAGTCTCGACTTCCTCCATCAACTCCCGCAACAGGAAGCGGTGATGCTCGGTCACGTGGCCGCGAAGCACCACCCGCAGTTCCTCGCGTCGCCCCCGCAGACTCCCCCGGGCTTTGTCAGCCAGCCATTCAGCACTGTGCTGACCTTCGATCAGCGCTCGTATGATCAGTCGTCCGGTCACCCCGAGAATGTCTTTGGCCACCATGTCGAGCTTGATGTTGGCATCTTCCAGAACCTTGTGGATGCGGTTGTGGATACGGTTGTATTCCTCCTTCAACTTCACCCGCATCCGCGTCAGATCCCGCAACTCCTGGATTTCGGCTCGCGGCACAAAGCTCGGCTTCAGCAGACCGTGCGCGTGGAGGTCGGCGATCCACTCGGCATCCTTCTGGTCCGTCTTTCGGCCCGGGATGTTCTTCATGTGGGTTGGATTGGCCAACAGTAGGGGAAACCGCCCCTCCAATACATGCCACACCGGCTTCCAGTAAACACCAGTCGATTCCATCGCCACCGATTCCACTTTCGAGGCCATCAACCACCACCTCAACTGCTCCAGTCCCTCCAGATGAGCCGGAAACTCACGTTTCCGGATGTCTTTTGTACCACCTTCTCCCGTGACCTGCACGCAAGCCACGATTGTGTCCTTGTGGATATCCAAGCCGCCGCAGCGGCAGTATACTACTTCCACAGCAACCTCCTTGCCGCCGGGCGGGGGACACGAACGAAAGGACGACTTTCCTTTCCGGGCTCTCCGCCTTCCGGCGGAGGCACCACTTCGTTGTGCTACTAAAGCGTCCCCAGGCCAAGTTCACAGTCGGGCTCCATGGCTCCAGAATGATGTCGGCCTTCTTGCACCAGCGACAGAATCAGTATGCGCTCACCCGCACCCGTTTTCATCCCTCGTTGTGCCGGAACCGCAGGGGCCGGCATGGGTGTTGAACTAAACCGCTGCGCGGTAATCGCACCTCATCCCTGAGGAGTACGGCATATTACAGGTCCCGGCGAATCCCGAAATTGGCTCAAACTCAAGTTGGCTGTTCACAGCAGCCAACTCTATCGATTAAGGAGCCGATCATGAGCCAATTGCGTCAGCGCATGCTCGAAGACATGCAACTGCGGAACTTCGCCGCCGGGACCCAGCGTAGTTATACCCATTACGTCGCCGACTTTGCAAACTACTACGGCGTCAACCCCACTAAACTGGGGCTCGACGACATCCGCAACTATCAACTGTTCCTCGTCGAGCAGCGCCAACTCTCGCCCCAATCCATCAACTGCTTCGTCGCCGCCGTACGGTTCCTCTACACCGTCACGCTGGAGATGCCCTGGTCCCACGCCCACTTCACGCGCATGAAAGTGGGGCAGAAGCTTCCGTCCGTGCTGAGCGAAGCCGAGGTGGTCGAATTTTTCCGCCATCTGGGAATTCTCAGGTTTCGTGCCGTACTCATGCTCTGCTATGGAGCCGGGCTTCGCATCTCCGAAGCAGCCTCGCTCAAAGCCGGCCACATCGATTCCAGCCGCATGCTGATCCATGTCGAGCAGGGCAAGGGCGCCAAAGACCGCTTCACCGTGCTTAGCGGCCGCCTGCTCACGTTGCTGCGTCTGTACTGGAAGCTGCAACGGCCGGTCGATTACCTCTTCCCTGGCACCAAGGCCGGTACCCATCTGCAACCGGCCAGCGTGCAGGAGGCCTGCCGGGAGGCCGCCGAAAGGGCCGGGATCGCCAAGCGCGTCACCCCCCATCTACTGCGGCACAGCTTTGCCACCCATCTGCTCGAAAACGGCGTCGACACGCGCGCCATTCAGGTGCTGCTCGGCCACAGCCGCATCGAAACCACTGCCCGCTACATCGCCGTCACGCCGCAAACCATCGGCCGCACGGTGAGCCCGCTGGACCGCTGGCCAGACGCCGATGAACCAAAGAAGAAGCGCGGCCGTCCCCCGAAAATCCAAGTCCCCCGAGGCTGACCCATGGCCCGGCCTACTGTCGAAGTGGCCGACGTCTTCCGCCGCCACGGCGAGCGGTATCGCCAGCAACACCGTCTGCCCGTTCAGCAACTCAAGCTGATGCGGGCCATCGAGACTTGCCGTACCGCCGCCCTCGGCGGGCATGTGGAGCGCTGCAGCCAGTGTCCGCATCAACGCATCAGCTATAACTCCTGCCGCAATCGCCATTGCCCAAAGTGCCAGAATCTGGAGCGCGGCCGATGGCTGGAACGCAGGAAGGCTGAACTGTTGCCGGTGGAATACTTCCACGTCGTCTTCACCATTCCCGAACAACTCAACGCGCTGGCCCTGCAAAACAAGGCCGTCCTCTACCGGATTCTGTTTCAGGCCAGCGCCCAGACTCTGCTCACCATCGCCGCCGACCCGCGGCATCTCGGCGCCCGGGTCGGCTTCTTCTCCATCCTCCACACCTGGGGCCAAAACCTGCTGCTGCACCCGCACCTGCATTGCGTCGTCACCGGCGGCGGCCTGGGTCCGGATGGAGAGTCCTGGATCTCCTGCCGGCCCGGCTTCTTCCTCAGTGTGCACGTACTATCGCGCCTGTTCCGGCACCTGTTTCTGGAAGCGCTGGCCCAGGCTTTTCAGGATGGAAAACTATCCTTTCACGGCAAGCTGGAAGCGCTCGGCCCACCTCGCCAATTCCAGCAATTGCTGGACACCCTGCGCGGGATGGAATGGGTCGTCTACGCCAAGCCGCCTTTCGGCGGGCCGGCCCAGGTGCTGGACTATCTGGGCCGCTACACCCACCGCGTGGCCATCTCCAACAACCGCTTCCTCAGCCTCGATCAGGAGCAAGTCCGGTTCCGCTACAAAAACTACCGGGCCCACCAAAGCCAGCAAAAACGCACCATGACGCTGGCTCCCGGGGAATTCATCCGCCGCTTTCTACTGCACACCATTCCACCCGGATTCCAGCGCATCCGCCACTACGGACTACTGGCGAGCCGCCACAAACGAAAGACGCTGAACCACTGCCGCCACTTGCTCGGCGTGGCGCACAGCGACCTGCTGCCCACCCGGGACGACATCGCTATCAGCTTGGCAGGCCTCACCCCGGATCTGCTCCGCTGCCCGCAATGCGGAACAGGCCAGATGCTGCGCATCGAAACGATTCCGCCACCCCGGGCGCCACAGGCCAGCAGCCTCGATTCCTCATGAGCATGCCGATTGGCCGCGCCGCTGCCGCCGTTACAGCCTTATTCACCAGGGCAGCCCGAGGACCGTCCGGCGGCGCCTCGACGCCTGGCACACGAGCCAGCTCGCCTCATGAAAGTGGCCCAAACCCGCCTCCTTCCCGCTCAGCAAGCCCCACTGCCCACCCCATCGTCCCACCGCGGACCCTCGCCAGGCCCTCTTCCACCCACCCCGAGCCAAGCAAAACCCATAACCCCGGCACCTGAGAAAAGCGGTTTCGTTCAACGCGCGTTTTCATCACCGGGGCGGCACTAAAGTCTTCTGATCCCCCGAACTTTACCCCGCCCCGCCGATGAAAACTTTCCCAATTGACACGGCTTTCAACCTAATTTGTCGCTGATTCCAAACCACTTATTCCAATCTTCGTCTCGTATTCGCTTCCCCGTGCTGTACAATACCAAACGGAAAGTTATCGACGCTGAGTAGGAAGGAGCCACCATGACCCGGATCCGCACGACGGAAGTGAAATTCATCGCCAACGGCGCCAACGCCCACTTCCCCCGCACCTTTGCCATCACTGCGGGCATGCATGCCTTCTCGCTCGAATTTTCGACCACCCCCGCCCCGCCACCTATCATGGCGCGCCCATTGCCCAACCCCCGCCAAAATCTCCGCTCAGCGCCGATCCATCCCACATCTCTCTCAAAACACGCCAGTTGCGCCCGCCCACAAAACGCCACTCGCCACCGCCGCCGCTACCCCCGCCGCAATCTCCTCTCAGCGCCGATCCATCCCACATCTCTCTCAAAACAAGCCAGTTGCGCCCG
>JANNGR010000482.1:0-2546 GCA_031403955.1 Betaproteobacteria bacterium
TCGCGCGACAACACACAGGCACCCCGCTCACCCAGCGTCAGCGCAAGCAAATACGCGTTGCTTGCATCCAGCAGGTGGCGGGCGCGCTCAAGCGCATTGGCGCCGGGCGTGCCCAGCGTCTCCAGGTCTTCGTCGCTGGCCTTGATGATGTCGGCGAGTTGCAGCGCCTGCTGCACATTGCGCCGGTACGCGGCAAGGTCGGGCATCACCGAGGGCCGCAGATTGGCATCGACCACGATCGTCTTGCCCTGGGCGCGCTGGGTGCGCAGCCACGGCAAATAGGTGCCGGCATCGTCGGCGGACAAAGCCAGCGCGCCGGTGCATACCAGCTCCAGCGCCGCCTGGCGCGCGCACAACTGATTCAGCAGTTCAGAGCTGGTAGCGCGGTCCGCGACGCCCTGGCGGTAGAAGGCATAGTCCGGATGCCCGGCTGCGTTGACCGATACCACGGCCAGCGACGTAACCTCCCGCACCGGTTGCGGCTGCGCCAGAACCACGCCGTCGTGTTCCAGCGCCTGCGCCAACAGGCGCCCAAAACGGTCGGCGGACAATGGATTGAGATAGGTCGCGCCCACGCCCTGGCGCGCGATGGCACGCGTCAGGTTGAACACCGCCCCACCCAGGCAGGGCTCGAAACGGCCATCGGGCTGTGCGATCAGGTCAATCAGCGCTTCACCGGCGGTGGCAACTCTGGTCTCGGTATTAGGGTTTTCCATAACTAAAACAACTTGATTTAATTAGTCAGTCTCCAATATACTTCACCCGCGCTGCAACGTAAAGCGTAAAAACTCAGGGGCAAGTCGTCTCGACTCTCGCCCCAAACCACTGAAACTGACCAACCTATCCTTCAGGAGCCCGCATGAAAAAAACCTACCTTGCCCTGGCCGTTTTGGCCTTCGCCGCGTCTTCCGCATTTGCCGCTGAGCCGGTTATCGGCCTGATCACCAAGACCGAGACCAATCCGTTCTTCGTCAAGATGAAAGAAGGCGCGCAAGCCGAAGCCAAAAAACTCGGCGCCAAATTGCTCACCGGCGCCGGCAAGACCGACGGCGACAACGCCGGCCAGGTGACGGCCATGGAAAACATGATCGCCGCCGGGGCAAAAACCATTCTGATCACACCCAGCGATAGCAAGGCCATCATCCCGGCCATCAAGAAGGCGCAGGACAAGGGTGTGATGGTGATCGCGCTGGACAGCCCGACCGACCCGGCCTCGGCGACCGACGCCCTGTTCGCTACCGACAACTACAAGGCCGGCGAACTGATTGGCCAGTACGCCAAAGCCACCCTTGGTGGCAAGCCAGCCAAGATCGCCACGCTCGACCTGTTCCCGGGCCACCCGGTCGGCGCGCAGCGTCACAACGGGTTCCTGAAAGGCTTCGGTCTGGCGGCGCCAGACGCCAAGAGCAACGAGCTCGGCAAAGCGCCGGAAGTGGTGTGTATGGCCGACAGCTTTGGGGACCCGGCCAAGGGCCAGACCGCGATGGGAAACTGCCTGCAGTAATACCCCGACCTCAACCTGGTGTACACCATCAACGAACCGGCGGCGGCGGGTGCGTTCAAGGCGCTGAAGGCGGCCAAGAAAGAAAAGGACGTAACCATCGTGTCGGTCGACGGCGGCTGCGCCGGCATCAAGGATGTGGGCGCGGGCGTGATCGCGGCTACTTCGCAGCAGTATCCGCTGAAGATGGCGGCCATGGGTGTGGCGGCCGGCGTCGAATACGCCAAGAGCGGCAAGAAGGTCAGCGGTTATACCGACACCGGAGTCACGTTGATTGCCGCCAAGGCCGCCACCGGCGTGGAGAGCAAGGACGTCAAGACCGGCACCGATCTGTGCTGGGGAAAGAAATAAGCGAGCGGGTATAGGCCCACGCTCGACGGCTTGTGCGCGCTGCGCTGCGCTGGCGCACAAAGTGTTCTCCCTGCGAATAGGACCCCACCATGACCACCTTAAAAGAAAAACTGCCCTCCATCGGCACGCTCGGCCCTTTCATCGCCCTGCTGATCGCCTGCATATTTTTCGCCACGCAGACCGATCGTTTCCTGACCGGCGAAAACCTGTCGCTGATCTTGCAGCAGGTCATGGTGGTCGGCGTGATCGCGATTGGTCAAACGCTGATTGTGCTCACGGCGGGCATCGACCTGTCGTGTGGCATGGTGATGGCATTGGGCGGCATTGTGATGTCCAAGCTGGCGGTCGAGCTTGGCGTGCCGGTACCGTTGGCGATTCTGTGCGGCATAGGAGTCACCGCCTTGTTCGGACTGATCAATGGGCTGCTGGTGACGCGAATCAAACTGCCGCCGTTCATTGTGACGCTGGGTACGCTGAACATAGCGTTCGCGGTCACCCAGCTCTATTCCAATTCACAAACCGTCACCGACCTGCCGCCGGCCATGACCTGGCTCGGCAACACTTTTCAGATTGGCGGCACCGAGGTCGCCTACGGCAGCGCGCTGATGGTGCTGCTGTACCTCGGCGTTTGGTTCTATCTGCGCGAAACCGCCGCTGGGCGCCATATCTACGCAGTCGGCAACAACGCCGAGGC
>JANNGR010000483.1:0-5359 GCA_031403955.1 Betaproteobacteria bacterium
GCCACTGCCTATTACTTCTATGGGCGCTGGTTCATCTCGGTGTGGTGCTTCTTCGCTGCCTTGTTAAGCGCGCTGATCTACCTTCACTTTGCCTTCCCGCGGACCGGCCGGGGCAGTTTGTCGTTAATAGGAGAAACAAGCCATGAACACACGGAACATAGCTAATACCGGTAGCGCCGTGCGGCGCATGGCATCGCTGTCAGCGGCGCTCTCGATTGCCGCGGCGCCGGCCTTTGTCGCCGCGGCGAAGGTCTACGTGGCCGACGAAGAGGCGAGCACCATCAGCGTCATCGACGCCGTTTCATTCACGAAAATCGGCAGCATACCGGTCGGTCAGGGCCCGCACAACGTCCAGGTCGCGCCGGACGGCAAGCTGGTCTGGGTCACCAACAACGGTGAGCCCGGCAAGGCAGCGGAGCAGCCGGCGCACCAGGGAATGCCAAAGTCCGAACACGGGGCAATGGCTGGCGCCGGTGCGGTGTGGGCCATCGACACCAGCACGGACGCCGTGGTCGCCAAGGTGCCGGTCGGCAAACACCCCGCCCATGTCGTCGTGGCCCCCGACGGCCGCTACGCCTATGTCACCAATGGTGGCGATAACAGCGTCAGCGTGGTGGACACCTCGGCGCTACGGGTGGTAGCAACGATACCGGCCGGCGCGTCCCCGCACGGCATCCGGATCAGTCCGGATGGCAAGCAGGCCTGGGTCGCCAACCTGAAAGGAGGCACGGTCTCGGTAATCGACACCCAGACACGCAAGCAGATCGCCCGGATCGCTGTCGGCAGGGGCCCGGCGCAGGTCGGCTTCACATCCGATGGCCGGCTGGGTTTCGTCTCGTTGTCGCAGGAGAACCGGGTCGCGGTGATCGACGCGCTGAGCCGCAAGCCAATCCGCAAGGTGGCCGTCGGTACGGTGCCGATCCAGTTGTACGCCACACCCGACAGCCGCTGGCTGTTGGTCGCCAACCAGGGCACGCGGGAAAAACCCGGCAACAGCGTCAGCATGATCGACCTTCAAACCTTCATGGCCGTGGCCACCATCGAGACCGGGCCGGGCGCCCACGGAGTGGTGATAGATAACGACGGGCGCCGTGCCTTCGTGACCAACACCTACGCGAACACGGTCTCGGTTGTCGATCTGGCCGAGCGCAAGGTGATCGCGACCGTGCCGGTCGGCCGCGGACCGAATGGCGTGAGCATCAGCCCGTGATACGTCGTCTGCTCCATGCCCGACGCACCAGTTTGCTCAATTCGCTGAACCACAACACCACGCTGGCCATCGCGATACACACCAGCCACTGATCGAGCGCCAGCGGCAACGTACCGAAGGCCAGGTTGAGGAAGCCAAGGTGGACCACCGCCAGCTGCAATAACAGCGACAGCGTGACCGCGCCCCAAAGCCACCGGTTGTCGAACAGGTGCGCGAAGGCACTCGAAGTGTCGGAGCGCGCGGTGAAGCAGGTGAACATGCTGGTGAATACGAGCACCGTAAAGCCCGCGGTGCGGGCGGTAACGAGATCGTATGTGCCGTCGATCAGCCCGCCGGGCAGGTAGAGGTCGATCGTCAGTAGTGTCACCACGGCTGTCACCAGGCCAGTCTGGATCACATTCGCCCACATGCGGGCGTCGATCAACCGCTCGCGCATGTGCCGCGGCGCTCTAGCCATCAGGTCGTCAGTGGGCGGGTCAACACCCATTGCCAGCGCAGGCCCGGAGTCGGTGATCAGGTTGATCCACAGGATCTGCGTCGCGAGCAGCGGCAGCACGACCGCGCCGCCGGCACCCGTCAGCCCGATCACCCCCGCCCCCACCACACCCAGGAACACCGTCAACACCTCGCCCATGTTCGAGGACAACAGGTAACGCAGGAACTTGCGGATGTTGTCGACAATGCCGCGCCCTTCGCGCACCGCCTCGACAATGGTGGCGAAGTTGTCGTCCGCGAGGATCATCTTCGCCGCTTCCTTCGTCACCTCGGTACCTGTAACCCCCATCGCGACGCCGATGTCAGCCGCCTTCAGCGCGGGTGCATCGTTGACGCCGTCGCCGGTCATCGCGACTATGTTGCCATCGGCCTGCAGCGCGTCAACGATGCGCAGCTTGTGCGCCGGCGACACCCGTGCGTAGACCGACGTCCGGCGCACGGCTTCGGCCAATCCAGCGTCGTCCAGCGCATCGAGCTGCGCCCCCGTCAGCGCCTGGGCGCCGCCCTCCACGATCCCAAGGTCGGCGGCAATGCGTGCGGCGGTGCGCGGGTGGTCACCGGTGATCATGATCACCCGGATGCCGGCCCGCCGGGCCTCGCGAATGGCGACCGCTGCCTCCTCGCGCGGCGGGTCGATTATCCCGACCGTGCCGACGAACACCAGGTCGCGTTCGAGTGATTCCGTGACTTGCGGGTCCTCGCCCGGGCTCAAGGGGCGGTAGGCCACCGCCAGCGTGCGCAGCGCCGCGTCGGAAAGCGTGTCAACGTCAGCCAGGAGCCGCGAGCGCAGCGCGTCGTCGAGGTCGACCAGATCCATCCCCACCCGCGCCCGGGTGCAGCGTTCTAGCAAGACGTCCGGGGCACCCTTGGTGATAACCACTACCTGGTCGTTGTGCTCGTGGTCGAGTTCGATCGTCGACATCATCTTGCGCTCGGACGTGAACGGGATTTCGCCGATGCGCTCGAAACGCCGCTCGCGCCGCTCGCGCATCTCGGGCGAGCCAAGCTTGTGTTCGGCCACCAGGAAGGCCGCTTCGGTGGGGTCACCATGGATCTCCCATTCGCCGCCCGCCCCCTGGCGCAGGTCGGAGTTGCCAGCCAGGCTGCCGCCGCCGAGCACCACGACGTTCTCGTCACGCAGCGGTCCGGCCGCCAGCTCCGCGCCCTCGTGCTCTACCCGCCCCACAGGCGTGTACCCGACCCCGGTCACACGGGTGCCGCCCGAGGCGGTCATCACCCGCTCGATGGTCATTTCCGAGCGGGTCAGCGTGCCGGTCTTGTCCGAGGCGATGACCGAGGCGGAGCCCAGCGTTTCCACCGACGACAGGTTCTTGACGATCGCGTTGTGTTTCGCCATCCGCCGCACCCCGAGGGCGAGAACCACCGACAGGATCGCGGGCAGCCCCTCCGGCACGGCCGCCACCGCCAGCGACACGCCGAGCAGCAAGACGTGAATAACATCGGCGGCGCCGCGGATATCGGAGATCAGCAGGATGGTCCCCACTACCAGGACGGCAATGATGACCACCGCGATGCCCAGCATGCGTCCGATGCGTCCGATTTCTTTCTCCAGCGGTGTCGGCTCCTGCGCGGTGGCCTCCAGCATTTCGGCGATCGAACCCACCTCGGTGTCCATGCCGGTCGCCGTCACCACGGCGCGACCGGTGCCCTGCGCGACCGCCGTTCCCTTGAAGACCATGTCAAGCCGGTCGCCGAGCGCCGCCGCCTTGGGCAGCGTGGCGGCATCCTTGAGCACGGCTTCGCTCTCGCCGGTCAACGAGGCTTCCTGCACGCGCAATGACGTGGCCTGAACCAGGCGCGCGTCCGCCCCGACGGCATCACCCTCGCCGAGCACCAGCAAGTCGCCACGCACCAGATCGGCGCTGGGCACCCGCAGCACCTGACCGTCACGCAGGACCGCGGAGGTCGCCGCGGTCATCCGGGCCAGGGCGGCCACGGCGTCCTCTGCCTTGGCTTCCTGCACATAACCAAGGACCGCGTTGAGCAGGACGATAGTCGCGATGACGATCGCATCCACCGGCCACCCGACCAGGCCCTCGATCACCCAGGCGGCCAGCGCGATGGCAACGGCGGCCAGTAAAAGGTAGACCAGAGGGTCCTGGAAATGCGCCAGCACGCGTCGCCACGCAGGTACGCGCGCGGCCGCGCGAAGTGCATTCGGGCCGTTTTGTGCGAGCCGGCGCGATGCCTCCTGTGCGGCAAGCCCGTTTTCGAGGTCTGCCCCGAAAGCCCTCGCCACTTCGCCGGCATCCTTGACCGATGGGTCATCGGGTCCGCCGACCTTCGCCGGCACGGTTCGGGCGCCTGGAGGCGGCGCGCCCGGTGCTGTATGACCCTGGTGGCCATATTGGCCGCCGGTGGCCGGCGTGGCAGGCTCGGGCGTTGCAGCGCCGGCCGGCACAACTTGCGGGGTTGCCTCACCAGCACGCTTAGGTTCGCTGGCAGGCCTGGATTCGGATTTGCCGGTTGACTCAGACTGGCTCAAGCGCACGACCGACTTGATATCGGCTACCGCGAGTCGGGTTTCGTCGTAGCGTACCGTGGCGCTTCCCGCAGCGTAATTGACCGTAACACTTTCGACACCCGGCACGTCGCCAAGCCGCTTTTCCACTCCGAGCACGCTCCATACCGACAACATGCCACGGACTTTAATAACGCTCGTTTTCATCGCGGTCACGCACGATGGGCGCTACTGGCGCTGGCAAGCGCGCCGTCCACATGGATCTGCAACCACCATTCCAGCAGCGCCAGATGCCACAGCTTGCTGCCTTGGATGCGCGTGAAGTGTGCCTGCGGGTCCGCCAGCAGCTTGTCGACGAAGGCACGCTGGTATAGCCCGCGCCGGATGCAGGCGTCCGACAACAGGATGCCGCGCATAAGTTCGAGGAACGGGCCGCGCACATGTTTCAAAGCCGGCACCGGAAAGTAACCCTTGGCCCGGTCGATCACCGCGTCGGGAATCACGCCGCGCGAGATCGCCTTGAGGGGGTACTTGCCACCTTGCCCGAGCTTGAGTTCGGGCGGCATCCGGGCGGCAAGTTCGACCAGTTCATGGTCCAGGAAGGGTACGCGTACTTCCAGGCCCCAGGCCATCGGCATGTTGTCCACGCGCTTGACCGGATCGTCGACCACCAATGTCGTGATGTCGAAGCGCCACACTTGGTCGAGAAAGGTGTCGGCCCGCGGCTTTGCTAGCTCGCGCGCGACCAGTTCCGCCGTCACATCGGGCACCTGCCAGGCCGGCGCGATCATTTCGAGATACTCGGCATGGTCGCGGTCGAAATAATGCCGGCTGAACCGCTCCAGGGCCGGGCCGGTTTCGGCATCCATCAACGGGTACCAGAAGTACCCCCCGAACACCTCGTCGGCACCTTGTCCCGCCAGTACGACCTTGACCTCTTTCGACACCCGCTCGCTGAGCAGGTAGAACGCAATCACGTCGTGACTCATCATCGGCTCGGTCATCGCCGCCACGCCCTCGGGCAGCCGCGCCAGCACCTCGCGGTTGGGGATCAGCAGCTTGTGGTGACGGGTCTTGAATTGCTCGGCGATCAGCGGGCGCCCTCGTCATGCGCGGGGCCATGATCGCGGTGGGCGCCCAGCTCATCCAGAGCTTCACCTGGATCATCTACG
>JANNGR010000484.1:0-3497 GCA_031403955.1 Betaproteobacteria bacterium
GGGTGATCTAGTTGCTCTTCACCGGCTCGCGCTCGTACGGCCAGAATACCGGGGACCAGACGTTGTCGGGCATGTCCTTGCCCAGCGCTATCAGAGCGACATCGCCGCTCGTTTCTCCCATCACCATGAGCTTCTTGTCCAGTCCAACGGCGTGCGCCTGCTGAAAGAAGCTGATTCCCGGCGCGCCAGGCATGCCGATGAACAGACCTTCAATGTTCGAATTCATCAGGGAGTTGATCTGGGGGCGGAAGTCCGTTTGCGTACCGCTTACCACGATCGGCTTGGCCACTTCGAAGTCCTTGCTGGCGCGCTTCGGGTGGTACTGCTTCACCGCGTTGCTGAACACGCGCGCCGCGTCGTGCCCGAAAGCGTAGTCCGGCGTGATCGAACCCCACTTGACCACATTGGGATAACGTTCGGCCAGGACCCGACCCTGCCCGCCGAACAGCATATAGGTGTTCGGGTTAATGCGGAATACGTTGCGGCTGAACGCCTCGTGCGTGATCGCCATTCCGGGGAGCTGGGTGACATACAGCATCTTGAGCTCTTGTATCAGCCCACAGTAGGCGATGGCCACGGTCGTAGCGCCACCGCCGACCAAAAACTCGATGCCCGAGCCCGAAAATTCGCGCACGATGGCCGTGCCCACGGCAGGCTGAATGCGGTCGTCACGCACCACCAGTTCCACCTGCCGGCCCAGCACGCCGCCAGCGCGGTTGTACTGATCCACCACCAGCCGCTGGCCGACAACGTTGGCTTCGCCGAAAACGGCATTCGGGCCGGACAACGCGTTGGTGACGCCGATCCGGATCGGCCCGGTCTGGGCGAGCGCCAGCGACGGAAGGCCCAGGGTGGCGCTACCTGCAATCGCACCTGCGCCCTTGAGCAAGGCGCGCCTGCCGAAATCTGCTTTCATGTCTCCGTCCATTATTTAAGAGTTGTGCACCGGGGTTTGCCCGGCTATTTCCCGGAGAAACTTGGGCACCGTGTTGGCCCGCGCCTTTACTGGCTTACTGGCTTACTGGTTTACTGGTTTACTGGTTTACTGGTTTACTGGTTTACTGGTTTACTGGTCTACTGAATGTACTCTTTGCCAGGTGAAGGAGTTTCGATAACGCTGACTTCCGGCACCGCGCGCACTTCCTTCAGCGTGATGAAGGGTTCGGCGTCCACGCGGTTGTAGTTTCCGACGAACAGAGTCGCCATCCCGGCGTGGTCGGCCTTGCGCACGGTGTAGGGGCCGATCTCCGATTCGAAGCTGAGATCCTCCATCGCCGCAATGACGGTGGGCACATCGGTCGTCTTTGCCTTCTTGATGCCCTCCAACAGGCCGCGGACGCCAATAGCGCCGCGCAACACATGCCCATTGGGGAAACTTTTGCCGGTAATTCTGTGGTAGTCGGCCAGCATCTGCTGGCTGACCTTGTTGCTCTTCACCGGCTCGCGTTCGTAAGGCCAGAACACCGGGGACCAGACGTTGTTCGGCATATCCTTGCCCAGCGCCAGCAGCGCGACGTCGCCGCTCACCTCGGCCATCACCTTGAGCTTCTTGTCCAGTCCGACGGCGTGCGCCTGCTGCAGGAAGCTGATACCGGGGGCGCCGGGCATGCCGATGAACAGCCCTTCGATGTCCGAATTCATCAGCGAATTGATCTGTGGACGGAAGTCCGTCTGCGCCCCGCTCACCACGATCGGCTTTGCCACTTCGAAGTCCTTGCTGGCGCGCTTGGAGTGGTATTGCTTCAACGTGTTGCCGAACACCCGCGCCGCGTCATGACCGAAGGCGTAGTCGGGCGTGATCGCACCCCATTTGGTCAGATTGGGATAACGTTCGGCCAAAACCCGCCCCTGCGCGCCGAACAGCGAATACGTGTTCGGATTGAAGCGAAATACGTTGCGGTTGAACGCCTCGTGCGTGATCGCCATTCCGGGGGTGCTGCAGATGTACAACATGTTCAATTCGGATACCAGCCCAGCGTAGGCAATCGCCACCGTGGTAGCGCCGCCACCGGCCAGGAACTGGATGCCGGAGCCCGCAAATTCACGGACGATGGCCGTGCCCGCGGCAGCCTGCGCGCGGTCGTCACGCACCACCAGTTCCAACTGCCGGCCGAGCACGCCGCCAGCGCGGTTGTACTGCTCCACCACCAGTCGCTGGCCAATTACGTTGTTCTCGCCGAACACGGCGTTCGGGCCGGACAATGCGTTGGTGACGCCGATCCGGATCGGCCCGGTCTGGGCAAGCGCCAGCGACGGAAGGCCGAGGGTGGCGCTGCCAGCAATCGCGCCTACGCCCTTGAGCAGGGAGCGCCTGCCGAAATCTGCTTTCATGTCTCCGTCCTTTCAGAGCGCGCTTTGAGCGCAGGTTTTAGGCAGCGAATCGACCTCGGTGTCGCGCGTCACTGGTGGCGGCCAATATACGATTACCGGCCTGACATCACAAATAGTAATTTTTGATGCCCGGCCATACGCGCAACCGGGCAAGCCGCGCCGGTGGGCATGCCGGGCGCTCGCTCAGCCGACGGCAACGACGCGCTGCCGCAGCTCACCCAGACCTTCGATCTCGATGCGTACCTCGTCTCCTGCTCGCAGCCACCGCGGCGGCTGCATGCCGAGGGCCACGCCGGCCGGAGTCCCGGTGGTGAGCACGTCGCCGGGCAGCAGCAGCATGAATTCCGACAGGTGGGCGATAAACCGCGCGACCGACACGACCATGTCCGAGGTATTCCCGTCCTGCCGGATTTCGCCGTTGACGAAGGTACGCACGCGCAGCGCCTGCGGGTCCGGCACTTCGTCGGCGGTCACCAGCCAAGGGCCGATCGGACCGTAGCCAGGCGCGCTTTTCCCCTTGCTGAGCGTGCCGCCGCGTTCAATTTGCCATTCGCGCTCGGACACATCATTGCAAATGCAGTAACCGGCCACATGGTCCATCGCCTGCTCTTCCTGCACGCGGTGGGCGCTGCGGCCGATCACCAGCGCCAGTTCGGCCTCGTAGTCGAGCTTGACGCTGCCGGGATAAAGCGGGATGTCATCATTTGGCCCCGAAATGGAGGTGATGGCCTTGCTGAACACCGACGGATGCTTGGGGATCGGAACATTCGCCTCCTTGGCATGCAGCGCGTAGTTGAGACCCAGCGCCATGAACTGGCGCGGCTGGGCGACCGGGGGGCCCAGCCGCGGCGAGCCCTCCACCAGCGGCAGGCGCGCCGGATCGAGCTCCCGCAGCCGCGCCAGCCACTGCGGCGCCAGCACGTCGCAGGTGAGGTCCGGCACGATACCCGCGAGCGAGCGGATGCGGCCCTGCGCGTCGAGCAGTCCCGGTTGTTCCTGGCCCGGCGGGCCGAAGCGAAGCAGTTTCATGGTTGTCGTTTCGTTAGGGTTAATGGGATGCGAGCTTATCCGGCCGGATTGCCCAGCAAAGTCTTGGCGATGATGCCCAGCTGAATTTCCTGCGCGCCGCCAAAGATCGTGGCTGCACGGCTGTTCAGGAAGTCGGG
>JANNGR010000485.1:0-28180 GCA_031403955.1 Betaproteobacteria bacterium
GGCGGAACGCCGGAGCCGGCGCGCAAGTTGCCCGAGCGGATCGCTGCGCGCAAGGACACACCCATCTTCTGGTACAGCGGCAGGTGGCCACCTGCGGCCGAGGCGGCGAGCAAACGCGAGAAGTCGAATTCGCCGCGCCCAGAGGACTCCAGCGACGCCTCGGCGGGCACGGTTGCATGTTCTTGATTGGACACAGATAGGTATGGCATGACTACTTAATTGGTATTATTTGAGTAAAACCAATTAAATACCATTAGGGTTTCCATCTAGATCACGTTCAATTGGCTGTTTTTTGGTGGAGCGCGAGTCCGAAGTTTTCCCACCAGATGCCAGCGATTTGGCGCCTGAGCGCGGGCGCACTCCCAGTAAGCGATCGAGGCAGGGTTAACCAGGCGGGGCAGGTTGCCGGGCCAGTCCCGGCCGTGCAAGAGGGCGATCTAACGCGTAGATCTAACCGAGTGGATCAATCCAGCCGTGCCAGGAAACCTGTCAGCGCAACGTTTACCGCCTGCGGTTGCTCCACCGCGCTCAGGTGTCCGGCCCGCGGGACAACCACCAGCTCGGCGCCGCCGATACCGTCGGCAATGCGCTGCGACTTCTGAATCGGCAGCGGCAGATCTTCGTCACCCACGATGACCAGGGTCGGGCATCGGATCTCGCCCAGCCGCCCAAGCAGGTCGTCGCGCCGCATCACGGCATCAATACAGGTACAAATTGATTTGACCCGCATCGCCACAAAACGCTGGCGATATTCATCAACCAGCGCTGGCTGCGTCTTTTGCGTTGTCTTGCCAAAAAGAACCGTCACGATACCCGGTACGATAAATCGGGGACCGAGGGTCTTCAGGCCGAACTGCAGTGCCACGTCCTGCAGCTTCTTCCCGGTCGACTGCGGACCGGCTTCGGTGTCGATCAACACCAGCGCCCGAACCCGATCCGGTTTGGTCAGCGCGGCGCGCAACGCAATAAAACCCCCAATTGACAAGCCGACCCAGATGGCGCTCGATACACCCTCGGCGTCTAGCACCGCGATGACATCGTCCACCAGGTCGTAGAGCGTGAAGGGCGATTCGGACTCACCCGAGCGACCGTGGCCACGGATGTCGACATTCAGCACGCGATGGGTCTGCTGCAAAGCATCCACCTGGTGCTTGAACAGGGCGCCATCACACAGGAAGCTGTGTATGAAAACGACGACCGGGCCAGCTCCGCTTGCCTCGTAGAAAATTTGTGTGCCGGCACGGACCAGTGTGACCATGATGCTTCTCAATACCGGGCATATGGCCGGTGCCATCAATATTCCATTCGCGCCGCCTTTTGTCAATCAAAAAGTCTGGCCGGCATGGAAGCGGCCCAACTGACTCATTTCCCATCCAGCAACGCGGCCAAGCAGCCGCGACCAGCATGCAGCGGCATGGTACGCTTGGCCTCGGCATGACCGAACCAAAAGGGTTGACCAGATCGGCTCCGCGCGACGGTGTGAAGGCCGCCATGATTGCCAATTGAGGGAGTTCCGTGTCCACCGCGTCTGACAAGCCAACAATATTGATCGTCGACGACACGCCAGCGAATCTTGCCCTGCTGGTCGACATCCTGAAATTCGACTACCGCACCAAGGTCGCCATCAGCGGCGACAAAGCGCTGGAACTGGCGTTTTCAGGACCTACCGTGGACCTGATCCTGCTCGACATAATGATGCCCGGCTTGAACGGTTATGAAGTGTGCCAGCGGCTCAAGGCAAACCACGCAACGCAAAACATTCCGGTGATCTTCGTGACCGCGATGGGAGAGGTGGAAGACGAAACCAAAGGCCTGGAACTCGGCGGCGTGGATTACGTCACCAAGCCGATCAGCCCGGCAATCGTCAAGGCGCGCGTCAAGACCCACCTGGCGGTGTCCGGGCAGGCGCGCGAACTCGAACGCATGATCGCCAGGCTCGAAGCGCAAACGGCCGAGTTGTCGGAATTCAACCGAACGCTCGAACAGCGTATAGCGGAAGGCGTCAACCAGCTCGAACGTCTGGGTCGCCTGAAACGTTTCTTTTCGCCATCCGTGGTCGACCTAATGCTGTCGGGCGCGGCCGAAGATCCGCTGAAGAGCCACCGGCGCGAGATTGCCGCGGTATTCCTCGACCTGCGCGGCTTTACCGCGTTTACCGAAACCTCGGATCCGGAAGACGTGATGCGCGTGCTGAACGAATACCACGAAGCCATGGGCCAGCTTGTCATGGCGTACAGCGGCACGCTGGAACATTTCGCCGGCGACGGAATGATGATCTTCTTCAATGATCCGGTAGAGGTCGACAACCCGGCTGCCATCGCCGTGAAAATGGCGATCGCCATGCAGGAACGCTTCTCGACCCTGGCACGCGGATGGCACCAGCGCGGTTATGAACTGGCAATGGGCATTGGCGTGGCGCAAGGCTTCGCCACCATTGGCGCGATTGGATTTGAAGGACGCCGCGACTATGGCGTGATCGGCAACGTGACCAATCTTGCCGCGCGGCTGTGCGGTGAGGCCGCCGCTGGGCAAATCCTGATTTCGCAGCGCGTGCAAGGGTTCGTGGCGGACTTCGCCCGCACCGACGCCATCGGCGAACTCCACCTGAAAGGTTTCCATCGTCCGGCAGTGGCTTATGCGGTGCACGGTTATGTGAATGCATCGGCGCCGGCCGTTACCTGACGGGCCACCAGCGTGCGGCTGCGCAAAGTATCGTCCTGGTTTTTCGCGGTGGTGTTGTTCGTGCTGGGCGCGAACGCGATGTTTCTGGTCCTGATCAAGCAGTCCTACGACACCGTGGTCGCGGCGCAGAACCATCGGCAAACCGCGCTGGCACTGGCCAACGAACTGCATCAGGAAACCGAACAACTGGCGCGGCTGGTGCGCGCCTACACCGCCACGGGTGAATCGCGTTATCTGCTGTACTACTACGACATTCTGGGCGCTCGCGAAGGAGAAAAGCCCGCGCCGGCCAACTCCAATCTGATGTCCTACTGGGACGACGTGATCGCCGGACGCGTCAAACATGTTCTGCCCAAGGACGGCGTGAAACGTTCGGTTGCGAATCTGATGAAATCGCTCGGGTTCAGCGACGCCGAACTGCTTGCCCTCAAACGTGTTCTGGACGCCACCGCGGCTATGAACAAGACCGAGCAGAAAGCGTTTGCGGCAACCCAGGGCCTGTACAACCCGGACACCGAAGAGTTTGTATCCGACGGCCCGGCACGCCTCGATTTTGCGAGCATGCTGGTCCACGGCGAAGCCTATAACACTCTCAAGGCCGACTTGTCGACGGCGGTCGCCGGATTGATGACCCTGACCGACGGTCGCACCAGGGCCGAAGTCACGGCCGCGGGAACGGAACTCGAACGCTGGATTCTGCTATCCCTGATCAGCATGGGTGCAACCATCGTAATGGCCGTATCGGCGCTGCGCGTGATCCGCGAGAAAGTACTGGTACCGATTCACCGGCTCGGCAAGGGGGCCGATCGGCTCGCGGCCGGCGACTACGCCACGCGCGTGGGAGCGTTGCGCGGGTTCGACGAATTGTCCGCGCTCGGCCGCACCGTCGATTCCATGGCCAAGGCGATCGAAGATGACATCGGCCGCAGCCATGCCGTGCAGAAAGAACTCGAGGCCGCTCGCAGGCAGGCGGAGGACGCAACCCACGCGAAATCGATGTTTCTGGCCAACATGAGCCACGAAATCCGTACGCCGATGAATGCGATCCTGGGCATGGCTTACCTTGCCCTGAAAACCGAGCTGAACACGCGCCAGCACGACTATGTGAACAAGATCCACGACGCGGCGAAGTCGCTGCTTGGCATCATCAACGACATCCTGGATTTCTCGAAGGTGGAAGCGGGCAAACTCGAACTCGAGCAAGGGCGCTTTCGGGTCGAGGATGTAGCGGGCCACTCGCTCTCCTTGCTGCGTCATCGCGCGCACGAAAAGGACATTGAGTTGCTGTTCGACGTTACCGACGCGCGACTGCTCGGTGAAAGCGGCGCCTTGATGGGCGACGCGCTGCGCCTTGGTCAAGTCCTCACCAACCTGCTGTCAAACGCGGTCAAGTTCACGCACCGCGGCTTTGTCAAACTCATGATCAATGTCGAGCACAGCGACACCAATGCCGAGACCTTGCGCTTCACGGTGCGCGACACCGGTATCGGCATGACCGAGGAACAGATCGCACGGCTGTTTCAGGAATTTACCCAGGCCGACGGTTCCACCACGCGCAAATACGGAGGAACCGGTCTGGGCCTCACGATTTCCAGGAAGATTGTCGAATTGATGGGCGGCCGGATCTGGGTTGAAAGCGTACCGGAACAGGGTTCGAGCTTCAACTTCACGGCGCGCTTTGCGTTGACGAATCCGCCAGCGCTACCCCCTGCGCCACTGCCGCGCGCCGACGCCATGCGCGTGTTGGTTGTCGACGACCAGCCCGATGCGTGCCTGGCATTGGCCGATTTGCTTTCAGCGCTGGGCGTCGGTGCCGCTTTGCCGGGTGGAATCGACCGCGCGGACGACGGCGACACGGCCCTTTTGATGATCGAGCGTGCCGAACAGGAGGGGCGCGCATACGACCTGTTGTTGATCGACTGGGTGATGCCGCGTCTTGACGGCGCGGGAGTTTTGAAAGCACTCAATCTCCGCCCCGGAGCAAGGCTGCCGTTACCCGTCATCGTCTCGGCTTATGACTCGGAAATCGTGCACGACACGGCCAACGCACTCGGGGTGCGGCATTTCCTGCCCAAGCCGGTGTTGCCCGAGTCTCTGCGCGACCTGGTCCTGTGGCTGGCGGGCAGCTCGGCGTCCCAAGCGCCGTTTGAGCAGCGCGCACCGCACACTGCCGATCTTGACGGATTGCGGGTGTTGCTGGTCGAAGACAATCCAATCAACCAGCAGCTTGCGGTCGAACTGATGGAGAGCCGGGGCGTCCTGGTGGATGTCGCCAATAACGGTCAGGAGGGCATCGAACGCATCAACGCGCATGCGCCGACGCACTACGCCTTGGTGCTGATGGACCTGCAGATGCCGGTGATGGACGGGTACGAAGCCACGCGCCTATTGCGACTTGACTCGCGTTACGTGCATCTGCCAATTGTCGCCATGACCGCCCACGCGATGGCGGATGAACGCCAGCGCTGCATGGTACTGGGCATGAACGGGCACGTCAGCAAGCCGATCGATCCGGAAATGCTTTACGTCACATTGGCGGGTTTCAACACCGCCGGTGCTGCCACACGTCCCGGACCAACCACATCGCCCTCCGTGCGGGTGACACCGGCAGCCGGTACCGGGGAAGCGGATTTGCCCGCAATCGTCGGCCTGGACGTTCGCGCCGGCTTGCACCACGTCGGTGGCAAAGCCGCTTCGTATTTGCAGTTGCTGCAGCGATTTACACGCGACTTCGCCGGATTCGCGAGCACCGTCGAGCCCGTACTGGCCGCCGGCCACTGGGATGACGCAACCCGACTGGCCCATACATTGAAAGGGCTTTGCGCCACCCTGGGCGCCAACGAGGTTCGAAACCTGGCCGCTGAACTGGAGAAATCGTTGCTGGCACGGGATATGGTCGTGGCACGGCAATCCCTCGCCAGCACGGGTGAAGCGGTGGCGACCCTGGTAGCCGCGCTGCGCACCCACTTCGCCACCGACGATGGCGCCGACTGGAAGCCACTTGGGACTGACGCATCCAGCGTCACGCTCGATGGCGTGGCTGCCACAACCGCCGAGTTCTCGGATTGGCTGCCGCGCATTCGCGAGTTATTGCAACAAGGGGACAACGAAGCCCGGGATCTTTGGGAATTGCAGCAAACCGACGTCAAGGCGCAACTACCGTTTCACGTAGTCCAGCGTGTTTCGCAGGCGCTCGCCAACTTCGAATTCGACGCCGCGTTGCGCCTGTTGCCGGAAAACCCGCCCAATCAGCGCCGAACATGAGAAACCGTTGGGTGGAGCCAACACTTGCGCTGACCATGAATTTGGCCAAGCTTGCACCCGCGGCTATCATCGGTTGACGACATTCTTTCTGTGTGCACCTTGTCCCTTGCAAGGTAGGCCAAAGCCGTGACAGATGCGAAGAACAAGAACCGCTGAAAGGGCATGCGTGAGAATCCCGCCGATCGAGTTCTGGCATAACGCGCGCGCGCTGGCGTTTTTGATCCCTGCGGTGCTGGCGTGTGGCGGGGCGGCGGCAGCGGACTTTACGCTAACCGGATTCGGCACCGTAGGCTACGCGGCGTCGGACCAGAATTTTCAGTACCTTCGGTACATCGACAAGGGCGGCACACTGAAGGCCGATTCGCTGATTGGTTTGCAAGGCGAAGCGCGCTTTGATCCCCAATGGAGCGCCACCGTTCAGGTCGTTGCCAGCGCCCCCAGAATGCGCGATGACGGTTATGCAGCGCAGGTGCGCTGGGCCTTTGCAAGCTACCGGCCCAACAACGAATGGCTTTTCCGAGCCGGCAGATTACGTCCGCCGGTCTTGATCAACACCCAGAATGCGGAAGTCGGCGTCACCTTCGATCAGGCACGCCTGCCGGTGGAGGTCTATTCCCTGAGCCCGGTTTTCGACGTGGACGGCGGCGCTATTACCCGCAGCTGGACACAGGAAAACTCCGAGACCAATCTTGACGCCTATTTGGGTCAGACGAAGGTAAAATTCCGCGCCCCTTTCCAACGCGACCGGACCCAGACAATTTTCCCCGAACAATACTTCCCCGAGAAAGTTTCCTTGCTGGGACTGGTGCTGACGCATGCTTCCGGACCGCTGCTTCTCAGGGGAGGCATCCACCGGGCCATTCTCAGGCCTGACGGGCAACAGCAATTCGTTGATGGCTTCATTCCCACGCCGTTTCCGGCACCCCCTCCATTTGGAGGAACCTTGTACGCGCCAGGCAATATCATCGACAAGATCGGCGTCAACATTCTCACGCTCGGCGCCGACTGGCATTCAGGAGACTGGCGGTTCTCGGCGGAGTACGGCGAACGCATCGTCAAGGACACCAAACTGGGTCCCGGCAGCAAGAGCGGCTATGCCACAGTGGCACGCACGACCGGCAAATGGACGCCGTATGTGACCTACGCCCGCTTGTTGTCGGCGCCGGACAAACGACAGTTTTACCAGGCCCTCAATACCACCCCGGTGCCGGCAGGGGCACAGGGACCGCCGTTATTTCTTCCGGCCAATTTCCACCGGATTCTCGCCGACAGGGTTTTCGCATACGACCAGTACTCGACGATGATCGGCACTTCCTATAACTTCTCTGCCACGTCGAAACTGAAGTTCGAATGGATGCGCACCAAAATCGGCATCACCTCGGCATTGGTGGACGGCGACGTTCACAACAAGAGTTTCAACGTGTTCTCGATGTCCTACAACTTCGTTTTCTGACCGGTCCGGCCATGTTCAAGACCGTCATTCGCACCATGCTGCTCGCGCTGGCGGCAGCCGTGGGCGATCTGAGCGCGGCGGATGGCGTGGTGGTGATCGGCAACGCGAATCTGCGTCGGCTCGATGCCCCAACGGTGGCGAAAATCTACACCGGCAAGGTGATCGAGGTGGATGGAATTTCCGTCACTGCCGTCAATGCCAACAGTGGTAGCGCGGTGCGCAACCGCTTTCTGCAGCTCTACCTGAACCAGGATGAAGACAAGTACACCGCGTACTGGACCGTGCGGCGTTACATCGGCAAAGGGGCGTCGCCACGCGAACTGCCCAGGAGCAATGACGTCATCAACTTCGTGAATTCCACGCCCGGCGCGATCGGCTACATCGACGAAGCCGACGTCCAGCCGGGCATGAATGTGCTGCTGAAATAACAGGCAGCGTGTTTGGCCTGCACCAGCGCCGGAGATCTGCCAATAGCTTGACAATGCGCCAGATCGTCCCGACTATCGGCATCGCCTTCTATCAGGCAAAGGAGATCAGGCATGGCTGGAAGCAGCAATACCGCAGGCAGCACCGCTGACCGCGAAATCATAATTACGCGATTGCTGGATGCACCGCGCGCAATCGTGTTCAAGGCCTGGGCCGAACCCAGCCAGGTGGCGCGATGGTGGGGACCAACCGGTTTCACCAACACCGTCACCGAGATGGACGTGCAACCAGGCGGCGTCTGGCGGCTCGTCATGCATGGTCCCGACGGCGTCGATTATCCGAACAAGATGATCTACAAGGAAGTAGTGCAAGCCGAACGCCTGGTATTTCTGCATGGCGACGACGTGGATGGCGATGCCGGCGAATTTCACGTCACGGTGACATTCGACGATGAAGGCGGCAAGACCCGGCTCACGATGCGCAGCTTGTTCAAGTCGGCCGCCGAACGCGACAAAGTGGTCAAGGAGTTTCACGCCATAGAGGGTGGGAACCAGACGCTGGATCGGCTCGCGCAGTTCCTGACGCAGGCATAAGGCAGCACGCCTGCAGCCTGGAACCGCGGCCGCCGGTCATCAAGAGCCGGCTGGTGTTTACACATTTCGTTAGTCGCGCCGAGTCTGGCACCATGGCGCCCATGGACCAGCCCTTGCCTCCACTCATCCACGCCCTGCTGGAGCCGCGGCGTTATCCGGATGCAGTGCAGCGGGTTGACCTGGTACAGACCCATATTTCTTGGGTGCTGCTGGCGGGGGACTTCGCCTACAAGATCAAGAAGCCGCTGAAGCTGCCCTTTCTGGATTTCAGCACGCTGGAGCAGCGCCGGGACTGCTGCGTCGATGAACTGCGCCTGAATCGCCGTTTCGCGCCGGACATCTACCTGGGGGTGCTCGGCATTTTCAATACGCCGCAGGATCCGCGCTTTGGCGGCCCAGGCACGGCAATCGAATACGCGGTGAAGATGCGGCGCTTCGATGAAGCCGGGCGGCTGGACCGGGTCTGCGCGCGCGGCGCCCTTGGTCCCACGCATCTGTCCGACCTGGCCGATACGCTGGTCGCGTTTCACGCGGAGGCGGCGATAGCTCCACCGGACTCCCGTTTTGGGTCGCCCCACGAAGTACTGGCGCCGGCGCTGGACAACTTTCATGATCTGTCGCGCCTGCTGCCACATGCAGCCAACCAAGTCAGGCTGGATAGCTTGCGGGTCTGGACCGAGGCGCAATTCAAGCAGCTCGCGCCGCTGATGCAAGCGCGCAAGGTCGCCGGATGCGTGCGTGAATGCCACGGCGACCTGCATCTGGCCAACCTGGCGCTGATCGATGGACGGGTGAGGTTGTTCGACTGCCTTGAGTTCAACGAAGACCTGCGCTGGATTGACGTGGCGAGCGAATTCGCCTTCACCTATATCGATCTGCTCGACCATCACCAACCCGGGTTGGCCGGCTGGTTTGTGGATGAGGTATTCAGCCGCGGCGGCGACTACGAGGCGGCGCTGGTGCTGCGCTTTTATGCGGTTTACCGGGCCTTGGTGCGGGCCAAGGTGGCAGCGATTCGCGCCGCGCAGACGCAGCGGGATAACAACCAGGCGGCGACTTACATCGCGCTGGCGGAACGCCTGATGGCGCCACCTGCGCCCCGGCTTGTGATCACCCACGGACTGGCCGGCTGCGGCAAGACCGTCGCCTCCAGCCAGTTGCTGCAAAGCGACCCCCACGCATTCACCTTGCGTCTGCGCTCGGATGTCGAACGCAGACGCCTGTTCGGTCTGGCAGCTACACATCGCAGCGGCTCCGGCATCGACGCCGGCATCTATGCAGCAGACGGCCACTTGCGTACTTATGGCCGCCTGCTTGAACTGGCCGGCAAGTTGTTGCATGCCGGCTGGTCAGTGATCGTGGACGCGGCCTTTTTGAAACGGGCCGAACGGGCTAGCTTTCACGCACTGGCGTCAGATATCGGCGCCAGGTTTGGCATCCTAGCGCCGCAAGCCGCACCGGCAGTGTTACGCCAACGCATACAGGCGCGTCATGCCCTGGGGCGCGACGCGTCCGAAGCGACCGTGGAAGTGCTGGAGCAACAGATGCGCTGGATCGAGCCGCTGGATGCGGACGAGCGACGCCATCTGTTATGAGGTCAGACGTTCAGAATTGCGTCGCAGGCGGCTGCGCAGGGCCACCGATCGGTCAGTCGCTTGACCCGCGCCACGTCTCGACCCAGGCCAGGGTGTCAGCCAAGGCCCTGACAATAAGTTCCAACACGCCCAGCGCCGCTGGGTGGCGATCGAAGGCCTCAACCACGACATCATCAACAGCTCGCCTTCGCCGCTCAACTACTGGGCGGGTTCACACCGGCCAGCGCGGTCTGCCAGGAGATCGGCTCCATCTGGGGATTCTCAACTCGCCGCAGACCTGGCAGATCACCTTCGACTACCTGACGGCGGCTTCGCCAAAACGCTAGGGTTCCAGGCCGCCGGGCCTGATCGGGGACTATCAATTTCTTCCGGTTGCCTGCGAATCCCGGCGCGCCTTATCCGCCGCGCGCCGCTCCACACAAACCGGGTAGTCGCTGAAAGCGGGCTTGGCGCATTGCTCGTTCATACAGATCTGAAAACCCAGCAACAGACGCCCTTCGCAAGCCTGAGCCGGACTGGACGCCAGCATCGGCGCTGGCACCGTAGCGGGGGCGTTGGTCTCAATTGCCGCGGCCTTGACTGGACCCTGGTTGGGATTTGACGCCAGCGCAGCGGCCGTGCCAGCTTCCGGGGCCCCAGCATTTGCCATGCCGCCTTGCTTGGACCCCTGCGGTTTTTCGACCACCGCACCAACGACGGGCTTGGCAGGCGGTTTGGGCGGCACCGCAACGGCTGCGACCGAGATCGCGGTAGCCGACGTAACCGTAGCCGGAGGGGCGATTGCCGCAGGTTCGGCCACCGTGGCCGCAGGCGCGGCGGATGGCGGCGTAGGGCTGGTGGCCGGCGCCTCGGAAGCCACCGGCGCCGACGCAACATTTGCCGGCGCATCAGGACCCGGCAACAACTTGAAGGCCAGGCCGGCCGCCACCAGCACGGCCACCCCGGCCAACGCTAACAGCGGCGTTTTCGAGCGGCGTGATTGCTGTGCGGCGGCGATTGGCTGTAGCTCCTGCGCCGCGTCTGCTGCAGGAGGAACTTCCGGCATCACCTTGGCCGAGAACACCGATGCGTTGTCCATTCGGGTGGCGTCCGAATCCATGGCATCGGCGAGCGCTGCAGAAACGGCTCGGGCTTGCAGTAATGTCGGCTCGATTTGCGCTTGCGGGCCGGCCGTGATAACCAGCGCGCCAGGTCCGGTACCAGAACCGTCGGCCTGGGCGGCGCCGGCCATCCTTTTCAAACGTCGGCGTGCCAGATCAGCGTAGATGCCGGCCGGAAACCGGTCGAGGAAACCTTCCAGATCCTGTTGATCGCCCGAATCCTTGACATCCTTCCAGTAAACCAGCTCTAGCTCCTGCGTCACGGTCGATCCGGTGTCGTCTGCCAACGTGCCCGGTCTGACCGTCGGGCCACCACCGCGCGAGCCCTGCAGGCCAGACCCGGTTGCGATGCCAGCGCGGCCACCGCTCAGGCTGACGGGCGGAATTATGGTCGGATCCGCGGCCTGGCCGCTGGCTTCCTGCAGCGCCAGTGCAAAGTCCTGCGCGGTGGCGAATCGCTGATCGCGCTGTTTGGCCAGCGCGCGCGCCAGCACCGCATCAATCGCGCCCGGCAGCAAGGCGTTGATCGAGCTGGGTGGTGCCGGATCCTGACTGATTATCTGGTGGATGATCGCAAATTCGCTGTCGCCGTCGAACGGCCGTTTGCCGGTCAGTAACTGGTACAGGACTATGCCGGCCGCGAACAGGTCGGCGCGTGAGTCGATCGGCTGGCCTTGCACTTGTTCGGGTGACATGTATTTCAGGGTGCCGACCATCGAACCCTTGGTCCGGGTGGCCTCGCCGGAATCCTGGATGCGCGCCACTCCAAAGTCGGCCAGCTTGACCCGGCCATCGGCTTCAATCAACAAATTCGCGGGTTTGACGTCGCGGTGCACGATATTCTGCCGATGTGCGTAGTCCAGCGCGGACAGTAGGCCGCCAACCATGCCAAGCGACTGCTCAAACGAATACAGTCTGCCACCGTCGAGATGGTGTTTCAGGTCTTCGCCCTGGATGTATTCCATTACCAGATAGGCGATGTCGCCATGGCGGTCCGAGTCGTAAACACTCACGATGTTGGGATGCTGCAGGCGGGCTGCCGAACGGGCCTCGGTACGGAAACGCGCCTCGTATTCCAGGGCGGCCTCCTCCGACAGGTTTTCGACCTTGATGGTCTTGATCGCCACGCGCCGGTCCAGATTTGGGTCACGTGCCTCGTACACCAGACCCATCGCACCCTTGCCGAGGACGCGGATGATGTCGTATCGACCAAGTTTGTTCACAGCCATGGGATGAATCAGGGTTTTGCGCCGTCAGCCGCTGATCGAAAAACTGATTAGCGGGCTGCCGTCTTTACGTTCACAGCCAGCGCAAATCTGACCGCTACCGACCAGATAACACTCGGTGCGGCGCAACACTACGGCTTCGCTCTGATTGCCAAGATAGACCCAAGTACCGAAGCTGGATGCATCGCTCAACACGAACTGCCCGCCCCGCCATTCCACGGTGGCGTGCACGCGCGACACACGCGGGTCATTCAATACCAGTGTTGCGCCAGCATCGCGCCCGATCGAAACCTTGGCGCCTCTGGCATGGACTTGCACGACTTGTTCACCCGCCACCAGCCTCAGCACACGTTGCGAGGCATTGGACGCGATGGACAGCCCCATCATGGTGGAGTCTCCCTCGCGTCCCTCTTGCCACTCCACACGGTACACCAGGCTCGGCTCGGCCCGGCCGCGCAGGTGCATGGGCCCCAGGCTGTGCAACGAAGACCGCTGCACCGGCAACAATGCCGACCAGACGTTTTGCGTGGTCAGAATTTGCCCCGCGCCAGCCAGGTCCGCCAGACGCGCCGCCGAATTGACGGTATCGCCAAAACAGTCACCATCAATCTCGACGACATCCCCCGATTCCACGCCCATCTGCATCTGCACCGGCGCAGCGCTGTCGCCGGGCCGCTCGGGTTGGTCCTGCAAACGCTTCTGGATACTGACACAAGCGGCCAGCGCGGCGCCCTCCTGCGGGAACACCACAAACAGCCCGTCGCCCAGCAGCTTGACAACCCGTCCGTTGTGCCGCTCAAAGACCTGGCTCAGTGACGCGACAAGTTGCGTCACAAAACGCGACGCGGTTGCATCGCCCAGCCGCTGAAACATGCCAGTGCTGCCCACGAGATCAGCAAATACGACAGTGGTCATGCGGGCAAGACAAGAACCGGGCGACGGAGAACGAAGCAGTGCATCCGGCAGCAATCGGTGAGACGCGGCTTTTTGTCCTCATGCCTGGGATTTTCACCGAAATTTGCGCCAGCAAGCTTGCAACGTGTTTCCCGTATCGTGTCATGCTTGTGGGACCAGTCAAGGCTATCGGTCTGACTCGCTCGCGCCGGCCTGGCGTTGACACCTGAAGCCCGGACTCGTTATGCTGAACCATCGGGCACAACGTTATGACCACCGCATTCGATCCTGGCACGCTGACAATGACCGAGATCATCCGGCTGCAGACTGTGCTGTCACAGGAGTTGACGCGCCGCTTCGAACGCAGCGCGGCACTCGCATTCACCGACATTGTCGACTCGACCGGGTACTTTACGCAGTTCGGCGACGAGGCCGGCCGCAGGTTGCAGCAGTTGCACCTCGACTTGCTCGAGCAAAGTGTGCCGGCACATGATGGGCGTATCGTTGACACCGCGGGTGACGGCGCCTTTGCCAGTTTCGCGTCAGCGCCGGCTGCGGCCAGCGCGATGATGGCGCTGCAGAACCTGGTGTCGAGCCAGAACGTGAGCCGGCCCCGGCCCCACCAGCTCCGTTTGCGTATTGGCATGCATTGGGGCCATGTGCTGACCGACGGCGTGCAAGTCACCGGCGACGCGGTCAACCTTTGCGCACGGCTTGCGGCTAGCTCGCAACCAAGCCAGATCCGGTTGTCGCGCGACCTGTTTCAGGAGCTCGGGCCCGACCGGCGGCATTTGTGTCGGCCGCTTGGCAACTTGCCTTTGAGGGGCATCGCGCGCAGCGTCGAAATACTGGAATTGCAGTGGCGCGACGCTTCGCGCTTTCCAAGCCAGGTGCTGGTTCGCGAGTCCGGGGAGTGCATTTTCCTGCCGGCGCACGACACCGTGTGTTTCGGCCGCGGCGAAACTCAGCTCAACGCGACAGCCAACGACGTACTGCTGGCGCTGCCGGACCCAGTGGCGTGCAGGCAAATCAGTCGCCGGCATTTTGAGTTGCGCAGCCGGCCTGAGGGTTATGTGCTCAAAGCGTTGTCGAACCAATTGACCGAGGTCGACGGTGTGGCGATGCACCGTGACCAGGAGTTGCCGATCCGCCCCGGTTCAACCGTCCGGCTGGCACACGTGATGAATCTCGAATTCGTGTCACCGGGTTTGGGCAATGATGTGGCCATCGACGAAACCCTGAGCAACACCGGCAGTGGTTTTAGGGCTGGCATGGCCCAGCCGCTGCCAGTGATCAAATAATCGGTACTCCCACAACTGAGACCTGCGCCAGAGCGTGCAGTTTGCCGGCATTCACGTGCTGCAGCGCCACGTCCAGTTCGATGGACATCTTCGGACCGCCGCGACGGCAGGCAATGCCCACCATGATTAGCGGCGATGACGGCAAGAGCCAGCCAAAGGCCTTCAGGATTGGTGCAAACGACCCGTCCGCCGAGACAGGCCAAATCGGCAAGCATGATTTCCTCGTGCGCGCTGCGGGCCAGACGCAACCCGGTTTCATCGGGCAAGCTTGAATACTGCGGTTGCGGCCAGCAGATTCGCCGCCCGGCGCACCGTCTTACCATCTTGCAGGCCAAAGCTGTCAAGGATTTTCAGGCCATTACGCAATGCAAGCACTTCGAAATCGGCATAGGTTCCGACACGAATGTTCGGTGTGTCGTACCACTGGTATGGCAATCGCCGGGTCACGGGCATGCGACCCCGCAGCACGCTGAGCCGGTTCTGCCAATGGCCAAAATTTGGGAAGGCGATGATTCCGATTCGGCCTACCCGGGCGGTCTCGCGCAGCATCACTTCTGCATTGCGCAGATGTTGCAAGGTGTCGATTTGCAGTACCACATCAAAACTCGCGTCATCGAACATGGCGAGACCTTCGTCCAGATTAAGCTGAATGACATTCACGCCGCGCCGCACGCAAGCCAGCAGGTTGGCGTCGTCGATCTCGATGCCGTAACCGCTGCAGCCGCGCTTTTCCTGCAAGTGCGCCAGCAGCTCGCCGTCGCCGCAACCCAGGTCCAGCACCCTGGAGCCTGCCGGCACCAGGCTGGCGATAGCCTCCACCGTCGCCTGGTCACTCATGATCGTGGCCCGGCAATCTGATCGAAATACGAGCGGACCAGATTCATGTACCGCCCGTCATCCAGCAGGAAAGCGTCGTGCCCATGCGGCGCATTTATCTCCGCATAACTCACGTCGCGGCGGTTATCCAGCAGTGCCTTGACCATCTCCCGGCTGCGCCTGGGCGAAAAACGCCAGTCGGTGGCAAAGCTGACCAGCAGGAACCTGGCGCTAGCTCGCGCCAGAGCCCGGCTCAAGTCACCTTCAAAGTCGCGCGCCGGGTCAAAGTAATCCAGCGCACGGGTAATCAGCAAATAAGTATTGGCGTCGAAGTACTCGGCAAACTTGTCACCCTGGTGACGCAGGTAACTCTCGATCTGGAACTCCACATCCTGGGTGGTGTATTGGTATCGGCCACCATGCGATGGAAGTCCGCCGAGTGTCCCCGCCTCATGCAGCACGGCGCTGCGCAGGTCGCGACCGAATTTCTCGTTCATCACATCATCACTCAGATAGGTGATGTGTCCAATCATGCGTGCGATGCGCAGGCCGCGCTTGGGTTTGGTTTCCAAACGACCGTCGCGGGCGTAGAAGTTTCCACCGTTGAAGTCCGGATCGGTCACTATCGCGCGACGGGCCACTTCATTGAAGGCGATGTTTTCCGCGGTCAGGTTGGGGGCGCTTGCGATCACCACGGCGTGGCGCACGCGCCGCGGATATTGCAGCGTCCAGCTCAAAGCCTGCATGCCGCCCAGACTACCGCCCATCACGGCGGCAAGGGTGTCGATTCCCAGCCGGTCCAGCAGACGCGCCTGGGCATCAACCCAGTCTTCGACGGTGACCACCGGAAAATCGGCACCGTAAATGCTGCCGGTCTGCGGGTTGACGTGCATTGGGCCGGTGGAGCCAAAACACGAGCCGAGATTGTTGACGCCGATGACAAAGAAGCGCTCGGTATCCAGCGGCTTTGCAGGCCCGATCATGCTGTTCCACCAGCCATCCGACTCTGACTGTCCGGCGTACAGACCGGCCAGATGGTGCGACGCATTGAGCGCGTGCAAGACCAGTACGGCATTGGACCGAGCAGCGTCAAGCGTTCCATAAGTCTCATAACACAGGTCGTAGGCGCGGATCGACGCGCCGCTGCGCAGCGGCAGTGGCTCCGCGAAGTGCATCATTGACGGTGTTACATGCATAAAAAACCCGGCGACGCTAAATGCGGAGCCGGGTTACCTGATCGGTGACGGTTGCCGTCTTTAGCTGATTTTCGGAATTCCAGGATCCCGGTGCCCGCAAGCTGTAGCAAATCGGCACAAGCTTCCAGTATAAGTCCAGGCTTGGCCGGCTGACGTTATTGCCAGGCGACCATTAAGCGTTTGTTAGGTAAAAACCCCCCACGCACAGTTGTGGCGCAAAGGAATTTCGATTGGCTCGATTTTTGCTGACCTTTGGTGCGTGGATTGGGCTGTGATATTTTCCGCACCATAACAATGCATTTTTACCCAAAGGAATACCATGGAAACACTAAAACAGGGCTCTGATGCGCTGTTCATCTTGTTAGGCGGAATCATGGTGTTGGCAATGCACGCCGGATTCGCATTTCTTGAACTCGGAACGGTTCGCAAAAAGAATCAGGTAAACGCCTTGGTGAAAATCCTGGTCGACTTCTCAGTCTCCACCGTGGTCTATTTCTTGATCGGATACGGTGTTGCATACGGCACGCATTTCCTGGTGGGCGCGGACCAACTCACCGCCAAGAATGGCTATGAACTGGTCAAATTCTTTTTTCTACTGACTTTTGCCGCCGCCATACCTGCCATTGTTTCCGGCGGGATAGCGGAACGCGCGAAGTTTTGGCCCCAATTGATCGCAACTGCCGTGATCGTGGGGCTTATTTACCCGCTTTTTGAAGGAGTAGTGTGGAACCAGCATTTCGGCGTGCAATCCTGGATCAAGCAGACCACGGGTGCGGAGTTTCACGATTTCGCCGGGTCGGTAGTGGTGCACACAATGGGCGGCTGGCTGGCGTTGCCAGGTGTCATGTTACTCGGGGCGCGCGCCAACCGTTATCGTAAAGATGGCTCGATCAGTGCGCATCCTCCGTCAAACATACCTTTTCTTGCGTTAGGCGCATGGATATTGACGGTTGGCTGGTTCGGCTTCAATGTCATGAGTGCCCAAACCATTGACAAAATCTCCGGGCTGGTAGCTGTGAACTCGTTGATGGCGATGGTAGGCGGGACCTTGACCGCTCTTATTTTTGGCAAGAACGACCCGGGCTTCATTCACAACGGCCCACTGGCCGGACTGGTTGCAGTGTGTGCCGGGTCGGACCTGATGCATCCTTTGGGTGCGCTGGTCGTTGGGGGCGTGGCCGGTGCGATTTTCGTGGTGATGTTCACACTGACGCAAAACAAATGGAAGGTCGACGACGTCCTGGGTGTCTGGCCCTTACATGGGTTGTGCGGAACCTGGGGCGGGCTCGCGGCAGGCATCTTCGGCACCCAGGCTCTAGGCGGTCTGGGTGGCGTCACCTTGTCGGCGCAAGTCATCGGCACGCTAATGGGGGTGATTTGGGCAGCGGGAAGCGGGTTTGTGCTGTATGCCGTCTTGAAGGCCACCATGGGCTTGCGGCTAAGCCAGGAAGAGGAGTTCGAGGGCGCAGACCTGTCAATTCACCGCATTGGGTCCACACCAGACCGCGAAGTCAACTGGTGACTTTCGCTGGTGACTTTCGCCCGCAGAGCCGAAAAAAACATTCCCAGCTTTGCCACATCCAGATGTCCGTGTGTGCGAACGCCGCTGCATAGATCGAGTCCATATGGGGCAACGCTTGAGACGGCCTCGGCCACATTGGTACTGTTCAGACCGCCGGCCAGGAAAACGGGCACAGGAGATACCTCGCAGATGCGCCGACTCAGATTCCAGTCATGGGTACGACCGGTACCACCCAGTTGCTTGACAGCTAACGTCTGGTTGCCGGAATCGAGCAGCAACGCATCCACCAGGGGCGCGACCTTTCTTGCCTCATCGATCGAGCGCGCGCCCGTGACGTGAATCACCTGGACGAGCTTGATGCCAACCAGCATAAACCTGAGCTTTTGCAGTTCATCGTGCGGCACATGATCCACCAACTGGATCGTGTTGGTGCCACAACGACGATGTTGCTCGGCGATGCCCGCTGCGCCCTGCTTCGCCGTGAGCAAGAACGTCGCGATCGGCGGGGGAACCGAGGCTGCAATTTCGGCGATGCGTTGCTCCGTTATAACGCCCGGGCCGCTAGGCATGGCGGATACCAGGCCCAGGGCCGACGCGCCCGCCGCAACCGCAAGCCGGGCCTCTTCGACACTGGAAATACAACAAATCTTGACAAACGGCAGGCCGGCAATTCGCATCCAACTTATCTGAACAGTGGGAACAACCTTCACTGAGCTTAGGGCCGATTTGTTCGACCTGTGACCAGTGTGACAAATGTATTGCGTGCTCTCAGTGACTTTTCAAAGCCCGGTTCGTCCATTGCGTCGTCACCATGAGCATGCTGCCGGCTCAATCCTTTGAACACCAGCTAGTGTCGCACCGGCACTACCTGATTGATGCGTTTTGCTCGACTCCAGTTGCGCAATTAGGTCTGGGCGGGCGACGCAGTATCAGCATATGCTCGCATGCAATACCTGTCCGGATTTTGAGCGGGAACTTGTCACCATGCGCAATGCCATAAAACAATGGCGCAACTAGCTTGGCGACGAAACACCTGAACAAACCTGACCCAAGTGGCTCAACCAAGGAATGCTTGGCAGAGGTATTTGTCGGTGCACATCAACAAAAAATTTGCAATATTTTCAACTTGGCGCATAATCGCGGCGTATTGCCGAAAATCGGTAGTATTCGTTTGCGGTGATTGGTCAGTTTCGCGTCTGCTATAAGTCTTCATTGGTTTGTTGATTGCGGTTATCGGACTCCATCGCGTTTTGAGTTATTTTGAGGAGTCCTTTCATGGGCAACAAACTTTACGTGGGCAACCTGCCCTATTCCTTCCGTGATGAAGATCTGCAACAAGCTTTTGCCGCTCACGGCACCGTGACCAGTGCCAAGGTCATGATGGAACGCGACACTGGCCGCTCAAAGGGCTTTGGTTTTGTGGAAATGGGCAGTGACGCGGAAGCGCAAGCCGCAATCAGCGGAATGAACGGTCAACAGTATGGTGGCCGCGGCTTAGTGGTCAACGAAGCTCGTCCAATGGAACCACGTCCCCCGCGTAGTGGCGGCGGCGGGTTCGGCGGCGGCGCTGGCGGTGGTGGTTATGGCGGCGGCGGCGGCGGCGGCGGTAGCCGCAGCGGTAGTGGCGGTGGTGGTGGTTATGGCGGCGCTGGCGGCGGTCGTAGTGGAGGTAGTGGAGGCGGTTACGGCGGTGGTCGCAGCAGCTACTAGGCCAATACTTATCACGCACTCCGCGTAGACGTAAGAATGGGTCCATTGGACCCATTTTTACGTCCCGCATATTGCAACAGACCCTTCTCGAACATGGGTCAGGGTCCCGTGACGCGACGCTTACGAGGTCGTCCCGCGAATACTTTGTCAAACAACGCGTTTGGTGCCAGGCGCAACATGCGGGCAATGACCCCCATCTGCCACGGAATGACGCGGTAACTCGTCCCCGACTCAATCACCGCGAACGACTTGTCCGCAAAAGCAGATGCCGTCATCAGAAATGGCATCGAGTAGCGATTTCCCCGTGTCAGCGGCGTATCAATGTAGCCCGGGCAGATAGTCACCACTTTTACACCGGTTAGTCGAAGCTCGCCGCGCAGCGACTCACAGTAACTGATTACCGCCGCCTTGCTGGCGCAATAGGCGCCATGGCCGGGAAGGCCACGAATGCCGTTTACGCTTCCAATTCCGACAATGGCGCCCGATCCACGTTGGATCATGGCCTCAAGAAACGGGTGGAAAGTAGCCGCCATGCCAACGTTGTTGGTGGCAAAAGTAAGGGCAATTACATCCATATCGACGCGTACCGCACTATCGACTCCGATGCTGATGCCAGCATTGGCAATTACCACGTCCGGAACGCCTTGCTGCTTAACGCAGGCTCGACCGGCGGCAACGATGCTGTCAATGATTGAGACATCTGCCCCGTAAATTTCGCAGCGTTCAGAAGCGATTCCCGCGGCTATTGCCCAGGCATTGACCTCCGATGTCCGGCGCGCGACCAACGCAAGCGAATAACCGGCCTGATAGAAGCGCGACGCCAAGGCCTGGCCAATTCCGCTCGAAGCGCCCGTAATGAATACGAGTCTTGTCATGGTGTGCTTCGGGTGCTTCAGTTGGAGGAAGCCGGCGCCAATGTACCTTTGACCCGGCCCCGCATGGACATGACCTGATGCAGATTATCAAAATCCATCGTGTCGGCAAAGAACACGTCCTTGCCGCGGCGTAACTCGATTGGAGCGTTAGATATAACACGTTCGGTATCCATGAAGGCATGCAAAAACTCTCCCCTAAACTCGATGCGGGGCAAAGACTGTCCCGATTTGTCAATCAACGCCTCGCGCACGATCTGGGCTTTTCCGAACAACTGCACTTCCGATGCATCACCGTTTGTCAAAGCCCGATTTGCAGTTGCCGTCGTCAATCGACCTTGCTCGTCAAACGAGCGGATCCGGACCAAGTCGATCTCGAGCGTGTCCAAGTCGGGATAATGGCGCGCCGCAGCCCCTATCACCTCACTCTTTAGTCGGCCGGCCTCGACAAAAGTCTTGACTGAGAAGTTCTTCATGAAGTAGTCCGGTTCATGCCTTGCCGCTCCAGCGACTTCAGGCGGGCCTATTGCCGGTGAGCTTTGCACGAGCCAGTAAGTGCCAAGCGCTAGCAAACCCATCAGCGCAATCGGCAGATACATGGAGAGGCGGTCCCACGCGACCAGCAGCAACTTAGTCAAGCGGCTGCTTCCTTCAGCAAGCGGGCGTATTTGCCGCTGGCTACCAGCAACAAATCACAGAACTCACGCGCGGCACCGTTACCCCCACTGCGTTGTAAAACATAGTCAGCGGCGCCTATAACTTCATCATGTGCGTTTGGCGGAGCAGCGGAAAACACACAGCGGCGCATCATAGGCAAGTCGGGCCAATCGTGACCCATTACCGCCGCTTGGTCCCACTGCAAATCGAGCGCGTGCAATGTCATTTGGGCCGCAACGCATTTGTCGTCCACCCCATACTGCGCATGCACAATTCCCAACGCCTGCAATTGCGTACGCAAGGACTTGGAATCACTCCCGGTAATGATTGCCGCAACGATACCGGCTGCTTGCAGTAGCTTGAAGCCATGACGGTCCAAGGTACTGAATCGCTTCAAAGTTTCACCCCGGGGTGAAAGGTACTGGCCGCCGTCCGTCAATACACCATCGACGTCCAAAAAGGCTACCAGCACCTTTTGCGCTTTCAATAGCAGTTGTGGCGAATGTTGAGTGTTGAGCGCCATCAAATATCTTCCACTCGCATCAGGCGATCAAGGATGAGTGCGCCTTACTGGCAGCTACGGAACGGGCATGCGAAACCGTATTGAAAGTCGCTGCATGCCGCGCGAATGGGCCACCGCGCCGGAACAGCGTGAAATTACCAGTTGCGAACACGCAAGCGCCCAACTTGCAGACAACAGAACCTCATATTCGCATACCCAGGACAACAAAACGGGCCTGGCGCCCCAACGACCATTTCACGGCGAAGGCGAAATACGCGCGAAGGCGCCACTTGCGGCCGGAGCATGGCATCTGTGGCCATGTCAAATATCTGCCGTGCAGGACGGCATGGCATTTTCGGCCGAAAGGGCAGCAACCCATGTGTGGCTGTCAATCATGCAGACATTTTATAGACCAGCGCGTCTCTTGCTAGTATGTGGCAATGAGCGCGCTCGAACTCACACTGATGTATCTGTTGGCCGCAGTGATGGGGGTGGTTGCCTGCCGGTCACTCAAACTTCCACCCATGCTTGGCTATCTGGCGGTCGGTGTGGTAATTGGACCGAATGCGCTCGCCCTGGCCCAAAGTTCTGACGGCGTTCGCCACTTGGGCGAATTCGGCGTCGTGTTCCTGATGTTTGTAATCGGGCTCGAGTTCAACCTAGCCAAGCTGCGGGCCATGCGCAGCCATGTTTTTGGATTGGGCTTGTTGCAGGTCACGTTCACCATGATCGCGGCGACCCTCGCGACGTTGCTGCTGGCGTGGATGGCGCCCAAGGTTTGGGGTATGACTTGGCAAACCGCATTGGCGCTGTCTGGTGCGCTGGCCATGAGCAGCACCGCGATCGTCGTCAAACTCATGGTGGAGCGGCTGGAGATTGACTCTGAGCACGGAAAACGTGTGATGGGTGTCTTGCTGTTCCAGGACCTTGCCGTGGTCCCATTGTTGGTACTGATTCCCGCGCTCGGTGCCACCGGTGAGCAACTGGTCGGCGCGCTCGGCCTGGCTGCTTTCAAGGCTACGGTACTTATTGCTGTGCTGCTTGTTGGCGGTCAGCATGTGATGCGCTGGTGGTTAACTCTGGTAGCAAGGCGAAAAAGCGAGGAGTTGTTCGTTCTGAACCTGCTTTTCGTCACTCTGGGCTTGGCATGGCTCACTGAGCTCGCCGGCCTAAGCCTGGCGCTGGGTGCGTTCATTGCGGGAATGTTGATTTCTGAAACCGAATACAAACACCAGGTCGAGACCGATATCCGGCCGTTTCACGATGTGCTGCTAGGCTTGTTTTTTATCAGCATCGGCATGTTGCTGAACTGGCGACTGGTACTTGACCGCTGGTCACTGGTGTTGCTGTTGTTTACCGTGCCGGTCTTGTTCAAGGCGATCCTGGTGACGTTGCTGGCGAAAGGGCTTGGCGCCTCCTCCGGTGTCTCCGTGCGCACTGGGCTCTATCTGGCACAGGCCGGAGAGTTCGGTTTTGTGCTGCTGACCCTGGCTCAAAAAAATGCGTTGGTGCCGCCATCCCTTTTGAACCCGATTCTGGCAAGCATGGTGCTTTCCATGCTCGCAACCCCGTTCATCATCATGTACAGCAACCGCATCGTGATGAAGTTTGTGTCGAGTGAGTGGCTTCAGCAGTCGCTGCAAATGACCACGATCGCGCGCAAGTCCATCAACGCCAACAAACATGTAATCATTTGTGGTTATGGCCGCAGCGGCCAGAATCTGGCCCGTTTGCTTGAGGCAGAGGGGATACCTTACATGGCGCTCGACCTTGACCCGGATCGGGTCCGCCAGGCCGCGGCAGCCGGGGACTCAGTGGTTTTTGGCGACGCAGCGCGACTGCAATCCCTGATGGCCGCGGGGCTGTCGCGCGCCAGTGCGGTTGTGGTGACTTATTTGGGAATCCAGGGCGCCTTGAAAGTGCTTGGGCACACCCGCGCCCATGCACGCCAGGTTCCGGTGATCGTGCGAACACGCGATGACCATGATCTTGAAAAGCTGCAAGCGGCTGGTGCCGCCGAGGTTGTGCCTGAAGCAATCGAGGGGTCCCTGATGCTGGCAAGCCACGCTTTGGCGCTGGTGGGAATACCGATGCGCAGGGTAATCCGTGTCGTGCAAAACCAGCGAGACGCGCGCTACAACCTTTTGCGCGGTTACTTTCATGGCGCCGATGACGACACGGTGGATGAAATTCACCAGGAAAGGTTGTCATCATTTACCTTACCGCTGGGTGCCAAGTCGATTGGCAAACCACTTGGCCATCTGGCCCTGCACGCACATAACGTGCGGGTTGTTAACCTCCGACGCAGCAGCGGCAAGACCATGTTGCCGCAGGACGATACCCAACTCGAAAATGGCGACATCCTGGTACTTTGCGGTGTGCCTGAGAACCTCGCTGTCGCCGAGCAAAAGCTGCTCAGGGCACAATGAGCAACCAATCCAAGTTCAGACGAGCCATGCAAAGCCTCAGCGTCAACCAGTTACTGCGCCAGCACATTCGCACGGTGCCCGACTGGCCTGCCCCCGGGGTGCAGTTTCGCGATATCACTCCGCTGCTGCAAAACGCAAAAGTATTTCGAGTCTTGATTGAAGCATTCGTCAACCGATATGTGGGTCCGAACATGCGACCAGACGTGGTTGCCGGGCTTGACGCACGCGGCTTTATTCTGGGGGCGGTGGTGGCCTATGAACTGCATGTGGGTTTTGTGCCGATCCGCAAAAAGGGCAAGCTGCCATTCGCTACGGTGGAGGAAACCTTCGAACTGGAATACGGAAGTGCGACGGTAGAACTGCACACCGACGCGGTTAATGCCGGTAATCGGGTGTTGTTGATCGATGACTTGATTGCCACCGGTGGCACCATGATGGCGGGGAAGAAATTACTCGAAAAACTGGGGGCGATCGTGATGGAGGGCGCGGCGATTGTTGACTTGCCAGAACTTGGCGGCTCGGCAAGACTGAAGGCCACCGGGATGCCACTATTCACGTTGATCGATTTTTCGGGACACTAGGATCACATTAGTCGATGACCTGTTCAATTTCCCGTGATTGGATATCCTGCAATCCTTGCCAGACAATTCGCCGATTGGCTAATCTCCGGAAATGATGCGCGCGGCGACCGGTGGTGGCTATGACAGCGGTTGTCCCGCGCGACACCTGGGCAGTCCATGTCATCGGCTGGCACGCGTCGCGACGGTGCTGGACTTGATTACTCTCGTTGTCCCACTTGCTCAGGCGGCCGGACAGCCCGTGAGGTACGTCGTGGTGGCGTGCAGTTACACCACATCGGCATCAAGCCTGGAAGTACATCAACTAGTGATCTCGGTGGACGCGAAGAATAACGAACTGGTGGGCGCGTGCAAGAACACCGGGGCGGTCAACGCGCACTATTTCGTGGACCCTGAACCCGCGTGAGCGTTGGCTCGGACCATGACACTTCGGCATTGGTCATGCAACCCATCTTGTGCTGACGGTTCGGCATATGGTCCGAGTCAACTATCCACCAGGCAATCCTCAACCTGATCGCCAGGACCAAGGTCCACTGTGGCCTTACGGTCCGCGCCGCACTCGATCACAATCAATTCCACGGCGACTGGAACTACTGCATTCCATCTGGATGGAATCGACTGACATATCAATTGGCGGGCTGCAAGCCGAGACAGATCGGACGCAACTCAAGTCACGGCGATGCGCCTGCGATTGCTGACCACCCGCTTGGCCATAATGGCGCCCAATGCCATGGCCATGGCCAAGGCAACGCCTGGATGCCGGTTCGACAACTCGGAAAAGCGCATCGGTGTCAAGGCCCAAAGTTTGCACGCGCTCCCAGCCTGCACCGTCGCACTGCGTGCCATGTACGAAAAAAAACCACCCTCACCGACAACCGAACCAGCGCCAACGGCTGCCAACCGTATCTTGCCATTGGCGTCTTCAAAATGAACTGTCAGCATACCGGACTCGACAAAGTACAGCGCCCTATCCTCAGCGCCCTGCGAAATAAGAACCTGCCCGGGGACCAATGAAGACGGTTGCATGTACCCACTTAGGACCGCCCATTGCGACGGTGTCAGCAGGTGGCCCAGCGACGGATCACTGGGGTTACTGGCCACGGCCTCCAGCAGCGCCTTGATATCGGGCTTGTCGTTGATTGAAGAAGTCGAACCCATGGTGCAAAATTATCTGTCTATTTGCGCCGAAATACCGCCGCTTGTGGCGCCGCGATCACCAGCCGACATTATTTTCCTATGCAAAAACTGGAGAAGATTTTACCGAGCAGGTCATCGGCTCCAAATGCACCGGTGATGCCGCTCAGCGCATTTTGCGCCAAACGTAATTCTTCGGCCAGCAAATCCAAAGGCTGCGATGGGACGGCCAAAAAGGAAAATGCCGTCGCCAGATGCGATTGAACCTGTTCAAGCGCCTGCACATGGCGCTCTCGCGCCGTGTAGACACCGTCCGCCATTGATTGCCAGCCCGCCAGACGCAGCAGCGTGTGACGCAATGTGCCGACTCCTTCCCCGGTTTTGGCGGACAGAAACACCACCAGATCACTCGTGACGGGTAAAGTTGAAGGCACCAGATCGACTTTGTTCCATACGTCTATCACCGGAATTTTCGAGGATAGCCGTGCGGTCAGTCTGGCTGCTATTTGGTTGTCAACCTCCCGATAATTCAGATGCCTATCGGGCCGGCCCGATACCAGTTGTTCTGGATTGCGCCGCGTAAGGTCGTGCAGAAACAAGACTGCATCAGCCGCATCAATCTCGGCCCAGGCCCGCGCGACACCCATCTTTTCAACTTCATCGTCGCTATCACGAAGGCCTGCGGTGTCAATGACATGCACCGGCACACCCTCGATCTGTATGGTTTGCTGCACTTTGTCCCGCGTTGTACCTGCAATCGGGGAGACAATCGCCAACTCGGCGCCGGCCAGCGCATTTAGTAGCGACGACTTTCCGGCATTGGGTTGCCCCACGATGACAACCCTGATGCCTTCACGAAGCAACGCTCCTTGCCTGGTTTTTTGACTGATCTGATCCAACATGCCCCGCATTGCGGACAAGCGTCCCGTCACATCGGCGCGGCTCAAAATATCAATCTCTTCTTCGGGGAAGTCAAGTGTCGCCTCCACCAACATGCGCAAGTTCGTTAGCGCATCGAGAAGCCCTTGGACCTCGATGGAGAATGCACCCGAGAGTGATCGGCTGGCGCTACGTGCCGCGGTTTCGGTGCTTGCATCGATCAAATCCGCAATGGCTTCCGCCTGGGCAAGATCGATCTGGCCATTCAGGAACGCGCGTTGCGTGAATTCGCCCGGCTCGGCCAGTCTCACACCGATTGGCTTACCGGCCTCCAGACAACGCCGCAAAAGCAGTTGCAATATGACCATGCCACCGTGGGCTTGCAACTCGAGTACGCTTTCGCCAGTAAAAGAACGCGGTGCCGGAAAGTGGATCGCCAAACCATGGTCAATCGGTTGACCGGTAACATCAAGAAACGGTAGGTAGGTGGCCTCGCGTGGCTTGAGGCATCGTCCGCAGATGGCAAGTGCGACACTGGACAAGTCGGCGCCTGAAAAGCGAACAATACCCACGGCGCCTCGACCGGGCGCGGTAGAGATCGCAACGATGGGGTCCGATTGGCGCGGCAGCATGTGGGTTCACTGCAGGCCTAAAGCCACTCGCGGGTTCAGAACTTGGGCAGGTTGAATTGCGGCGGCACGCCCATGCGGGTATTGATGAGCCATTGCTGCGCAATTGACAAGATGTTGTTGGTAATCCAGTACAGCACCAGGCCAGACGGAAAAAAGAAAAACATGACCGAGAAAATCAATGGCATAAACCACATCAGCTTAGCCTGCATCGGATCCGGTGGCGTCGGATTAAGCGCGGTCTGGAGCATGGTTGTGAGCGTCATCACCAGCGGAAGGACATAGAACGGATCCGGGGACGACAGGTCATGAATCCAGAGTACCCATGGCGCATTGCGCATCTCAACACTCGACAACAGAACCCAATACAAGGCAATGAAAACGGGAATCTGGACCATGATGGGAAAACATCCTCCCATCGGATTCACCTTCTCCTCCCGGTAAATCTTCATCATCTCCTGTTGCATCTGCTGCGGATTGTCTTTGAGCCGCTCACGCATCTCCATCACCCTGGGATTGACCGCCTTCATCTTGGCCATGCTTGCGTAGGCCTTGGCATTGAGCCAATAAAACGCCAGTTTGAGCAACACTACCAAACCCACGATCGACCAGCCCCAGTTCAAGAACACACCGTGCACCTTGTCAAGCAACCAGTACAGAGGTTTTGCCAGAATCGTCAGCCAACCATAGTCCTTGACGAGTTCCAGCCCAGGTGCTAGCGA
>JANNGR010000486.1:0-2414 GCA_031403955.1 Betaproteobacteria bacterium
GGTGGGCACGTGTGCCTTCAGCCAGCTCGATGGCGATAACGGCTCGGCCCTCTACCACATCACGATCGGCGAGTCGGACGCGTGGGGGCTCGGGTTCGGCACGGAAGCCACGCGGCTCATGGTCGACCATGCCTTCGGGGCCGTTACGACGACACCGCCCTGCTGGTTGGGGAGATGTGCCAGTGGGGTTACGAGAACGGCCGCGGGCGCGAAGCGCTGGAGCGCATGAACTGGGTGCACCGGCACTTTCAGATCGACAACAACGACTACCTGTATGTGTTGTCCACCTTTATCTACGAGCCGCTGCGCTGGATCGACCGCTTCGGCTGGCGTGCCACCTGTCGCAACGAAAAGCTGGCCTATTACCACTTCTGGCGCCAGGTGGGCAAGCGCATGGGCCTGCGCGACATACCGCCCACTTACGAGGCGTTTGAAGCCTGGGCCGCCGGCTACGAGCGCGCCCAGTTCCGGTTCACCGAAAGCAACCAGAAAATTGGCTCGGCCACGCGCGACCTGTTCGCGTCGTGGTACCCGCGCCTGCTGGCGCCGGTCGTGTACTACGCCATCTACGCGCTGCTGGACGACGCGATGATCGCGGCGTTCGGGTTCCCCCAGCCCTTGCCTTTCTCGCGCGCGCTCGCAGCCGGCGGCTTGCGGCTGCGTGCCTACGCGGTGCGCTGGCTGCCACCGCGTAAGACACCCAACTTCGTCACCAGCCGCAAGAATCGCACCTGGCCGCGCGGTTACCAGATCGGCCAGTTGGGTCCGCCGCGGTTGATCGAGGCCCAGCAGCGCAAGGCTGAGGCGCCGACGTTGCCGGACGCGTGAGTCGCGGCATCGGCGCGCCGTTCGCAGCGCAATACGCGGGTATTGGCGACGGCGCGCGTCGGACCACTCCGGACTTGCAGCCGACGCGCACCAAAACCGTTGGCGTCGTGCCCGAGCGACTCGCTCTCTGCCACAACAAGAATGGTCGCTTGCACACTGGTGTGCGCTTGCTGCATCTTGTCAAGCTGAATAACTATCAACCGATGATACTATTCGATATGCTTGACAGTTCAGGACTGCAAAACTTGCTGGATCTGGCGGGATCGATCATCGAACAAGGCGACGGGTATTGGATCAAGATCGAAGCTTGGACGGTGGTGCCAACCAGGGAAGTACCACACGGGATCCGATATGCAATGACGCTGCACGAGCCGTATGGCAAACGGATACTGGGTTATGACAACGCACATGCGGTCAAGCCGCCCAAGAAGTTCAAGTTTGCTGGGCAAAGGTTGGCGTATGACCATAAGCACAGGCATGTCTCCGACAAGGGCGTTCCCTATGCTTTTGTCGATGCGCACTAGTTGCTGAGCGACTTTTTTAATGAGGTCGATCAAGTGTTATCTCAGGCCAAGTTGAAATGAAGCGAGCAAAACCATGAAAACGATTACCGTCGGAATCCTGCCACAGGCGAAAATCCGCGCCCGGCTCTTGTCAATCGCGAAAGGCGAGATCAAGCCCAAGCCTGGCGACCCCAAGATCTGGTTTACCTCCATGCGATCTTTGGCGGAAGTGTTGAGCGACGAGAACCGGGCCCTTCTCAAAGTAATATCGGACAGCAAGCCGGATTCGATTGCCGCCCTGGCGCAAGCCACAGGCCGCAAGCCAGGCAATCTGTCACGCACCTTGAAAACCATGTCGAACTATGGCTTGGTGGAGATGCAGCCGGTCAACCAGCGTCAAGTAAGGCCAGTGGCGATCGCGACGGAGTTTCGTATCCTGACGGCGGCGTGACACTGCGCAAGTCAAGCCGGCAATGTCAAACTTTTCGGTATTGAGCCAGCACGACGAGCAATTGCTCCGGCTGGGCATGCTCGCTGAGAAGTATTCACAAAAGACGCCACCATGGCAACTTCAATCTGGCTCGATCCCGCGATCGAGCAGCGAGTAGACCACTTAGCCGTGCAGACCGGCCGCACCAAGGCGTATTACCTGCGCGAGGTGGTTGCGAACGGGTTGGAAGACCTGGAAGACTATTACCTGGCCGCCGCAACCCTGGAGCGCGTGCGCAGGTGGAAGAAAAGGCCTATTCGGCCGGCAAGTGAGAAAAGACCTTGGCGTGGATGCAGCACCGCTAGACGCCGAACCGACACGTTCCTCCCACAAACTGTCAATTGACAAAACCCTGTCAAAATCTGTCGGATGAGCGAACCGACAGACCCGTGGCATTTTGCGCGGCCGGAGCTGGCGCAGGCCTATTTGCAGGGTTTTGACCTCGGGTTGACCTCGGCGCGTGGCCTGTTTGCGCGCCGGCGCATGGGCAAGAGCGAGTTCCTAAAGCACGACCTGCTTCCCGCAGCCGTGCGCGCGGGTTATCTGGCCGCCTACACCAACCTCTGGGATGACACCGACCATCCGGGGCAAGC
>JANNGR010000487.1:0-46235 GCA_031403955.1 Betaproteobacteria bacterium
TTCGGTAGTCGCGTGATGGGTGTCAGCACCTTTCTCTTCCAGATGGCGCTCATTTCGTCTCAGGGCAGTCCAAGTGTTTTCGGGATTCCGTTGGGGTACGAAATTTCATTTCCTGTCGAAACCAGCACCCGGCCGCAGGGTTCGTGTGCGTCTCCCAGTAGTAGATTTAAGGGCTTCCGCCGAAGTCCACATATACCATGCCAAGCCAGGCACTGGCACGCAGGCAACACCAGCTGAGGCCCAACGGCTTGGTGCGGAGCTGGAGAGCTTGAGGCAGCGGTCATACGACATGCATGGGGTCGCGTAGGCGTCGTGCGCGGCATCTGATTAGGCGCAGCAAGCCAGCGACTTTTCGCCCATCTTGGCGAAGTGCTAGAAAAGTTCGCTAACCGCACGGCTCCCGAACGTCGGATTGTCCGTCAGTTCCAATTCACTGCCCGCAGCCGAAGGGCGGATCATGCTGCCCAAAAGCCGGTCCAACGGAAGAACTGATCCGCGTCGCCCCTGTGACCGCTGTCTGCGATCCGTCCCTTTCAATGACAGCAATGGAGCCACCATCAGCTACGACTCGAAGTTGTCGGAAGCCGGCCTTGGACATCCGCCAAATCGACCGGGCAGTTACTTTCAAGTGCTCCAGTCGTACTCAATAGTCAGGGGTGCATGGTCGGAGAATTTCTCGCCCTTGTAGATCGCCGCCGACCTGGCGCCAGCGGCCAGCCGACTCGTCGCCAGGTGATAGTCCAGCCGCCACCCCACGTTATTCGCATAGGCTTGGCCGCGGTTGCTCCACCAGGTGTAGGCGGTGTCGGTGGCGGTGGGCTGCAACTGCCGGTAGACGTCGACCAGCCGGGCTTGGTCGAGCAGCTTCGTCATCCAGGCGCGTTCTTCGGGCAGGAAGCCGGAGTTCTTCTGGTTGCTTCTCCAGTTTTTCAGGTCGATTTCCTTGTGGGCGATATTGACGTCTCCACACAGTATGAATTGGCGCTTCTTCTTGAGTTGTACCAGGTGTGGGTAAAACGCCTCCAGAAAGCGGAACTTCGCCTGTTGGCGCGCTTCACCCGAGGAGCCGCTGGGGAAATAACAACTGATGATCGACAGCTTGCGCGCCGGTGTGTCAAAACGTAATTCCAGGTAACGCCCTTCGGCATCGAATTCCGGCGCATCAAAACCCACCACAACGTCGCTGGGCAACACGCGTGAATAAGCCGCAACGCCGGCGTAGCCCTTCTTTTGCGCCAGATGAAAATACCCGGTGAGACCGGCCAGCATCTCGAATTTGCCCGCCACATGCTCCTCGTGGGCCTTGATTTCCTGTACGCAAATACAATCAGGCTGTGCCTGCGCAAGCCAGGCTTCCAGCCCTTTGCTGGTGGCGGAGCGGATACCGTTGAGGTTGAGGCTGGTCAATTTGAACAAGGAAGTCTCCATGTCGGGTGTTGAGGACGAGATTGCTGGCCAAGCCCGGGGCCAGGACACGCTGCAAGACCAGTTGGCGCAGGAATTTGTGCAGTTCTCGGTCGACTGTGGCGTGCTGCGTTTTGGTGAGTTCAAGACCAAGGCCGGGCGTTTGAGCCCCTATTTCTTTAATGCCGGCCGGTTTGACGACGGCGCCAGACTTGGCCGTCTGGCGCAATTTTATGCCCGTCGTCTGCTGGCCAGCGGCATCGCGTTCGACATGGTTTTTGGTCCTGCCTACAAGGGCATACCACTCGGTGTGGCGTTGTGTGTGGAGCTGGCGCGGCTCGGGCGTAATGTGCCGTTTGCGTATAACCGCAAGGAAACCAAGGACCATGGCGAAGGCGGCACGCTGGTCGGCGCGCCGCTAAAAGGGCGGGTGCTGATCGTCGATGACGTGATGTCCGCCGGCACCGCGGTACGTGAATCGATCGCCATGATCCAGGCGGCCGGCGCAATTCCCTGCGCGGTCGCAATTGCCTTGGACCGGCAGGAAAGAGCCACTGAAAACGGCCTGGACAGCAGTTACAGCGCGGTGCAGTACGTGCGCAGCCAACTCGGCCTGCAGGTATGCAGCATCGCGAAACTCGCCGATTTATTGCAGTACTTGAGCCAGCACAGCGGTATGGGGCTGGCTGCTGACCAGCAGCGCGTGATCGCCTACCGTAACCGGTACGGGGTGGATGACGTTCAACCATGCGTGGACCAATAGGAGGCAAACGGATGCAGGCGTCAACATGGTTGTTCCAGGGCCTGGTGCTGGCGGGTGTCTTCACACTCAGCCCGATACTGGCCCAGACTGCGCCGCCGTCGGGCGTCTACACCTGCGTTGACGCCAAGGGCCGCAAGTTGACTTCCGACCGTCCGATTGCCGAGTGTCTGGACCGCGAGCAAAAGGTGCTCAACCCGAGCGGAACCATAAAAGCCAAAGTCGGTCCGACCCTGACAGCGCAGGAGCGCGCGGATGCGGAAGCGAAGGAAAAACAGGAGGCTGACGCGCGTGCATTGCTGCTCGAAGACAAACGCCGTGAGCGTGCGTTGTTGATCCGTTACCCTTCCAAAGAGGTGCACGACAAGGAGCGCTCCGAGGCGCTGGCGCAGGTCGCCGTAGTGGTACAGGCGGCCAACAACCGGGTCGAAGAACTGCAGCAGGATAGACGCAAACTCGAACAGGAAATCGAGTTCTACAAAAAGGACCCTAGCAAGGCACCGCCGTCAATCCGTCGCCAGATCGATGACATCGCGCAAAGCATGGCGATACAGAAGCGTTTTATTGGCGACCAGCAAAACGAAATCCAGCGTATCAATGCGCGCTTCGACGATGAGTTGCTGCGTTTGAAGGCACTTTGGCTGGCGCAGGCACGCTCGAAGCCAGCTGCCGCGAACGCGAAAAAGTCCCCGTGAGAGGCTGCGTCAGCGCATCATGACGCGGCGCGAAAGAGAACTCGAGCCGTCCACCATCGCCACCAGCGCGCCGAGAATCGAATTGGCCTCGGGCATCTGGAACAAGCCCGTATGAAAAGCCAGGAGCCGGCCCGGACCGCCCGCGCCAACCAGGCCAGTGCCATAAACACCAGCGGCGCATCATGAGGATCCAGGAACCAGCCAACATGCCCCAGTTCCCACAGCGGTGGGTTGAGCTCGGGCCAATCTGGAGTGCGCAACCCGGGGCCAAGGGCGGCTTCATAGGTCGCCGCGAGTGCCAACCTGCGCTCGCGCGCCGCCACCAGCGCCAGTGCCAGCGCGCTCGCCCGCGCAGTACGGGCTTCGTGCGCCGCCAGCCAATCAGCGGGACGGGTGTTGGCGGGCAAACCGTGTTGCATCACACCATCCAGACATGAAAAAAGTGCAGGTGGTTATTGTCCGCCTGGCGCCGGCCTCGCGTATGCCGGCTATTTCGAAGTCAACGACGCCCGCGCCCTGGCTGATCTATTGTTGCCTTGCCGCAGTGAGCAAGAGCAGATCGGCGAGCCGCTGATGCATCGGCTCGCAGCCCAGTGCCCCGCCCGCGAAGCGCCTTTTTCCCCCGCATCGGAGCGCGTTGCGCTGCGCACACTGGTGTCCGATCCGTGGCTGCCGTACCAAGCGGCACCCTGAGCACAACCGATATTGCATGCAGACCTCAGAACAACCGGTGTTGCGGGACATAGTGCTGGTTGGCGGCGGCCACAGCCATGTAGGCGTGCTCAGAAACTTCGGCATGAACCGCATGCCCGGGGTGCGCCTGACGCTGATTTGCACCGACGCGCATACGCCGTATTCGGGCATGTTGCCCGGTTATGTGGCAGGCCACTACAGCTATGACGAAGTGCACATCGACCTCAGCCGACTAGCGCTGTTCGCTGGTGCGCGCTTCATCTGCGCCGAGGTGACCGGCATAAACCGGGCAGCCGGCAAAGTGGTTGTTCGCGCTCGCCCGCCAATCGCCTACGACCGGTTGTCGATCAACATCGGCTCCACGCCGCAGTTTGGGCAAGTGCCGGGTGCCGGTGTGCATGCCGTGCCGGTTAAGCCCATCTTCCAGTTCAACCTGCGTTGGCTGGCGCTGCTGGAGCGTGTGCGCCAGCACCCTGGCCGGACCACTATCGCGGTGGTTGGCGGTGGCGCGGGTGGGGTCGAACTCACGCTGGCGATGCAACACCGGTTGCGCCATGAACTGCGCTCGCTGCGCCGCAATCCGGATGATCTGCTGTTTCACCTGTTCAGCGCTGACGCCACCATCCTGCCGACCCACAACGCCGACGTGCAGCGGCGTTTTGATGCCGTCTTGCGCTCCCGCAATGTGCAGGTGCACCGGGACGTTGCCGTAGCGCAAGTGTCAGCCACCGGTTTGGGTACTGCCGCCGGCGACTGGCTGGATGCCGACGAGATCGTCTGGGTCACCAGTGCCGGTGGAGCAGACTGGTTGCGCGATACCGGTCTGGCGCTGGATGCCGAAGGTTTTGTGCGCGTCAATGACTGCCTGCAATCAATTACCGACCCGCTGGTCTTCGCGGCCGGCGATATTGCCAGCATGCAGAACTACCAGTTAGAGAAGGCCGGCGTCTTTGCCGTGCGCATGGCGCGCCCATTGGCGGACAATTTGCGCCGCTCGGTGGCGCAGCAGACGCTGGTGCCGTATCGGCCGCAGCAGCGCTGGCTGGCACTTATCAGCACCGGCGACCAGCATGCCGTTGCATCACGCGGCGCGTTGTCATGCGCCGGCGATTGGGTCTGGCGCTGGAAAGACTGGATCGACCGGCGCTTCATGCGGCGCTTCAGCGAATTTCCGCCGATGGGTGAGAACGCCGTTGCCGCCCCACCCAACACGACGCTGCCACTCACCGAGCAAGAGTCGCTGCAGGCGATTTCGGCGCTTGCCATGCGTTGTGGCGGTTGCGGCGCCAAGGTCGGCGCGACCGTTTTGTCACGTGCGTTGGGTAGATTGAAGCCGGTGCAGCGCGACGACGTTCTGATCGGCCTGCATACGCCGGACGATGCCGCCATCGTGCGCGTGCCAGCCGGCAAGGCAATGGTGCATAACGTGGACTTCTTCCGTGCTTTCATCGACGACCCGTACATTTTCGGCAAGATTGCCGCCAACCATGCCCTCGGCGATATTTTCGCGATGGGCGGGGAGGCGCAAACTGCCACCGCGGTGGCGACTGTCCCGCCGGGACTGGAAAGCAAGATTGAAGAGTTGCTGTTTCAGATGATGACCGGCGCGGTCGAAGTGTTAAACGATGCCGGCTGCGCGCTGGTGGGTGGCCACACCGGCGAAGGCCGTGAATTGGCGCTGGGTTTTGCCATCAATGGACTGATCGACGAACACCTCGACGGCGTGATGCGCAAAGGCGGCATGCGGCCTGGCGACGCGCTGATACTCAGCAAGCCGATCGGCACCGGCACGCTGTTTGCCGCCCATGCACGACTGGCTGCGCGCGGGCGCTGGATTCAGGGTGCCTTGTTGTCCATGTTGTTGTCCAACCGGCTGGGGGCCGAAGCCTTGCGCGCGTTTGGCGCCACTGCCTGCACCGATGTGACCGGCTTCGGGTTGCTGGGCCATCTGGTGGAGATGACACGGCCGTCCGGAGTGGATGCGCAGATCAACCTGTCGGCGCTGCCGCTGCTTGACGGCGCGTTGGAATGCGTCGGCGCCGGCATCGTCAGTTCGCTGCAAAGCGCCAACGTGCGGCTGCGCCGGGCATTGCGCAACCAGCAAGAGTTTGTGGCGCACCCGCGTTATCTGCTGTTGTTTGACCCGCAGACAGCGGGTGGCCTGCTGGCCAGCGTGCCTTTGGAGCGGGCCGATGCGTGCGTCACGGCTTTGCGCGGCCTGGGATATACAAACGCCGCGATCATCGGACACATCTCGGCGCAGGGTGATGCCCTGGCGCCTATCGTGTTGGCCAATTAGCCCAGCTTGTTGCGCAGCAACTCGCCCGCTTGCCGCGGGTTGGCCTTGCCAGCGCTGGCCTTCATGATTTGCCCCACCAGCGCGTTGAAGGCTTTTTCTTTTCCGAGGCGGAACTCTTCCACGTACTTGCCATTGGCGGCGAGCACTTCGTCGATGATTTTCTCCAGTGCGCCGGAGTCGCTCATCTGACGCAACCCGCTGGCCTCTATGACGCTATCCACGTCCAGGCCGTCGCCATTCCACAAGGCATCGAAAACCTGTTTGGCCGCGTTGTTGGAGATCGTGCCATCGGCAATCCGGTTCACCAGCCGGGCTAGCGTGGGCGCGTCGATGCTGGATGCATCGGCCTCTTTGTCTTGCGCATTTAGCCGTCGTGAAAGCTCACCCATGATCCAGTTGCTCAACAACTTGGGTTGGCCACCGGCCGCGACGGCGGCCAGGAAATAGTGGGCCATGGACTTGGTCTGAGTCAGGGTCGCGGCGTCGTATTCGGGCAGCCCGTGCTCGCGCACCAGCCGCTCGACCATCACCCGCGGCAGCTCTTGCATCCGGCCGCGTATCTGTTCGACCCATGCAGGGTCGATAACCAGCGGCGGCAGGTCCGGGTCCGGGAAATAACGGTAGTCGGCCGAGTCTTCCTTGCTGCGCATGGCCCGCGTCCGGCCGGTGTCCGGATTGAACAACACGGTTGCCTGTTGAATCGCGAGGCCATCTTCAATTTGCTCGATCTGCCAGCGGACTTCATAGTCGATCGCCTGCTGCATGAACTTGAAGCTGTTCAGGTTTTTTATTTCGCGCCGTGTTCCCAGGGCGGTGCCGGGTTTGCGCACCGACACGTTGGCGTCGCAACGAAAGCTGCCTTCCTGCATGTTGCCATCACAAATGCCAATCCAGGTCACCAGTTTGTGCAGTTCCTTGGCGTAGGCCACCGCCTCGGCGCTGGAGCGCATGTCGGGCTCGGTGACGATCTCCAGCAACGGTGTTCCGGCGCGGTTCAGGTCAATGCCGGACTGGCCGGCGAAATCCTGGTGCAAGGACTTGCCGGCGTCTTCTTCCAGATGCGCACGCACCAGCCGCACCGAACGTTTCTCACCGTCCAGAAAAAACTCCACCTTCCCGCCCTGGACAACCGGAATTTCAAACTGGCTGATCTGGTAACCCTTGGGCAGGTCGGGGTAGAAATAGTTCTTGCGCGCAAACACGCTGTGGGGTGCGATGTGCGCGCCAATCGCCAGGCCGAACTGAATCGCGCGTTCCACCGCGCCGCGGTTCATCACCGGCAACGTGCCCGGCAACGCCAGGTCCACCGCGCAGGCCTGCGTGTTGGGCGCGGCGCCGAACGCGGTGGCGGCGCGGCTGAAGATTTTGGACTGGGTCGAGAGCTGGGCGTGGGTCTCAAAGCCGATCACAACTTCATAACCCTGCACCAGCAGCGACTGGCTGCTGGCGTGGGCGGGCGCGCTGGAACCGGACATTCCGGCGGGTTCGGTCAATATACTCATGCTCAGAATCCCGCTGGCTTGCGGTTGTGGAAGTCGGTGGCGAGTTGAAACTGGTGCGCCACGCCCAGCAGCCGCGCTTCCTGCAAATAGTTGCCGATCAACTGCAGGCCCACCGGCAAACCACCGGCGCCAAAACCGGCCGGCAGACTCATGCCGGGCAATCCGGCCAGGGACGCCGGTAAGGTGAAGATGTCGGCCAGGTAGTTGGCCAACGGGTCGTCGCTTTTTTCTCCGATCTTCCACGCGACTGTCGGCGCTACCGGCCCGGCGATCACGTCGCATTGCTTGAACGCGTGTTGGAAATCGTCCGCTACCATGCGCCGGATTTTCTGCGCTTGCAGGTAATAGGCGTCGTAATAACCATGCGAAAGCACATAGGTACCGATCATGATGCGGCGCTTGACCTCGTCGCCGAAACCCTCGGCACGGGTCTTGCGGTACATGTCCTGCAAGTCTTTGTACTCGTGGGCACGATGACCGAATTTGACGCCGTCGAAACGGCTCAGGTTGCTGGAGGCCTCCGCCGGGGCAATTATGTAATAGACCGGAATCGACAATTCGGTTCGTGGCAGCGAAATCGGCACTCGACGCGCGCCCAGCTTCTCATATTCAACCAGCGCCGCGTCGACGGCGGCGCGGACGTCGTCGGACAGACCGGCTTCAAAAAATTCTGCCGGCACACCGATGCGCAAACCCTGGAGTGAGTCGCCCAACATGCGGCCAAAGTCTTCCGTGGGCAGGTCAAGAGACGTCGAGTCGCGGTCCAGGTCCGGCCCACACATGGCGCCGAGCAGTAGCGCGCAGTCGCGCGCGTCACGCGCCATTGGTCCGGCCTGGTCCAGACTCGATGCGAACGCCACCATGCCGTAACGCGAAGCGCGCCCGTAGCTGGGTTTGATGCCGGTAATGCCGCAGAACGATGCCGGTTGACGAATCGAGCCGCCGGTGTCGGTGCCGGTGCTGGCCGGCGTCAGCCGCGCCGCCACCGCCACCGCGCTGGCGCCGGAAGAGCCACCCGGTATGTGTGCCGTATTCCATGGGTTGCGCACCGCTATCGGTTGCTCGTGGCCAAGCGGCGCGACGGCTGAATTCTCGTTTGACGAGCCCATCGCGAACTCGTCGCAATTGAGTTTGCCAAGTGTCACCGCGCCCGCCGTCGCAAGCTTGGCGACCACGGTGGCGTCAAATGGCGAGCGGTAGCCGCGCAACATGCGCGAACCGGCAGTGCTGACAAAGTCCCTGGTAACAAATATGTCCTTGTGGGCCAGCGGCACCCCTTCGAGGACGCCGCCGGTGCCCAGCGCCAGCCGTTGGTCGGCCGCGCGCGCCTGCGCCAGGGTGACCGGTTCGTCGCGAGCCAGGTAGACGCCAAGCGCCTCATGTGTCTTGGCGCGCGCCAGAAAATGCTGTGCCGCTTCAAACGCCGACAGCTTGCGCTGGCGCAGCAGTTCGGCCAGTTGCACCACACTGAGGTCGTGAATTTCGGTCGTGGACGGTGTCATCGATCGCTGCCTATTCGATCACTTGGGGCACCAGGAACAAGCCGTCCTCGACTTTGGGCGCGCTGCGCTGGTTCGCTTCGCGGTTGTCCGATTCGCTCACCACGTCGTCGCGCAGTCGCAGCGCGATGTCACCGATGGTTGCAAAAGGGTGCGCCAGCGGCAGCATGCCCGCAGTTTTGACCGCACGCATCTTTTGAACAATGTCAAAAAAGCCGTTGAGTTGGGTAAGCATGCGCTCGCTCTCATCAGGAGCCAGCTCCAGACGGGCAAGGTTGGCGATAGTCGAGATGTCGGACGGGGTAAGTGGCATGGCGGGAATGGACGGAAAACCGGTTGCGACACGCGTCGGGTGAGGCGTCGCGGCTCGGGTTGCGCGCAGGCGATGGGGTATTATCCCGCCTTTGCGCGCCATTCCCTGTGCTGCGGATCTCGGCGTGAAATCGACTAATTTGAGCTGGTCAATATGGTGATGGCAGGCCGAAGTGTTTGCCATGCCCGAGAGGATTTTGATGTTTGGAGCATTCCGTCAGTATTTCTCCACTGACTTGGCGATTGATCTAGGTACTGCAAATACGCTGATTTTCGTTCGTGACAAGGGTATCGTGCTGGATGAGCCGTCCGTGGTGGCAATCCGGCACGAAGGTGGTCCACAAGGCAAGAAGACCATCCAGGCGGTTGGCAAGGAAGCCAAGGCCATGTTGGGCAAAGTGCCGGGCAATATCGAGGCCATCCGTCCCATGAGAGACGGCGTGATCGCCGACTTCACCGTCACCGAGCAAATGCTGAAGCAGTTCATCAAGATGGTGCATCCGCGCGGCATATTTCGACCCAGCCCGCGCATCATAATTTGTGTGCCCTGCGGCTCCACCCAGGTGGAGCGCCGCGCCATCCGCGAGTCGGCCCTGGGCGCTGGCGCCCGAGACGTTTTCCTGATTGAAGAGCCGATGGCGGCGGCGATTGGCGCCGGCCTGCCGGTCAGTGAAGCCAGTGGCTCGATGGTCGTCGACGTCGGCGGAGGCACCACCGAGGTTGGCGTGATTTCGCTCGGCGGCATGGTGTACAAGGGCAGTGTGCGGGTTGGCGGCGACAAATTCGACGAAGCGATCATCAACTACATCCGGCGCAACTACGGCATGCTGATTGGCGAGCCAACGGCGGAGTCGATCAAGAAGAAGATCGGGTCGGCTTTCCCGGGCAGTGAAGTCAAGGAGATGGAGGTGCGTGGGCGCAACCTTTCTGAAGGTGTACCGCGCAGCTTCACGATTTCTTCCAATGAGATTCTGGAAGCCCTGACCGATCCGCTCAACAACATTGTGTCGGCCGTCAAGAACGCGCTCGAGCAGACGCCGCCGGAGCTGGGCGCCGACATCGCTGACCGCGGCATGATGCTGACCGGTGGCGGCGCCTTGTTGCGTGACCTCGACCGCCTGCTGGCCGAAGAAACCGGCTTGACCGTGCTGGTGGCGGAAGACCCGCTGACATGTGTGGTGCGTGGTTGCGGCATTGCGCTCGAGCGCATGGACCGGCTGGGTTCCATTTTCACCAGCGAATAGGCGGGCGCGACACGCAAACCGTGATCGCGGCGCCGCACTTTGGCCAGCGCCCAGGACAAGAGACAATGAGAAGTTGTCCCCGCATATTTTGCGGACGGCTTCTCATTCGCCATGCCGCTTGGTACCCTTGATAGAACGCCGCCTCCCTTTTTTCGCCAGGGGCCGTCGGCGCTGTCCAAACTCACCGTGTGCAGCGCGCTGGCGCTGTTTCTGATGGTGGCCGACGCGCGTTTCGGCGTCACACAGCCGCTTCGCGCGGTGGTAGCCAGCGTGTTGTACCCGGCCCAGTGGGTGGCGCTGCAGCCGGTCGCTTGGGTCAAGACGGCCGGCAGCTATTTCCAGAGTCTGAAGACTTCGCAGAGCGCCGAAGAAGATGCACGCCAAAAGCTGGGGTTGCAGTCTCAAAGGGCCAACCAGGTTGAGCAACTGTTGCTGGAAAATACCCGTTTGCGCCGCTTGCTCGAACTGCGCGAACGGATTTCGACACCGTCGCAGGTAGCCCAGGTGTTGTACGACGCGGCCGACCCGTTCAGCCGCAAGGTAATCATTGACAAGGGGCTGGTCGACGGCATTGGCGCGGGTTCACCGGTGATTGATGAATCGGGTGTCCTGGGCCAGGTGACGCGCGTGTACACGTCGGTCAGCGAGGTGACGCTGCTGACCGACCGTGACCATGCGATTCCGGTGCTCAACACCCGCACCGGCGCGCGTGGTGTAGCGTTTGGCGACGCCGCGGCGTACCCCGGTGGCCTGGAGTTGCGGTTCATGGCCGCGAATTCGGACGTTCAGTCCGGCGACGTTCTTTCCACCAGTGGCGTCGACGGCGTATACCCGCCGGGTTTGCCGGTGGCGCGCGTCGACAAGGTAGAGCGGCGGGTTGACTCGGCCTTCGCCCGCATATACCTTCATCCAGTGGCGCTCGTGGGTGGCACAACACACGTCATGGTCCTCAAACCGGTGTCGGCCCAAATCGCCGACCGTCCCATCGCGGAACCCGCGGCACGTGTGGCCAAAAAGGCGGTGCGCAAATGATCATGCGCCAGGGTCAGCAATTATTGTTGCCGGCCAATCCGTTCTTTGTCTGGGGTAGTTTGATCGCCTCGCTGGTGCTCAACATGCTGCAAAACATGGGATTGTGGGGGCGTGCGGCCTGGACGCCCGACATGCTGGCGCTGGTACTGGTATTTTGGAGCGTGCACCAGCCGCTGCGCGTGGGCATCGGTGCGGCGTTTGTGTTCGGCCTCGGGCTGGATGTGCACCAGGGCGGCTTGTTGGGGGCCCACGCGCTGGCATACACCGTGTTGAGCTTTCTCGCCATAACCATCCACCGGCGCTTGTTGTGGTTCAGCGTACCTTCCCAGGCGGCCCAGGTGCTGCCGTTGTTCATGGTTGCGCAAGTCATAGAATTGGCCACGCAAATGCTCGGTGGCGGTACATTTCCGGGCTTCGCGATATTCCTGGCCCCGGTCATCCAGGCCCTGCTGTGGCCGGTGGTCAGTGTGCTGCTGCTGGTGCCCCAACGCAGGGCCCCCGACCCAGATGCCAATAGACCTCTCTGATACCTTGCGGGACAGACCGCAGCCAGCGGCCATAGGCCGTCGGCCAGCTCTGTCCTCAACATTATTCACCTTGCGGGACAGACCGCAGCCGCCGGCCGCCGGCCAGCTCTGTCCTCAACATTTTTCACCTTGCGGGACAGACCGCAGCCAGCGGCCGAAGGCCGTTGGCCAGCTCTGTCGCCAACCTACCAATGACCGAACTGCGTAACGTAGAAGCCGATCTGGCCCGCTTTCGCTTGCGGGTTCTGGTGCTGAGCGCGGTTGTGCTGGTGTGTTTCCTTCTGCTCGCCGCACGCCTGGTCATTTTGCAGGTAGTCCGGCACGAAGACCTGCAGGCGCAGGCTGAGAATAACCGCACCGCCGTGTTGCCGGTGGTGCCAAATCGCGGACTTATCCTGGACCGCAACGGCATCGTACTGGCAACCAATTATTCCGCCTACACGCTGGAGATCACGCCATCGAAAGTCCTTGCCCTTGACCAGACGCTGGCCGACCTGTCGCAGGTGCTCGACATCTCGCCACGCGACCGGCGCCGGTTCAAGAAGTTGATGGAAGAGTCCAAGAGTTTCGAGTCCATAGCGGTTCGCACCAAACTGACCGAGGAAGAGGTTGCCCGCTTCGCCGCCCAGCGTTTTCGTTTTCCGGGGGTCGAAATCAAGGCGCGGCTGTTTCGCAACTATCCTTTCGGCGAGTTGGCAAGCCATGTTATTGGTTATATCGGACGCATCAACCAGGCCGAGAAGGAACGTCTGGAGGAGTCGGACGACGACGCGAACTACCGTGGCACCGAATACATCGGCAAGCTCGGCGTGGAGCAAAGTTTCGAGGGCCAGTTGCACGGCACGACTGGCGTCGACTCGGTCGAGACATCGGCCGGCGGGCGGGCGGTGCGCAAGCTCGCCAGCAGCCCGTCGACACCTGGCAACACGGTGATGTTGTCGATCGATATCAAACTGCAAAAGCTGGTCGAAGACATGTTCGGGGAGCGCCGTGGCGCGCTGGTGGCGCTTGATCCCAAGACCGGCGAGGTGTTGGCATTTGTGAGCAAGCCCACGTTTGATCCCAACCTGTTTGTGGACGGTATCGATACCGAAAGTTGGCAGATGCTAAACGAGTCGATTGACAAGCCGCTGCTGAACCGCGCGCTGCGCGGGACTTACCCGCCGGGTTCGACTTACAAACCGTTCATGGCGATGGCGGCACTGCAGACTGGCAAACGCTCGGCCACTACAGTGATCAATGACGCCGGTTCGTGGATGTTTGCGGGCCATCAGTTTCGCAGCCACGGCGACCATGGTTTGGGGCCGGTCGACATGCATGCCGCGATCTCCAAATCAAGCAACGTCTACTTCTATTCTCTGGCCAACGAACTTGGCGTCGACGCGATTCACGACTTCATGAAGCCGCTGGGATTTGGCCAACTGACCGGCATCGACATTCAGGGCGAGTTGCGCGGCGTGTTGCCGAGCCAGGACTGGAAACGCGCTTACTACAAACGTGCCGAGCAGCAGAAATGGTACGCCGGTGAAACCATCTCGCTGGGAATCGGGCAGGGCTACAACACCTTCACGATGCTGCAACTGGCGCAGGCGACGGCAATACTGGCCAACCAGGGTGTCAAACACCGGCCGCAACTGGTGATCGCGACGCAGGACGCGATGACGCGACTGAAAGCCCCAGTGGCCGCGGCAAAGTCGGTCGACCTGGGATTCAAACCCGAGCACCTTGCGGTGGTGCGCAACGCGATGGTTGCGGTGACCACGGAGGGCACTTCGGCGCGGGTATTTGCCGGTGCCGCTTACCGTTCCGGCGGCAAGACCGGCACCGCGCAGGCGGTCGGCATCGCCGCGAAAGAAAGGTACAACGCCGCCAAAATGGAGGAACAGCAGCGCGACCACGCCTTGTATGTCGCATTTGCGCCGGCCGAGAACCCCAGGATCGCGCTGGCGGTGGTGGTCGAGAACGCGGGTTTTGGTGCCGCGCATGCAGCGCCGATTGCGCGTCGAGTATTCGACTATTGGCTGGCGGGCCAATACCCGAATGACGCGGATATGGCGGCTGTCAAACTGGGCCAGGCCGGCGCCCCGATCGGCAAACCGCGTCAGGTTGCGGAAGTGCCCTGGCCAATTGCTCCCTAAATCGCAGAAAAAAACAAAAGGCGCCGGGGTGGCCAGCGCCTTTGTTAATTTTGCCGCCAGCGGCTGCGGTTGGCGCGGTGGCCGCGGCGATCTTGTCTCCAGGGTCCTCATCCAGACAGCGGGAGTTACTGCCTTCGAGTGGCGCGACTGTACGCGCACGGCCCGCACAAAGGAATCCGGACTTACCCGACCCGGCTAATGGCCGACCCAGTTCGGCTTGCGCTTTTCCTGGAACGCTTTTTGCCCCTCGCGGGCGTCGTCGGTCAGCGTGAACAACACGATCTGGCTTTCGGTGAACGACATCGACTCTTCAAATGCCATCGACTCGATCTTCTTCAGGGTGTACAGGCCGCGTCGAATGGCGGCCGGCGACTTGTCGAACAATCGCTCCAGCAACCATGACAGGCGCGTATCGACGTCGTCATCGACGTAATTGACCAGATTCAACGCCAGTGCCTGGGCTGCCGAAAGCGGTTCTCCGGTCAGGCACATTTCGTTCAGCGCACGGCGTGGAACCAGGTGCTGCAACACGCTCAGCACCTGGGCCGGGAAAACACCCACCTTGACTTCTGGCAGCCCGAAGATCGCGTGGCTTGCCGCGACCGCCATGTCGCACATCGTCATCAGGCCCATGCCACCGGCCATGCAGGCGCCATTCACGCGCGCGATCAAGGGCACACAACTGGCGCGGGCGACACGCAGCAGTTGGGCCAGGTGGCCGTGCGGCTCCGAATAGTCGCTGGTAAATGCGTTGGCGGATTGCAGGTCGGCTCCGGCGCAAAAAGCGCGGGTACCGGCGCCCGTAATGACGATGGCGCGAATCGTACGCATGTTTTGGGCTGCCGCGATCGCGCCCGCCATTCCCGCCAGCACTGCGTGGCTCATCGCGTTGCGGCGCTCTTCGCGTTGAATCGTGAGCCATAGTGCGGGCCCACGCTGGTCTACCGACAATTCGGCACTGGAATTGGATTCGGGTGTGGCCTGTGGCATGTAATTTCCTGCTCCTGCGGTGTTGCGCTTACCTAGAGGGTACGATCACAACAACAATTATGCTTGCCAACCGCCGCACCATGGAGGAAACCGATCCCCGTATCACCACGTTGCAGGGACCAGGCAACCCGGTTGTGACGCTCAGGGGGAGTTGGTCGGCGGCCGAGCTGGCCCGGCCACAAGTCTGGGAAGAATTGCACAAGTGCTTGACCGCCCTGACGCCGCGGACCGATGCCACGCGTCACTGGGACCTGCTTGCGCTTGAACGCCTGGACCACACTGGCGCGCAGTTGTTGTGGAATACCTGGGGACGCCAATGGCCAGCCGAGGTGTCGCTGCACCCCGCGCAACGGGCCATGATTGACCGGGTGGCCCGATATGCGGTTGGGCCGTTGTCGGCGCAGCCGCGCAGCCTGTGGCAGCGGTTCCTGGGGCTGGGTGAACTTGTCTACCGGGTGGTCGATCATGGGCGGGACCTGATCCGGCTGGTGGGGCAGTTGCTGCTCGACACGGCGCGGCTGGCGCGCGCGCCGCGCGACGGACCCTGGCGCGATGTTTCAGGCCACCTGTACCGTATCGGAGCCACGGCATTGCCCATCACCGCACTGGTGGGTTTCCTGATCGGCGTTGTACTGGCCTACCTGATGGCACAGCAACTGCGCAAGTTTGGCGCCGACGCCTTTATTGTCAATGTGTTGGGCATTGCGCTGATTCGCGAACTCGGCCCGGTACTGGCCGCCATTTTGATTGCCGGGCGATCCGGGTCGGCAATCACGGCGCAAATCGGAGTGATGCGGGTAACCGAGGAGCTTGACGCGATGCGGGTGATGGGGATTGCACAAGGTTACCGGCTGGTGATGCCACGCGCGCTGGCGATGGCCATCGCGATGCCGCTGGTATCGGTCTGGACCACCGTGGCGGCGCTGTTTGGCGGTGTGCTGGCGGCCGACCTGGCCATGGGCATCACGCCGGCTTATTTCCTGTCGGCCCTGCCTACGGTGGTGCAGGTTTCCAACCTGACGCTGGCGGTGGTCAAGTCGATGGTTTTTGGCGTGCTGATTGCCGTGATTGGTTGTCACTATGGTTTGCGCATCAAACCTAACACCGAAAGCCTGGGCCAGGGCACTACGGCGTCGGTCGTAACCTCGATCACGGTCGTGATTCTGGTGGACGCCCTTTTCGCGGTGGTTTTCAAGGATGTCGGAATATGAGACGCCGGGCCGTTCCCAAGGCGAATAACACCGCAGTGCGCAGCACGCAGGTTACCTTATGAGCGCCGTGGTTGAAATCCGCAAATTGTGGTCGGCGTTTCAGGTCGCCGGGCGGGAGATTGTGGTCCACAAGGATCTGGACCTGACGATAGAGCGTCGTGAACTGGTTTCATTGGTCGGCGGCTCCGGCAGCGGCAAGACCGTTATGTTGCGCACCATACTCGGGCTGGAGGTACCGGCGCGCGGTACGGTCACCGTGTTGGGCAAACCGGCCGAGCATCTGTCCGACCAGGGCGCCGCCAGCCGGGTTGGCATGTTGTTCCAGCATGGTGCTCTTTTTTCGGCCTTCAGCGTGCTGGATAACATTGCTTTTCCACTGCGCGAACTCAGAACCTTGCCGGATGCACTGGTGCGTGACGCGGCGCTGGTCAAGCTGCAAATGGTCGGGCTCGATACGGTGCACGCCTACAAGATGCCGGCCGACCTGTCGGGCGGAATGATCAAGCGGGTCGCGCTGGCGCGCGCGTTAATCATGGATCCGCCGCTGTTGTTGCTCGACGAACCCACCGCCGGGCTGGACCCGGACAGCGCCGACGCGTTTTGCGCGCTGATCCGCTCGCTGCATCGCGAATTGGGCTTGACGGTGGTGATGGTCACGCACGATCTCGACACCTTGTTTGAACTCAGCACACGTGTCGCCGTGTTGGCCGACAAGCACATCATCGTGCATGGCGCGCCCAAGGATGTGATTGCGTATCCCCATCCGTTCATCCATGATTTTTTCCTGGGCGAGCGCGGCCAACGCGCCATGGAGTTGTTGCGTGAGTACCCGTTCGCGGTGTAGAAAGAGAACCAAATGGAAAACAAGTCCCACGCGTTTGCAGCCGGATTATTCGTGCTTCTGGTGACCGGCTTGCTGGTCGCGCTGGCCGCCTGGTTGACGCGCGATACCGGGGTGCGAAGGGTGTATGAGATTTCCAGTCCGCAGGCGGTCAACGGATTACAGCCACAAGCCGCGGTACGTTACCGCGGCGTGGCGGTCGGCAAGGTGACGTCGATCGGCTTCGATCCGCAGACATTGGGCAATGTGCTGGTGCGTATCGCTGTCGATGACTCCGCACCCGTCACCCGTTCGACCTTTGCCAGCTTGGGTTTTCAGGGCGTGACGGGGCTGGCGTTTGTGCAGCTTGACGACACCGGCGAGTCCAAGACCGCCCTGGAGTCGGACAACGGGGAACCGGCGCGGTTACCGATGCGGGCCAGCTTGTTGTCCAAGCTGTCGGATCAGGGGGTGGCGATTCTTGAACAGTTGGAGCAGACCAGTCAGCGCGTCAACCTGTTGCTTGCTGCCGATAACCAGAAACAGTTGATGGCCACCATCGGCGGCATCGGCCAGGCTGCCGGCAGCGTGCAGCAACTTTCTGAGCGCGTGCAGCAACTGTCGGGCACCATGGATTCGGTGCTGCGCGCCCAGCTCGGGCCCGAGCGGGTCAGCCTGCCGCAGTTTGTGCAGGACGCCACCGTGACTTTCAAGTCGCTGCAGAAAACTTCTGACGGGGTCGAGCAGACAGCGGCTGAGTTCCGCAAAACGGCGTCCGAGCTGACCCGCGTCGCCGAGCGTCTGAATACGCCGGGCGGGGTGGTGGACCGGCTGGCCGAGGGTGCCGCTGCAATGGCCGGCGCCGGCCAGTCTTTCAATTCCGGCACTTTGCCGCGGCTGAACCGGACCAGTGAAGAGGCGGCGCGAACAGCGCGTCAGGTCAGCCGCGTCGTCAGTGCGGTCGGCGATAACCCGCAGTCACTGCTACTTGGCAACGGTCTGGTGGCGCCTGGCCCGGGAGAACCCGGATTCATCTACCCGAAGGGAGCGCCATGATGGTTCGCCCGATGCAGCCTCGCCGGCGCCCCTGGCCCGAAGGCCTGTGGCGCGCCAGCATGACCGCGGCTTGTTGCCTGGTGTTGAGCGGCTGCGCGGTTTTCGACAAACCGGTGCGTGCCACGGTGTATGACTTTGGCCCCGGCATGCTCGCCAGCCCGGTCGTCAACAATTCCGCTTTGCCGGCGGTTGTGGCGCTGCCCGAAGTGGAAGCCGGCAGTGCGCTTGACAGCACGGCGGTTTTGTACCGGCTGGTGTACGCCGATGCACAACAACTGTTGCCGTACGCCCAGGCGCGCTGGAGCATGACGCCGGCACAGCTGGTGCGCCAGCGCTTGCGTGAAACGCTCGGCCAGCGCCGCACCGTGGTGCATCCAGGTGAGGGCCATCTGAGCGGCGCGACATTACCGCTGGTGTTACGCATCGAGCTGGAAGAGTTCAGCCAGCTTTTCGATGCACCGAACCGCAGTGTCGGCCTGGTTCGGCTGCGCGCAACCGTGCTGCAGGGAACGCCCGCGGGAGACAAATTGCTCGGCCAGCGCAGCGTGATTGCGCAGCGTCCGGCGCCCAGTGCCGACGCGCCTGGCGGGGTGCGCGCGCTGACCGCCGCCACCGACGCGGCAGTGGAAGAAATCGAGCAATGGCTGACCCAATTTCGCTGACTGGCGCAAGCTCGCAGGCGCTGCTGGCGCACTTTGAACGTGCCGGTCTGCAACTCGATGGCACCTGTGCCGGACTGTCGCGTTACGGACTGCTGTGGCGCCAATCCGCCGCGCTGCTGGAGGATCTGACAGCGGAAGAAGCCGATACCCTTGGCGACCGGATGCCGATGTTGCGCGCGCGCTCTGGCCAGGCGCTGATCACCGAGGGCGATGTCGGCGACTGGATGTTGCTGTTGCTGGGCGGAACGGTGGACGTAATCAAGACCTCCGGAAGTGGCGAAGTGTCGCGCCTGGCGGTGATCAAGCAGGGCGCGGCGGTGGGTGAAATGTCGATGCTCGACGCGGCGCCGCGTTATGCCACCTGCATCGCGATCGAGGACGTGCAGGCCGGCGTGTTGACCCGCGTCGTGATTGCCCGGCTGATTCAGGACCATCCGGCCATCGGCGCCAAGTTATTGGTCAAGCTGACCCAGTTGCTCGCCCAGCGGCTGCGTAACACCAGCAACCAACTGGTCAAACTGCTGCAAAAACACCCGCCCGACGCCGGCTAACGTGGGCAGGCCTTGGGCGCCGCGCGTCAATGGCGCGCGAGAATCGGGAACAATTTGACCAGCCCGTCGGACATCACTTCAACCGCCAGCGCTGCCAGTATCAGACCCATCAGGCGGGTCATCACGTTGATGCCGGTTTTGCCCAACACGCGCGCAATCGGCTGCGCCAGCGCAAAACATAACGCGGTAGCCAGGGCAATCACCACGCCGTAGCCCACCAACGCGGCAAGCTGCGGAAAGTGTTTCGCTTTCTCGGCATAAATTACCACCGTGGACATGGTGGCCGGACCGGTCAACAGCGGAATGGTCAGGGGCACCACCGCGATGCTGGCGCCGACCGAGGAACGGCGTGCCGCATCGCTGATTTCGTCGGCGTTCGACCTGGCTTCAGCCGGCTGGGCGTTCAACATGCTCAAGGCCGAGGTCAGCAACAACATGCCGCCGCCGACCTGGAAGCTGGCCAGTGTGATGCCAAAAAACTCCAGAATTTGAAGCCCCAGCAAGGCGCTGGTGGCAATTACCACGAACGCGCTGAAGGAGGAGATCCAGATCGTGCGGCGACGCTGTTCGGGTGTGAACCCCTGCGTGTAATGGATGAAGAACGGCACGATGGCCAGCGGATTGACGATCGCCAGCAGCGTCACAAGGGGTTTGTAGTCCATCAAATCTGCCTGGGTAATGCGGGCGTGTTACCGGCCGCCGGCCACATCGACTATGGCACCCGTGGTGTAACTCGATTCCGCCGTCAACAGCCACACAATGGTTCTTGCCACCTCTTGCGCGCTACCTGGGCGTTGCATCGGTACCATCGGCGCCATGGCGCGGGCGCGATCGGGTTGTCCGCCCGAGGCATGGATGTCGGTTTCTATGATTCCCGGCCGTACCGCATTGACGCGAATGCCTTCGGCGGCCACTTCTCTTGCCAGTCCCAGCGTGAAAGTATCGATCGCGCCTTTGGACGCGGCATAGTCCACATATTGCCCCGCGCCGCCCAGACGCGCCGCCACACTCGACACATTGACGATCGCGCCGCCACTGCCGCCAAAACGCGTGCTCATGCGTTTGACCGCCTCGCGCGCGCAGATGAAAGTGCCCAGCAGGTTGATGTCGAACATGCGCCGGATGCGCTGCACGCTCATCTCGTCCACCCGGGCCGCCGTATCGACCACACCGGCGTTGTTCACCAACGCGCTCAATACGCCCAACTTGGTGTCTATGGTGTCAAACATGGCCAACACCTGCGCCTCTATCGCCACGTCGGCCTGCACGCTGATCGCGCTGCCGCCAGTTGCCTGTATTTGCCGCACCACCTCTTGGGCAGCGAGCGAATTCGCGCTGTAGTTGACGGCGACTGCAAAGCCTTGGCGGGCCGCCAGCAGCGCGGTCGCCGCGCCGATGCCACGCGAGCCGCCGGTAACCAAAACAACAGGGTTCACAGTCTGTACCGCAAAGTGCGCGGATTCGGAGTACAAACAGCGACGATACACCACGCTACCAAGGAGAACTGTTTTGAGTCAGACGATCGACTATTTCTTCGCGCCGCAAAGCCCCTGGACCTACCTGGGGCATACACGGTTGGTTTCCATCGCGCAGGCCGCCGCGGCCACGGTGCGGGTAATGCCGATCGATCTTGGCAAGGTGTTCCCGCTTTCCGGTGGCTTGCCGCTGGGCCAGCGGGCCGCGCAGCGCCAGGCCTACCGGCTGGTGGAGTTGCAACGTTTTGGCGCTCATCTGGCGCTGCCAATGCACATCAAGCCGAAGTACTTCCCGGTGGCCGGCGACGACGCAGCCCGACTGATAGTTGCAGTGGACCTGGCCGACGGGCCCCAGGCGGCGTTGCACGTCACGGGTGCCGTGCTGGCGGCGGTATGGGCGCAGCAGCGCAACATCGCCGACACCAGTGTGCTGGCTGAGTTGCTAAACGAGGTGGGCCTGGCCCCGGAGCGGCTGGAGCAATCGCGCGCGCCGGCCGTGCAGCAGCGTTATGAAGCGTTTACCCAGGCCGCCATTGACGCCGGTGTCTTTGGCGCACCCAGTTACTGCATCGCGGGCGATATATTCTGGGGTCAGGACCGGCTCGATTTTGTCGAGCGCCGATTGCGCGCGGCGTAGGTTGAGACGCATGACATCCGGCAACTGGCAGCGATGGTCGCGCGAGATGGTCGCCGGCCTGTGCCTTGCGGCCTGCACCGGTGCCGCGCAGGCGGCCGACTACAGCGGCCCGCTGTTTGACGCCCACCTGCATTACAACGACGAGGCCTGGAACGGCAGCAGTGGCCCACACCCCCTGGGCGACGTATTGACCCGGATTCAACGCAACGGCGTCAAAGCCGTGATCGCCAATTCGCGCCCCAATGACGGCACCAAGGCACTGGCAGCGGCGCGTTTGCAACCGTCCGCCACGGGCCAGGCGGCGGCCGGCCTGACGGTTATTCCCTTCATACGTCTGTACCGCAATCGGGCCGATTACGACACCTGGTTTCAGGACGAAACGATTTTCGACCTGGTGCAATCCGAGTTCGCGCGCGGCACCACCGGCGGCCCCTACCGCGGCATCGGTGAGTTCCATCTATACGACAGCGCGAACGCGAACGGACCGGTGGCCAGGAAGCTGGTCCAGTTCGCGGCCAACAACGCGCTGGTCGTGCTGGCGCATGTCGATGATGTGGCAATTGACCTGTTGATGGCGCATGCGCCGCCAGGCGGTAACCAGCCGCGGTTGATCTGGGCCCACACCGGTATCGGTGGTGTTCCGGTGGCGCGGGTCGACGCATTGCTCTCCAGATACCCGCTGCTGATGGGTGAGTTGTCCTACCGGCCCGGCTTGACCTGTGAGGAAGGCAAGTTATGTCGCGAGTGGCGCGCCTTGCTGCTGAAGTACCCGGATCGTTTCTTGATTGGCTCCGACACCTGGATCAACCAGCGCTGGTTGTATTACGACGATTTGATGCGCGGCTACCGCACCTGGCTGGGTGATCTTCCTGCCGATGTGGCGCGCAAAATAGCCTGGGACAACGGCGCCGCGCTGTTTGGCCTGAAATAGAACACCCGCATTGCACCTTCAGACTAAAAAGGGAATCCCATGCGCCAACTGCATTACTACCCGAGCAACGCCAGCATGGCGCCGCATATCGTTCTGGAAGAAATTGGCGAGCCATTCGAGCTGGTGCTGGTTGACCGGTTGCACGATGCGCACAAGGCGCCGGATTACCTGCGACTCAATCCGAATGGCCTGATTCCGGTGTTCGTCGACGCCGATCTGGTGTTGTACGAATCAGCCGCCATCTGCCTGCATCTGAGTGACAGCGCTCCCGCAGCTCGATTGATACCGGCACTGTGCAGCGCCGAGCGCGCGCATGGCTACAAATGGCTGATGTGGCTGACCAACACACTCCAGGCCACCCTGATCAGCTACTTTTATCCGGAGCGCTGGCTGAACGCGGGCAATGCCGCCGGTATCGCCGAGTTCAAGGCGCATGCCGAGGCCAGGGTTGGCGTTTTGCTGGACCAGCTCGACGCCGAACTGGCGCGCCATCGGGGACCATGGCTTTTGGGTGAAGGTTATTCGGTGGTTGATCCGTATTGCCTTATGTTGTGCCGCTGGTCGCGTGGATTCTCGTCCTTGCCGGCGCGTGACCGGACCCACCTGGGACCGTATTTGCGCCGCATGCTGGAACGTCCCGCGGTGCAGCGCGTGTTCGCCACCGAGCAGTTGGCGCCGCCCTGGATCTAGCAGCCGGCCGGGCTTGGCTCAGCGGACGCTGCGTGCCAGGTAACGCTTGCGCCACAACACCGCCACGAAAACCAGGGCTGCCATGGTCATGCTGCCGCTTGCCCACCACAGGCCGGTTTCGCGGTGAATTAGCGGCAAGAATTCAAAGTTCATGCCAAAAAAACCGGTGACCAGGTTCAGCGGCAAGAAAACCGCCGTCAAGCCGGTCAGGGTGCGCATTATCTCGTTAGCGCGGTGGCCCTGGGCGCTGAAGTGCATCTGCACCGTGGTTTCGATGTTCTGCTCCAGCCGGCGCACATGGCGCACCACGCGGTCGATGTGTTCCAGCACGTCGCGGCTGCGCACTTTTAGCAAATCATGCTCGCGTTGTCCATTCGCCGTCTTGGCCTCCGGCCAACTCTCGAGCGACGCAATCCAGTCCTGCAGCGCCGTGTGTTGGTCTTCGCAGATCTCGTCCAACCCATGCAGGGACAAACGCGCCTCCAGCAGTGAAGCCCAGTTGCTGAACCGGGTGTTCGGCGCCAGCAGCTCCGCCTGCCAGTGGTCCAACTGGCGCGTCAGGTCCCGGCGCAGGTCCAGATAACCGTCGACCATCTGGTTGACGATGCGCAGCATCAGGTCGGCGGCGCTGGCCGGAACCCGGGCACCGGCGCCGTGTGATTGCTCGGCCGCGGCAACCAGCAGTTTGGCAGCGTAGTTATCACGCACCGCGCAATCCGCCGGGTGTACGCTCAACAACAGGTTGTCGAATATCGCAAAGCCAACCGGGCTGGTGTCGATGCGCCGCAACACCGGTGGCCCGGAGCGCTTGGGTGTTGCTGCCGCGGCCGGAGCCGGCAGCGCGGCGCCGGACCTGGCCTGGCCAGCCGCCAGGCGGCGAAATACCAGCAAGTCGTACTGGGCGGTGTAGTCGTAATGCGATGGCAGTTGCTGATTGAGCAGGTCGCTGATGTGCAGGTCCACCAGTTGCATGCCGCACACGGATTGCAAAGTGGCCTGGATCTGGGTCTGCAGGTCGTCAAACTCGGCGCGCGCGCAGGTTATCCACACAAAACCCGTATCCGCTGCGCTGACGGGCAAATCACCCGATTCACTGACACCCGTGGGGCCGATCTGGAATACACGCATGGGATCTACCTTGGACCTGCCGCTTATTGCCTTTGCAGCAACTTGGCCGCGTCGAGAGCGAAATAGGTCAACACGCCGTCGGCGCCGGCGCGTTTGAAAGCCAGCAGACTTTCCATCATGACCGCATCATGGTCGAGCCAGCCATTTTGGGCCGCGGCCTTCAACATGGCGTATTCGCCGCTGACCTGGTAGGCGAAGGTCGGTACGCCAAACTCGTCTTTGACGCGACGTACTACATCCAGGTAAGGCATGCCGGGCTTGACCATCACCATGTCGGCGCCTTCCGCGATGTCCATCGCCACTTCGCGCAAGGCTTCATCGCTGTTGCCGGGGTCCATCTGGTAGACCATCTTGTTGCTCTTGCCCAGCAGGGCGGCCGAGCCGACCGCATCGCGAAACGGGCCGTAAAACGCACTGGCGTATTTCGCGCTGTAGGCCATGATGCGGGTATGGATGAAGTGGTTCGCCTCCAGCGCGTGCCGAATGGCGCCTATGCGGCCATCCATCATGTCGCTGGGCGCGACGATATCCACTCCGGCCCCGGCTTGTACCAGCGCCTGCTTTACCAACACCGCAACCGTCTCGTCGTTCAGGATGTAGCCGTTTTCGCTTGGTCTGGGGTCCAGCAAGCCGTCCTGGCCGTGGCTGGTGAACGGGTCGAGCGCAACATCGGTCATCACACCGAGTTCGGGGAATTGCTGCTTTAGCGCGCGCACCACCCGCGGCACCAGCCCATCGGCGTTCAGGGCTTCTCTGCCGTCGGCGGTTTTTAGCGCCGGATCAAGCACCGGGAACAACGCCAGCACCGGAATTCCGAGCCTGACACACTGTTCGGCCACGGGTAGCAGCAGGTCCAGGCTCAGGCGTTCGACGCCGGGCATCGATGCCACGGCTTCCCGGCGTTGCATGCCGTCCACGACAAACACCGGGTAGATCAGGTCATGCGCGCTCAGATGGTGTTCGCGCACCAGGTTGCGCGTGAAGTCGTCGCGACGCAGCCGCCGCGGGCGACCCATTGGGTAGGGAGCGAAGTTTGTCATGGGGAAAATTGTGCCTGATTCGATATGCCTGACGACCATACGGACAAGTGCCACAAGGAGAGTGTTAATTTCGTCCCGCGCCAACCACATGTTGTCGCTGGAGCGACACATTTGTAACAAAACTCTTGAATCGAACCAGCATATTTGCTAGATTTCGTTTGGGCGGTTCGCCGCCCCCCGCTTTTCCTCCCTGAGCGGGGCCTTGATGTGTGACAGCAAAAAAGGCTTACTCCCCAGCCCTCGTGCTGGGGTTTTTTTTGGCTGTTGCCGATTGACCAATGGAGTTCCGCCGCCGCCTGACGCATGCCCTAAACTGGTCCCATGCTGTGGGTGAAGTCGTTGCATATTGTGTTCGTGGCCAGTTGGTTTGCGGGACTGTTCTACCTGCCCCGCATCTTCGTGAATCTTGCACTGGTGGCGCCAGACTCGACGGCCGAGCGGGAGCGGTTGCTGCTGATGGCGGCAAAACTGTATCGGTTTACCGGACTGCTTGCTTGGCCGGCGCTGGGCTTTGGCGTGTGGATGTGGATCGCATACTGGAACCTGCCGGGGTTTGGTCAGGGACCGGGAAACGGCTGGTTACACGCGAAACTCGGCGTTGTGGCATTGGCCCTGGGTTATCAGCATGGTTGCGGTGTGCTGTTGCGCCAATTCAGGCTGGGGAAATCGACACGCAGCCAGGTCTGGTACCGGTGGTTCAATGAAATACCGGTTCTGTTGCTGCTGGTGGCAGTGATTTTGGTGGTGGTCAAACCCTTTTAGATGTCAAAGACGTCTGCCTGGCCGCTGGCGCTGATTTGTATTGGCCTGATTGCTTACGCCAGCCTGTATCCATTCACTGAGTGGCGCGACCAGGGCATTGTTCCGTGGTCGTTTCTCTGGGCACAACTGCCGCGCCACTGGACCGGCTTCGACGTGGCGTCCAACCTGTTGGGCTACATTCCAGCCGGGTTTCTGCTGGCCCTGGCCGCATTGCGTACTGGCGGTGGCAGCCGGGTGGTCGTTCAGACCACGCTGGTCTGTGGCGCGTTGTCGCTGCTTTTGGAAAGCATGCAGAGTTATCTGCCGATGCGAGTTCCTTCCACCGTGGACTTTGCGCTCAACCTGGCGGGTGGCTGGATTGGCGCCGTCAGCGCTTCCTGGCTGGAAAAGCTGGGTGCGATCGACCACTGGAGCCGGCTGCGGGCGCGCTGGTTCGTGGACGATGCACGTGGCGCTTTGGTTTTGCTGGCGCTGTGGCCGGTGGCGTTATTGTTCCCGGCGCCGGTGCCGCTGGGCCTGGGTCAGGTGCTTGAGCGCCTGGAGGCTGCGCTGGTCGAGGTCCTGGAGGACACGCCGTTCCTGGACTGGCTACCGGTGCGCGAAATGGAGTTGCAGCCGCTGGTTGCCGGTGCTCAATTTGTATGTGTGATGTTGGGCGTGTTGATTCCGTGTCTGCTCGGTTATTGCATCATCCGCTCGCGCAGGCGCCGGGCGGTTTTTGTCTTGTCGGCGGTGTTGGCCGGCGTTGCCGCGACCGGGCTGTCGGCGGCCTTGAGTTATGGCCCGCAACATGCATGGGGCTGGATTGAGACGCCGGTTCTGGTGGGACTGGGCGTGGCGCCGGTATTGGCTTTCGCCTTGCTGGGCATACCACGGCGGGCCAGCGCCGCGCTCGGATTGCTGGTTATCGGCATCTACCTGAGCCTGCTCAATCAGGCTCCCGCCGATCCGTATTTCACGCAGACCCTGCAGACCTGGGAGCAGGGGCGCTTCATCCGGTTCAATGGGTTGGCGCAGTGGTTGGGCTGGTTGTGGCCTTATACGGTGGTGGTCTATCTGCTGTCCCAAATCTGGGGACCAGACGGTAAAAACTAAAATCGCGTGATGAGTGAAACCCTTACCAACCTTGCGCCGGAGCAAGCTTCCTACTATCAGCGGCATATCTTCTTTTGCCTTAACCAGCGCAAGAACGGCGAAGCGTGTTGTGCCCAGCATGATTCGCAGGCGGGCTTCGACCGCTGCAAGCTGCAAGTCAAAGTCGCCGGCTTGTCCGGACCCGGCAGGATCCGGGTCAACAAATCAGGATGCCTGGACCGTTGCGCCGCCGGGCCGGTGGCGGTGGTCTATCCGGAGGCGGTCTGGTATACCTATGTGGACGCGGATGACATCGACGAAATTGTCGAATCGCACCTGAAGAATGGTAAGGTGGTCGAGCGCTTGTTGACCCCTTCCAACCTCGGGCGTTGAACCCGGCCGGTGTGGTGAACCTTTCAACCAGCAAATTGACGCTGTCGGGCCCGGCCGGCGCCCTGGAGGCGTTGCGCAACGATCCGCTGTCAGCGCCAGCTGGCGTCGCTCGTGGTGTAGCGATCATCGCCCATCCGCACCCGCTGTTTGGCGGCACGATGGACAACAAGGTGGTGCAGACCCTGGCGCGCGCATTTGTGCAATCTGGCTGGAGCGCCGTGCGATTCAATTTTCGCGGTGTCGGTCTCAGCGCCGGTGTCTACGACGAGGGGCGTGGTGAACTCGACGACCTGCTGGCCGTCATCACGCAATGCGCGTCCACCGGTCCACTTGCGCTGGCTGGTTTTTCGTTCGGCTCATTTGTCGCCAGCCGCGCAATAGAGGTGTTGCACGGCACGCGCGGCATCGAGCGCGTGGTCTTGGTCGGTACGGCGGCGAGCCGCTTTGCGGTCGCGCCGTTGCCGGCCGACTTGCATGCCAGCACGCTCGTCATCCACGGTGAGCATGACGACACGGTGCCGTTGATCGACGTGCTAAATTGGGCCAGGCCGCAAAACCTGCCGGTGACGGTGATACCGGGAGCCTCGCATTTTTTTCACGGACAATTGACGCTTCTGCGCAGTTTGGTGGCTCGCCACCTGAATTCAATCTCCTGACCCCGCGCGCCGCTGCGACATGACGCCCTGGTTGGTCCAGGATTGGCGGCATGTGGCAGGCAGGCGCCCACCCACTCCCTTTGCATGAAAACCGTTATTTTTGCCATTGCCGCAGCCTGGTCATTGTGTGTTGGCGCCCAGACGTTGCCCCCGCCCGAGATCGCGGCGCGTTCCTACTTGCTGATGGATGTGACGGCCAATCAGATGCTGGCCGAGAAAGATATCGACTCGGCGGTCGAGCCGGCGTCGTTGACCAAGCTGATGAGCGCCTATCTGGTGTTTGACGCCTTGCGCAGCAAGAAGATCGAGCTGAAGCAAACCCTGCCAGTCAGTGCGCGCGCCTGGAAGATGCCAGGCTCACGTATGTTCATCGACCCCAAGATGCAGGTGCCGGTGGAGGACTTGCTAAAGGGAATGATCGTGCAGTCCGGCAATGACGCGACGGTGGCGCTGGCCGAAGGTGTGGGCGGCTCGGTCGAGCATTTTGTCCAGATGATGAACGACCAGGCGCAGGCAATGGGGTTGAAGTCCACCGCCTACAAGAATCCTGAAGGGTTGACGCAGGCCGGGCACACGACGACGGCGCGTGATCTGAGCATTCTGGCGACCCGCTTGATGAAGGACTTTCCCGAGTACGTGCGTTATTACGCGATCAAGAAATACCGCTATGAAGGCACACCGGCCACCAATGATGGCAACCGCAACCTGTTGTTGTTGCGCGACCCATCGGTGGACGGCCTGAAAACCGGCTTTACCGAGGCAGCCGGCTACTGCATGATCGCCACGGCTAGCCGCAACTTTCCCAACCTGGGCCAGGCTGGCGCGGTTGCCGGTTCGCCCGAGGCGTCCGGTGGCCGCCGCTTGTTATCCATCGTGCTGGGTGCCGCGAGCGAAAACGCGCGCGCCAACGAGTCGCAAAAACTTCTGAATTGGGGTTACACGGCATTCGAAGCGGTCAAGTTATTTGACGCTAACCAGCCAATCGCCACGCCGGCGGTCTGGAAGGGCACGCAGGCGACGTTAAAGCTCGGGCGTTCCCAGGCGCTGGTGGTCACGGTGCCGACCGGTATGGCGGCGAAGATCACGACCAACGTTGCGCGCCCCGATCCCTTGGTCGCGCCGTTCACCAAGGGACAGTCGGTGGCGACACTCAAGGTGTCGCTCGGTGACCAGGCGTTGGCCGAACTGCCGCTGGTCGCGCTGGAGGAAGTGCAACAAGCCGGTTTTCTTGGCCGCGCCTGGGATGCCGTGCGCTTGTGGATCAAATAGGCGCGCTACCATGGCCCATGAAGAAAACTTTTCAGCTCAATATCGAGGGCAAGAACCGCGACCGGGTCCTGGATGCAGTCAAACACGAAATCCGCAAATACATAAAACGCGAGCGGCGGCGTGCCTTGCCGCCGGGCGTGGATTATTGGGACTTTGACTGCAAGTTCGGCCCGACGCCCGAATTGGCCGAGGTGGTGCACCTGGCTACGCTCACGACCTTGATCGACGCGGTGGCCACGGACGCAGGCGAGAAGTTTTACCTCGAGATACTGGCCAAGCCGGGGCATCGCAAGGCGCGGCCGGCCGGAGCGGCCGACGCTGCCGCCGACGCGACCCGTTAGCCCCTGTGTAAGGTCCGAAGCGGGCGCTGCCCCAAGGCCAGGCCGGCCCCGACCCACAAGGTGATCGCGGAAACCACAAAGCCGCGCGCGAGTCCGCCGGCGCCGTCTGAAATCCAGCCCACAACGCTGGGGCCAACAATCTGTCCGGCGGCAAATACGATGGTGAAGGCACCGATGCCGGCCGCCCACTGGCTGGCGGGCAGGTTGTGGCGCACCAGCGCCGTGGTGGATGCCACCACCGACAGAAACACGGCGCCGAACAGCAACCCGGAAGCGAACACCAGCGGCCAGGCGCTGCCCAGGGCCGGCAGGATGGTTGCGACGCCCAGCAACGCGTTCAACAGCGCCAGTGGCCGTCCGTCCTTGAAGCGGTCGAGCAACGGCGACCACAGGCGCGCCGATGCCATCACGGCCAGGCCCAGCAAGGTATAGAACGCGGTGGCGCTTGCCGCCGATAACCCCTGCTCGCGCAACAACGCGACCACGAAGGTCATGTAGCCGATGTAGCCCATGCCGAACATGCCGTAGCCGGCCAGCGCAAACGCGAACTGTCTGACGCGAAATTGTTCGGTGGCTCCTGCCGCGCCAGCGTTTGCCGCGCCGACCGGCCCGCCCAGGCACGCAGCCGGCCAACGCAGTAGCGCCGTTGCCGCGAAACACAGTAATGCCAGTGCCGCCCAGCCCCAGGCCCACGCATGGGCAGTGCCCGCGGCGGCCTGCATGACTACCGGTAGCAACAGCGCCGACAGACTGATGCCGATGCCGGTGCCGCCGTAATACACGCCAATCAGGAGGCCGCCGCGCCGGGGGTCCGTGGCGCCCAGGCGCGCCGCCAGCAAGCTGCTCGCGATCAGCAAAAAGGCGCTGGCAATACCGGCGGCAAAACGTTGTGCGAGCCAGACCGTGGTGTCAATGAACAAACTGCTCACGGCCATCAGCACGCTGGCCAACAGGCTGCCGAACACCATCAACGTGCCGGGGCTGATGCGCCGCAGCAGCAGCGGAGTGAGCAACGCGCCCAGCAGGTAGCCGGCCGCGTTGCTGGTGTTCATGGCACCGGCCAAAGCGTAGGTCCAGCCCAGGTCAGCACGCATCGGCGGCAGCAATAGGCCGTAGGCAAAACGCGTGATGCCGAGCGAAACCGCGGCCCCGAGGGACAGCGCCAACGCGAGACGCAGGGTGGGAATGGCAAGCGCGGGTGTATGCGGTGGCGGCTGTGACGTCATTGGGGCAGTATGCATTGCCCAGGCGCACGCCGCGGCTTGTCAGGGCCAGCCTGCCGTGCTCAAAGCGTGGCCAGAAATTGGTAGACCGCCCGCTGGTCGTTGTCGTCAAGCTCGAAGAAACGTCTGCGCACGATATCGCCCTCCCCGCCGTGTTCCAGGATTGCGTCCCTGATCGTTGCGGCCCGGCCATCGTGCAGGTAGCGCTTGCGCAAGCCAAGCCCAAGCAACGGAGTGGTGCGCCATTCAGCGCCGGTAGCGGTGCCCTGCACGATCTTGTCGTCCAGGCTCGCGCCCATGTCGTGCAACAGCAGGTCCGAATAGAGCAGTACCGGACCCCCATTGCCCTGCAGCGCCGGTACGTGGCACTTTGCACATCCGACGGATAGAAACAGACGGCCTCCGCCGGTATTGCGCGTCGTGTCAATCTCCTGCGCGGCGCTCGCCAGCGTCGCCGCCGGCGGCTTCGTCTCGGAGCTTGCCGCCAGCACCAGGCCATAGGCGATCGCAACCGAAACGGCCACGGCGACCAGGCCCGCGCCAACCAAGCGCCAGGCGCCGCCGGATTCGCGCAGGCGCGAGAGCGGCGTCGTGATGCCCAGGGCGACCATCACCATCAGAAACAAAAACTGGTCCAAATCGAGGATCAGTTGACGCAACTTGGGGTGCACGGTGAATGCTGAATTGAACAGCAGCACAGCCACGAAACCGAGCACGAACCAGGGAATCGGAATACGCGCGGACTGCTTGTCACCGCTGCCGTGCCGGCCGGCGAACGACAAAACAAAAAGCAGCGGCACCAGCATCACGACCTTGCTCAACTTGACCAGCGTGGCCGTGTTCAGCGCCCCGTCAGACACCGCGTACGCGGCGCCGTAAACCTGGGCCAGCTCGAAAATGCTGGCACCGACCGTGACCCCGAAGCCGCGTTCGTCCAGCCCCGGCATCCAGCCGGCAGTGAAGGCGATCGGATACAGCAGCAGCGCCACGGTTCCGGACACCGTGATCAGCGCGATTGCGACACCCGCGTGTTGCTCGCGCGCACGCGTCAACGCGGCTACCGCCAGGATCGCGGCGGCGCCGCAGACCGCTGCACCGACAGCCACCAGCAAGGCCAGGCTGGGATCGAGCTTGAAAACGCGCAAGGCCAACAGGCGCATTAGCCACAACACGATCAGCAACTCGGCCGCCGCGATGGTGATAGGTATAAGGCCAAGGTCGCCCAGCAGCACCACCGTGATTCGAAACCCGAGCAGCATTACCCCCAGCCGCAAGAGTTGGCGTTTGGTGAAATCCAGGCCCGGACGAAGCGCCTGCGGGCAGTCGAAACTGCTCGCCAGCAACAAACCTAAAAGCATCGCCACCAGAACCGGATTGCGCGCCAGTGGATCGCCCAGACCGCCTGCGATCCAACCCGCGGCCAGGGCCAGGCCGATGGCCACCAGCAATCCCGGCAACCTGGCGTGTACTGCCTGGGAGATGCCCGCCAGCGGCAACGTCATCTTCATTTGGCGGCCTCGGCCGGGCGCCGAAGCGACCGCAAGAAATCGGACACCGACCGAACCAACGTGCCGTCGTCCTCGACCGGGGACTGCGGGTGCCGTGCCAGCGCGCTGTTAATCCCCATCTCGCTTGCAAACGCCTCAGCCACCATGGCGTCGAGGGTGGCCGCGTCGGCCTTCCAGCCGAAACGGCCGACGCGCCGTTCGCCAGTTGCCGATGTGAGGTAATGGACCCGGCCCTTGATGCCGTCGCCCTTGCTCACCGCCTGCGCTTCAATGACCGCGTCGGGTATGGTGTCGATGCGGCCGGCCGCGAACAGCGACAACGGCATACGCAGCGACACTACATTGGCCAGCCGGGGCAAGCTGGCCGCCGGTGCATCAAGTTGGCCCAGGTCGCGGGTGGAAAAGCGCGGGGCCGACTGGCTGCTCTGTCCGTCGATCGGTATCACGCGCCCGCTCACCGGGTCCAGGCGCGCGACACGACGGGCAAAATGCTCTTCACTCTCGCTGGCGCCGCCGGGCCCGGGGTGGCAAGCCACACACGAAGGGGCGTTGAACAGCGGGCCAAGGCCATTTTGCGGCGCAAATGACATACCGAACGCAATTTCTCCTGCCTGCGCCCGACCCGTACCGGGGTCTTTTGCCGCCAATTGCGGCGGCGGCGCGAAAATGCTGCTGCCATCGAAGGCAGGTACCTCGATCAACAGGTTGTTTGCATCCGTTCCAGCGCCTGGTTGCTGGACGATCAGCCACAGCCGCTGCGCATCGCCGGAAACGGCGATGGACCGTAATTGGCCAGCACCGACCCGCCCCACGCCTGGTACCTCGACGTGCGCGCGCGCGATGACTTTCCCGTCCTGGCTGATCCGCAACAACGACCCGTCGCCCCGGTTGGCCACGTAAAGGTCCGAGCCCCCGGCGAGCGTGGTGTGGCTGGCGAAGCGCGGATTGGCAATCTCGGGAATTGCAGCCGCCAGGTCGACCGGGTGGTGCAGCAGCGGCGAGTCGATGGGGCTCACCCTTTCCACCTTGAACTGGCGCGTATCGTCCGTCAGGTGCAGCAACACGATGCGGTTGCGCAACCCATCGGCGAGGTATAAGACCCGTCGCGGGTTCCATTTGAACGTGATGCCGATCACGCCTGGATCATCGGCGCCGACGGCAATTGTGCCTGGCGGCGCCAGCCCGTCGACCCCGTCTTGCACGTGAATCTGGACCACGGCGCCAGCGCCGGTGGCGGCGGCAAATACCGCGAAGCCGCTGCCGTCGGGCGAAGCGCCCAGCAACGCAGTTCCAAAAACGCCTTGGCCGAGGAAGCCGGGCGTCAACTGGCCGCTGGGCCGGTAGTTCAACCTGCTCGCAAACAACCCGTTGCGAATCTCCTTGGCCACACTTTCGCGTGGCGTGGTGTTGCCGGCGAACACGCCACCGGCCGGGTCGCTGGGGGCGTTGGCGAGCGGCGACCCATCGGGATCGACGACGCTCTCGGTTCCGTCACCTGTCAAACCGAACGGCGCGTTCGCGATCCACGGCCGGCCAAAGGCGTTGTTAATCGATAGGTAACGTGGCCCCGATGCGGCGGTGAAGCGCGCCGTGCGTGCGCCGGCGTTATACCGCAGGTTCAGATACGCCGGCGACTGCGCGGTGTAAATTTGCACCGGCCCGTGTGCCTTGCGCGCCTGTGCCGCGTGCAACCCGAAGTCGGCGCGAATCGCCAGTGGCTGGCCGCCCGGTTGCGGCCGCGTATCGATCGACAAAACCGTGCCCGCCGCGTGCGCCGCATTGGCCAGTGGTGCTCCCAGGTTGCTGCTGACGGTGACCAGCACGCGTTCCGGGTCAAGCACCTTGCCAGGTTGGGTCTGCAGCAAAAACTCCGGGTTAGCCGTGAACGGGCCGCCGCTGTGAAAACGCCCGACTTGCCGGATGCCATTCGCGCCCGGCAGGCCAGTTGCCACAACGCGCGCACTTAAGCTCCAGACCGGCACTGGCGCCGTCTGCCCGTGACCGTCGGCCTGCACCGGCGCCGCCACAGCTAGGCCCAGCACGCAAACCAAAGCGATGTCCTTGAACCGCAACCAGTCCTGTGCCCAAGCCTGCATGTCGGCCTCCGTCGGCGGCGCCCGCGACCGCCTATTTGCCTGAAATTGAGTATTCGGAGCGTTGCTACACCTGTCAAGGAACGATTCCCGTTTTGGAGAGCTGGTTTGCCCGGGACAGCGGCCGCAATCGGCACGCATGCTCCGACGCCAAACACATCCACAACTGGGGTTTTCCCTTATGTCTTTGGTCAGGCACAAACCGCCCGTAATCCAGACCAGTCCAATTAACATGGAACGTATTGCGCAACAGGAGACTCGCCGTGGGCAACGAATGCACGATTCTGGTCGCGGGGGACATCGTCCGGGACGTCCATTTGTATTCTGCTGTCCAGTCCGATTGGCACGGGACGCTGCTAGTCACGACCTCGGGATAACCGCCGAAAATTCAGCCGCTGCATCAAAAAAGTCCGCAATTGCGGCGCGCAGTGCTGGCGCAAATTCTGCTGCTGTTGGCGCATCAGGCCGGTTCGGAGGTGTCGGTGAGCGAGCTGGCGACGCAGCTTCAGATGGCGACGGTGGGTCGTTACCTGCACCTGCTGAAGCAGACCTTCGTCACCTTCCGGCTGCCGTCCTTCAGCACCAATCCGCGCAAGGAGATTGCCGAGCGCCAGAAGTGTTTTTCTATCCGGACAATTCTTTCGCGACGGATACCTTCAAGACATAGCCACTCGGCAACCGCGATTGCAGCGCTCCCGGATCCCGCACCTGTAGTTCGAGTTAGATTTCGATTTGTCTTGCCAATTAATGCAAATGCATCCGACAATATGTACAGTCTGTACATATTGTCTGCAAAGGGGAAATGCCATGGCCCGACTAGGGATCGAAGTCACGCGCCGACGCCTGCCTGAACTGGTCGCCGCGGCCCACCAGGGCATCACCACAATCATCACCAAACATGGGCAACCTTACGCCGCGTTGGTACCGGTCAGCAGCGCTGGTGTCAAACCGGGCTTGCCGACCTCTCTGCTGGCGCTCAAAGGCAGCGCAGTCGGCCTGTGGGGTGAGCGTTCTAGCCGCACCATCGCCGAACTGCGCGATGAATGGTCGCGGTGAGCACTCGGAAGGCGGCCAAACGCCAGGCCGTTGAAAGTAGCTCGGCGCCAGGAGTCGACTGGGCGGCTGTCCCAGATGGCGCGCTGCTGTTGGTCGACAGTGCGCCGTTGATCTATCACCTGGAGGACAACGCGCAGTTCGCCCATCGCTTCGTTGGCCTATTCGAGGCGGCTGCCGCCGGCCGTGTATCCATCGCCATCACCACGATCACCATGGCCGAAGTGTTGACCGGGCCCTACCAGCATGGCCGCGATGCGCTTGCCAAACGGATGGAAGCTGCACTGCTGGAGCATGTGGTTCACCCGTTGAGCCCCTCTATTGCAGTGCAAGCCGCCCGACTGCGGCAGCGCTATCGGCTGCGCCTGCCTGACGCGATCCAGTTGGCGACCGCATTGGAGATTAACGCTTTTGCCCTCGTAACCCACGACCGCGACTTCTCGGGCGTGCAGGACATTCGAATCCTGATGTAGCCGCAGTGATGCGTCCAGCTCAAATGCCCGGCGGTAGCTGTTTTCCTCTCTGCCGGGCATCAGATCAACTCCAAGGCGTCGCTGCCGCCAACCACGGCATCAACTACCAATCTGCGGTCCATGCTGGCCAAGCGCCCGCGGTGCGCTCGAGCGAGTGCCAGCAGGTAGCTGTCGGTCACCTGGGTGTGGCTGGATAGGCGAGCGGCATTTATGCACCGATCGTCGGCAATGCTTATTTCGTCGGCCCAGAAAACATGCGCCGGTAAGGCGCGCAGCGTGACCAGCGACGCAGCTACTGCTGAGGGAGACCCAGGGGAGTTGGGGTACTTCGGGTGGCCCCACGATTCGCAACAAACCGTTCTCGGTGATGGGACAAGTGGCAAAGGCCCGTTCACCGACACGAGCGAACCATTCGTGCGCCTGCTCATGCTGCACGTGCGCGGGGTCGACCAGGGCAATCAGGACGTTGACATCCAACAAATAAGTTGTCACGGCAACTCATCGCGTAGCTGATTCACCAGTTCCATGGTTACCGGGGTTGCCGTGTCGCGCGTTGGCAAGAGCGCAACGCCGTTGCGCATGAGGGGGGGAGCGCCGCGCGGTCCGCGATGAAGGCCCTGTCGAGCCAGCGTAGAGATGACTTCACCAACAGTCTTGCTCTGGCGCTGGGCCAGATGTTTGGCTGCGGCCAGGACGTCATCATCGATTGCCAGGGTTGTGCGCATGATCGGACTCCGAAACGGTTCTTGAGTTTGCATCATACATCACGCATCTGATGCTTACTCAATCCCACGAGCCTTGCTCCAACTCAACGCCCTGCCCGGCTCGCCGGCGGAGCTGTTTTTCTGTCGCACGCGGGCGCACTCGGAAGTGGATCTGGTCGTGAAACACGCGAATGGCCTGCGGGCTTTTGAAATCAAATGGTCGCCGCGCCGCGCCGGGTCTCGGGTCGAGCCTTCCGTGATGCTTACGGGGTGGAGGTTGAACCCATCGGCGCGGACAATCCCTTCGCGGCGGACGTTTTCAGGACATAAGCAGCCAGTGCCGAAGTACCCAATGCCGCTGGCCGCGGCCCCCGTTGGGAGTTTCGCGTTTACGCGCACTGGGGCCGCATGAAAGCGCAACTCCGAACAAAACCACAACCCCGACTACTGCGGCCTGCCGCACACTTGAGTCCCGATGTAGCCACAGTTTCACGGCCAGTTCAGATATCCAGTCTGGCGCGTGCGCGCACTGGCGTGAAGCGTCACCCAGGCACGTCCGCCAGCGCTACCGGTGCCGAACCAGCGGCAGCACCTCAGCCGGCGGGCGCCCGCCGGCCACGGCGACCCAGCCGATGTTTTGGCAGGCGCCGAACAACACCATGACCTTGCCATCGCGCGGTGCTGGCGCGGTGGAGACACCGGCCGCGGCCATCCACCCGCGTGCCTGCCCCGGCTGCAAAGCCGCGCCACGCACTTCAAGCCTCTCGGCACCCGCCGCCCGCAGGCGCCGCGCCTCGGCCTGGCAAGCGGGGTAGCTGCCGTCATCACCGAATAACGTGGCCTCGGCCAAGGCCGCCGTTGCGTAGCCGGCATCCGGCAGCTCGACGGCCCACAGCGAGCGTTGAACGCCAGCCAGGTCGGCCTCGTCGGTGATACCTTCGTGGCGCAAGAACTCGGCCCAGGCGCCGACGGGCGTATCGGCGAAGTAGTTGGCCGGTCCTTCACCGGCCCCATGCCAGCGCGCGGCCGGCTGCAGCGGTGATTGCCACAGAAAAGGGAAGCGCGGGTCGCAGTGTCGGAAGCCGATGCGCACGGTACGACTCAGTCGGCGCCTGGCCGCGAACCTGGTGAACCTAGCGCCCTCATCTCAAACCGCCAGCGGCAAGGCGCCACTGAGCGTGGAGGCGAGCTGGCGGACCCGGTGCGCAGCCGGGGCCATCCACCTGCCAGCGCCGGCCCAGCAGCGCGCGTGGGCTGACGCCGCCCAACTGCGCGCGCGGCCGCTCGAACCAGCGCCTGATGCCGAAGTTGTTGTACGCGCCGGCCAGGTCGGCCACCACCATCGTCAGCCAGTGCAGCCGCGCCACCGCCTGCGCCGGCGTGGCGCGCTCGGCGGCGGCGTAACGCTTGAGCGACGACGCCGACACCTCCAGCAGGTCGGCCAGCATCTCGCTACCGAAGACCTCGCGCATGGCCGGCCATTCGGCCGCTGGCGCGGCCGACGCTTCGAGTGCTTCGGTCATCTGGTCGATGTGTTGCTCCAGCGCTCGCGCCGCCGCCGCATCGAGCGGCTTGGTGCCTGCGCGCAGCAAGGGCGCAAGCCCCACGCCGGCCGTGCTGGCGATGCCGTGGCGCTGCGGACTCTTGACCAGGCGGCCGAGCGGGTGAACAAGCCGGCGAGCTTGTGCGTCAGCGGCAGCAGCGCCGGTGGATCGGAAACGGCGCAACGGGAGAATCTCAAGGCTGTCGAGCTTGGCCAACCGGCCTTTACTCCAAAACGCGCCGGGCAACGAATTGCACCGGCGGGTGCGTCGAATGGCCGCCGCTGCTTTCCAGCGTCAGATGAAGTTCGCCCGGTTTGACAACTCCCCGATAACGATGTGTCACCTCTCGAACCGGCGCGTCGCCCAGCGCCTCCTGGCTATGGGTAATGAACTCGATCCGGTCGTTCAGCAGCCGGCCTTGCTCCACGCTACGGGCCAGGCGCAGATAAGTGGCGCTGCCGCGCACTTCGCCTTGCTCCAGCCGCAGTTCGAATGTCTCTTTGTGTACGGCACCCCAGTCGTATTTCACCTCGGCGGTCCAGCGTCCAGGCAGGTTTTGCGCAATTTGCGCAGTGGCTTGGCCCGGCTTGGTGGCCGCTGAGTCCGGCCACCGTGTTTTGAAGCCGAAAACCAGCAGCGCGATCAGACCGATTGCGGCAACGCCCCAGGTGAGACCCGAGCGCAGGGGAAGGCGCCGGCGCAGCGGCAGCAACGGCTTGATCGACTGCACCAGGCGAGCCAGATCGGACGCCCAACTGGCGTCGGACAAAACCAGCGCCTGGCGCCTGGCCAACGCGCCGATCGACGGCGGCAATTCCTTTTCCGCCGGCATCGAGACACCACCGATCAACACCGGCAGCACCGGTTTGCCCGATTGCAGCCCGGCCTCAATCTCCAGCCGCACAAAATCTTCCGGCTCGTCCAGGCGGCGCACACCGTTGTTGCTCGCCGTCAGCCAGGCCGGACCAATCAACACCAGCATCACGCCGACGGTTTGCAACTGGCTACGGATCGTGGCGGCAAAATCCTCGCCGGGGTGAATGTCTTCTATGTCGCGAAAGACATTGTCGGCACCGAAAGTGGTCGCCAGCGCATCGGCGAGCCGTCCGGCGAAACCGGGCTGGTCGCCACGGCGGTAACTGATGAAGATGACTGCCATGGCTTAGGCCGCATTCAAGCACCACCCATTACATGGTGTGCAAGCCGCCATCCACCATCAAGGTGGTGCCGGTGATGAAGGACGCCTCGTCGCTGGCCAGCCACAACACCGGCCAGGCGATTTCCCGCGTTGTGGCCCAACGGCCCAATAAAGACGTGGTCTTGCGCTCAGTCTTTAGGTCGTCGATCGCCTTGCCCTCCATGCGCGCCTTGTTGATGTGAAAGTCGGTCAGCGTGGAGCCGGGGCAGATGGCATTCACCCGCACGCCATGCGCCGCCTCTTCATGCGCCAGCGTGCGCGTGAAGGCCAGCAGGCCGGCTTTGCTGGCGTCGTACAGGCCCATGCCCTTGCGGCCAGTTACGGCATAACAGGACGAGACGTTGATTATGCTGGCCTGGCCGCGCTGGCGGCCACTCTCACGCAGCGCCGGTAACGCGGCGCGGCAGTAATTTGCCGCGCCCATCAGGTTGACGCCGACCACGGCTTGCCATTCTTCAGGCGTAGCGTCGGCCAACGCGGCAGTGTTGCGCACGGCTGCGTTGTTGACCAGGATGTCGAGTTGTCCATGCGTCTGCAATACATGGGCAATGGCCGCTTGCGCGGCGAGTGCGTCGGCCACATCGGCCGCATAGTGCGCCACCTGGGCGCCGCTGACTTGCTGCGTGATCGCCGCGCAGGTTTGCGCCAGGGCCGCAGCGTCCAGATCGACCAGCGTCACCGCCGCACCCTCGGCGCAGAACAGTTGCGCCATGGCAGCGCCAATGCCCGCGGCGCCACCGGTTATCAAGGCCGCCTTGCCGTCGAGCCTGCCCATCGATCAATCGGCCTTGGCGCCGGTGGCCTTGATCACTTTGCCCCAGCGCGGGATTTCGCTGCGAATCCAGCCGCTGAATTGCTCGGGCGTGCCAGCCACCACTTCAAACTCCATGGCTACCAGTTTGTCCCGGATCTCGGGCGAGTTGAGAATCTTCACCAGCTCTTTGTTGTAGCGGTCGATTATGTTGCGCGGCGTGCCACCGGCGGCCAGAAAACCGATCCATGACAAGGCCACCAGATCGGGATAGCCGGACTCCACCAGCGTTGGCACATTGGGTGTGCCAGCGAAGCGCTTTTGCCCCGAAGACGCGAGCAGCTTTAGCCGCCCCTCCTTGGCAAACTGCAATACATTGCCGGGGACCATGAAGGCCGCCTGCACATTGCCCGCCACCAGATCGGTCAGCGCCGGTGCTGCGCCCTTATAGGGTATGTGGATTATGTCCACCCCGGCCGCCAGCTTCAGCATCTCCATGGTGAGGTGCGACGCGCTGCCCACCGCCACCGAGGCATACGACAATTTGCCCGGCTGACCCTTGGCGCGCGCCACCAACTCGGCCACGCTGTTTACCGGCACGTCCGGGTTGACCACCAGGTACTGCGGCGATGTCACGGCCAGCGTGATCGGCGCCAGGTCCTTCACCGGGTCAAAGGGTATCTTGTCGAACAGCGTCACATTGATCGCAATCGGCCCGTTGTAGCCGATCAGCAGCGTGTGCCCGTCGGGCGCTGACTTGGCCACAAAGTCGGCGCCGATATTGCCGCCCGCGCCGGCCTTGTTCTCCACCAGCACCGGTTGTCCTATCGCCTCCTGCAGCTTGGGTGCCACCAGCCGCGCCAACACGTCGTTGGTGCTGCCGACGATAGGCACGATGATGCGAACCGGTTTGCTTGGTGTCCATTCCTGCGCCTGGCTGGTCGCCGCAAAACCCAAGCCAACCGCCAGCAGCAGCGCCAGCAGGTTTCGTTTTTGCGCCTTGGTCATAACGAATACACCGGTTTGCCCTTTACGTTCTGAATCTTGTCCCTGGCCCAGGGCTTGGGGTCGACGTCCCTGGGCAACAACACGCCGGCGGCGCGCACCTGCTGGGCATTGGCGTCCAGCGCGGGCGGCTCAATGCCCTGCTCCAGACCCTGCGCCGCCTCCTGCAACATGCGCCGCGCCATCACAATCGCCTTGTCGGTGGGCAGCAGCAACTCGCGCGTGCGGTCCTGGATGGCGCCCATGCTCTCCTGCAAGGACGCATCCTGTTCCGAAAACCCAAAAACACCGCTGTAGGCGCGTTTGTCTTTTTGCGCTTGGCGGTCCATCAGGTAATCGTTGTCACGGTTGGCCCGGGGCCGCCACGACATCGGGTAGACCCCGTCTTCGTATTGGACGTGGATGCCCCTGCCAGCCGCCATCTCGTCGCGCTCATGCGCGCCCAAGGGTTTGCCGGGGTGGAAATTGATGCTCCAGGCCCAGCAATTCTGGTCGTCCACAGGCACCCACACATGGCCACCCAGCGCGTGTTCGCCGAACGGTGGAATCAACGTGAACCAGGGGAACAGCCATTGCGTGATGCGCCAGTAATGCGTATCCGCATCGCCATTGCGCCGGCCGTACAACGTCAGGCCGAATGGGGTCTTTTCGATATCGAAGATCACATTCCCGTCGGCCTTTATGTAGTCCAGCGCCTTGACGCCCCGGTGCATCGGGTCGATGTCGACCTCGTAGCGGTGCACATACGACACATGCGCGGTGTCGATGCCGCCTTCCATGGCTTGCAGGTAGTTGCTTTGCTGCAAGCGTCTGGAGACGAACACATGGCTGTCGGGCAAGGTGCACCACTCCACCTCGGGCGCGGCGGGCCGCTTGTCGGGCGCGCCCATGTAGGCCCAGACAATGCCGCCGCGTTCAATACATGGATAGGCCTTGATGCGCATGCGCTCGGCCACTTGCGGCGCCGAGGGCACGTCCACACAGGCGCCGCTGCGGTCGAACTTCAGGCCGTGGTAGGCGCAGCGGATGCCGCATTCTTCATTGCGGCCGAAAAACAGCGAAGTGCCGCGGTGCGAGCAGAACTCGTCAATCAAACCCGGCTGGCCCTCGGTGTCGCGAAAGGCCAGCAGTTTCTCGCCCATTATCTGCACCCGCACTTGCGGGCAGTCCGGCTCGGGTATCTCGGCCGACGACAGGATCGGCACCCAGTAACGCCGCATCAGATTGCCCATCGGCGTACCGGGGCCGGTGCGGGTGAGGAGTTCGGAAGTGGCTTGGTCCATCTGCGGGTCGTCTGGTTGGTTGTCCATCTGACGGACATACAATCCGTCTGATGGACAATTCTAGCGCAAACAGCGTCCGTTCGGTGAGCCGGGCGCTGGACATCCTGCTGGCGTTTCGCGAAGGTGACGGCGAACTGAGCGCCACCGATTTGCTGGCGCGCCTGGGCTTGAGCCGCGCCACGTTGTATCGGCTGCTGCACACGCTTGAGCAGGCCGGTTTTGTACACGCGGCGGGCGAGCCGCGGCGATTTCGTCTCGGCGCGTCGGTGGCGCAACTGGCGCGTGTTTGGGCGGCGGCGAAAGACCAGACGCCGGATATTGCCACCGTGGCCCGGCCCATGATGCGCCGCTTGTGGCAGCAGACCGGCGAGACCGTGGCGCTGTTCACGCCCGATGGCACCGACCGGGTGTGTATGGCCGAACTGGCCAGCGCGCAGGCCCTGAGCTTCAGGCGCGGCGTGGGCCACCGCGAACGCCTGATGCTGGGGGCCAGTGGGCGCACCATATTGGCCCACCTGCCGCATGCGCCAGTGGCACTAAAGACCTATGCGAAAGACCTGCCACCAGGAATCAAGATCGACCTGAAAAGCTACGCTGCCGAGCTGGAACAGACGCGCAAGCGCGGCTACGCCGTCAGTCGAAGCGAACTGATCCAGGGCGCCTTGGCAATGGCCGCGCCATTTTTCAACAACACCGGCAAGGTGGCCGGCTCACTGGCTGTGTACGGCCCCAGTGTGCGACTGGACAACACCCGTGTGAAGAGCATTTGCGCGGTGCTGGTGGCACAGGCGGCGCGGTTGTCGAACGCGCTGGGCTACCGGAGCGTTCAGCGCCGCGCCGACACCACGATTCCCGATACGATCAGAGCGAACGCGAGCGCGTGGTAAGGCCTGGGCGTCTCGCCCAGGAAGGCGGTTGACAGCAGCGCCGCGAACAACGGCGTGAGGTTGGAAAAGAACCCGGCCACGGCCGGACCGGCACGCTGGATGCCGATACCCCAGAAGCGGTAGGCCAGCACCCCCGGGCCGATAGCCACGAACAGCAACGCGGCAATTAGCGGCCAGCCCCAGGTTATGTGTGCGTCCGTCAGCGCCCATTCCGCGCCAGCGAACAGGCTCGACCAACCCAGGCCGAAGCCCACCTGCGCCAGCAGGAAAGCGGCCCAGTCACTACGAATGGCAGGCGGCTCGTCAGGGCGCGATAAAAGCCAGCTATACCAGGCCCAGGCAGCGGTGGCCAGCAACATGAACAAGTCGCCCACGACCAGGCGCAATTGCAGCAATTGCACCCATTGCCCGCGCGCGAGGACCACCGCCACACCGGTCATGGACAACACCGCACCGAGCAACTGCGCGCGCGATACGGACGCGCCGAAAAACAGCCTGCCCAGCGCCAGCGTCCACAACGGCATGCTGGCCGCCACCAGCGTCACGTTGATCGGTGTGGAAGTTTGCAGCGCCAGGTATTGCAGCGCGTTGTAACAGCCCACGCCCAGCAGACCCAGCAGCGCAAAGCGCCGCCAGTGCGTCCATATGGCGCTGGTCGGACGCAGCACCGAGCCGGCCAGTGGCAGCAGGATGACAAGCGCCAGCAACCAGCGAAAGAAATTCAGTGTGATGGGAGGAATCAGGTCGTGCACCAGGCGACCAACCACCGCATTGCCGGCCCATAACAGCGGCGCAATAGTCAACAGCAAAGTGGTGCCGGCCGTCAGTCGTTGCGTCATGCGCGCAACTGTAGCCGGTAGCCAGCGACGAGGCAGCGAGGGGCTACTTCAGCCGCATGCAATTGGCATAGTAGGTGACGGTTGCTGGCCAGTCGGAAAAGATGCCCAGAATACCCACCTCTTTGGCCAACACATCCAGCACCTGCAGCATGTCGCCTTCGCGCTTAATGGCGTCGTCGAAAGTCTGGTAATACCAGCCATTTTTGCCATCGGCCAACAGACCTGAGCGCTCCAAAGTCCAGGTGATGATGCTCAGCCCGGCCTGTTTGGCGTTTTTGGCGTAGTCCGAGGCAACCACTTTCCCGCCTTTGGCTTCGAGCAACGCAAACAGCGGCGGCGCCACAATTTGAATGCCGTCTTGCCGGTAGCTTTTCAGTTCTTCCAGGCTGGGCAGATCGGCGATCTTGTCGGCATCGTCCAGATACACCGCCTGCTTGCCAAATGCTGGCTCCTTCCTGACCCAGTACAACACATCGTCCTTGTTGAAGGACTGGGCAAACACCTGACTGGCTGGCACTTTGGCGGCCTTGTATTCATCAACCAACTTTTGCGCATAGTCCTCCTGGGTAAAACCTTCAAAAGGCATCGTGACGCTGGCCGATTTGAGTTCCGGCGTCATTTTGACGCCTAGCGCTGCCGCGCCAACCCGCGCGCACGACGACTGCCGGGAAAAGCTGGTGAAGTTCTACGTCACCGCCGTCAAGTCCGGCGCCGACGCGCAGGGACGCTACGACAAGGTCGTCGCGGTGATCAGCGAGCGCAACTGGACGCTGGCGAGCAAAACGCTGCCCGCAGCCGCACGCGAGCGTGTGCATGGCGGCAACAACGACCTGAACAACGTCTCGACCGAGATTGCGATGCGCATCGTCGGCGCGGCCTGGCTGCCGAAAGAAGCGAAGCGCTGACCCGGGCCGGACGCGCCGCAACGTTATCTGTGCGGCCCTCTCGTCTTGAAAGCGATTCGGGCCGGTCATGCTCGCTCGTCTGCGTCGTGGTCGGCCGGGCCCGCGTCGATCGATCGGTGGGTGCGGCAGAAATGGTGCCACCGCTCGCGTCGTCTCCCACGTTCCATGAGGTAGCTGCCCCGCAGGCTCGCTTTTTCGCTTGATGTATTCGCATATCTCGACCGCAGCGAAGGCATTTATTTCTTCGACTGCCCGACTGTAGTGTTGCTGGGTATCGTATCGGCCGCCAGGTAATCGGCCGCGCTTCGACTCCGTCGATCGAGCAGTCATATCAGTCGACCAACGTAGTACTGCCCCAACCTGCAGCGGAATCTTCGTCGCCAGCACCTTGAAGCGTCCGCTGGTAGCCGGGGTGCCAGCGTGCGCGGTGCCCTTGGGAATGGCGAGCAGGCCCGGCCGCAGCTTGAGCTTGCGGTCGCCGAGCCACGCACTGCCGGTGCCTTCGAGGATGTGTGTACTGGACTCGTCGGAAGCGGGCGTGGAAATGCTTGGCGACGTTGCCGGTCTGCACCGCGCATTGACTCATCGGAATTGCTACCCGAGCTGACCCGTTGCCTCACGTAAATTGCTACCCGTCGGATGGTCCGATGGGAGCGGTACAACGTGAAGAGGCGAATCAGCATGACAACACGCAAGGAGTTGATCGAGGCGCTGCGAGCGCGGTACCGCGGTGCGGCGTTCGGTGACAGGATCAGGATCCTCGATGAATTCGTGGCCCTGACTGGGTATCACCACAAGCACGCCATTCGTGTGCTGCGCCAGGAATTCTCCAACGCGAAGGCAGCACGCGCTCGCAACCGTCTGTACGACGAGGCGGTGCGCCAGGCGCTTACGCTGTTGTGGGAAGCGGCCGATCGAGTCTGCGGCAAACGCCTGAAGGCGTTGATTCCGATGTTGGTAGACGCGATGGAACGACAC
>JANNGR010000488.1:0-18646 GCA_031403955.1 Betaproteobacteria bacterium
GCAATGTCTTCTTGGTTCAGGTCGATGCTGTGCGACATGAACGATTTCGGCCCCAGCAGCCCGAGCGCCTGGTGCGCCAGCGCCAGGGTGCCGGTCTGGTGGCCGTCCTGGGTAAAGGTCAGGCCGCGTTGCTGCACTATGGGAAAGTAGTCGGCCGCCTGCTGCCGGTAAACGCCCTCCAGTGCGACATGTTCATTCTTGTGCATCGGCGCGAACACCGGCAGCGTGATGGCGATGTGCAAACGGCCATTGGCCCGGGCGTGGTTTTCATCAATTATTTTGTGGCACACGGCCAGCATGGTGGCCGCGTCCACCTCAGAGGTGGTGGGCGGCTGCGTCGCGTAGTCGGTGTAACGCGTTGGCCCCGAGGGCCGGGTAGGCCCGACCGCCACCACCGATCGGGTGCCGGCCTTTTCCACCGCGTCGCAATGGGCGCGCGCGTATTTCGGGTCGTCAACGCGCATTACCGAGTCGCCACCGCCAAACAGCGATACACCGGTGGTCACGCCAGCCTTCAGGCGTTCCAACGAGGCCAACGCCGACTCAGCGTGCCAGAAGTGTTCATCCGATGCCGCGGTGTAGATGACGCCGCAGGCCGACATCCACGCATCGGCGCTGCCCGCGCCCATGGTCCGCAACATGCCGTGGCCGGCATGCGCATGGCTGTCGATCAAACCCGGCAGCACCGCCTTGCGATGGGCGTTGATGGTGCGCGCCGGCGCGTAACGCCGGCGCAGTTGCGCGCTGTCGCCGACCGCCACGATGCGGTCCGCGTGTACCGCGACCGCGCCGTCGTCGAGCACGCGGCGCGTCGCATCCATCGTGATGACGGTGCCGTGTTCGATCAGCAGGTCGATAACTTCAGCCATCGGGGCAGCCATTTATTTGCCCACCGTCACCAGCCACAGACGCAATTGGTTGTCGGGCGCCTGCGCCATCGAGATGCCTTTCTTGGCCGCCCAGGTAATCGGCTGTTGATGCAACGGTACGTGGGAGACGTCGTTGCGCTCTATGGTTACCGCTTCTTCTATCAGCCGGCCACGTTTGGCCTGGTCGATTTCGCTGGCGATTTGCGGCAAGTAGGCGTCGAACTTGGGGTTCGAATAACGTCCGACGTTGAGTGAACCTTCCTTGCCGGCTTTGGTGGCCACCACATCCTTTAACAGGCCATAGGAGTCGGCCATCGGCAAACCGGCGTGCCCGACCATATACATCGACGCGTCATTGGCGTTCAGCCGCACGCTCCATTTGGACGCCGGCTCAATCATCATGGTGGTCTTGATACCGATCTTGGCCAACATGGCAGCAGAGGCAAGGCAAATCGCTTCGTCGAACACATAACGGTCGTTCGGGCACAACAGCCCGACCGTGAAGCCATTCGGGTAGCCGGCCTCGGCCAGCAGCGCCTTGGCCGCGTCCGGGTTGAACGGCAGCAGCCGCTTGTTCAACGCGCTTGGCGCGCCGTGCAGGTTGGGCGACAAGACCGTGCCCGAGGGCCAGGACACACCACGCATAACCGAGCGTTTGATGGCCTCGATGTCGATCGCCTGGTACACCGCCTTGCGCACCCGGATGTCCTTGAACGGGTTCTTGCCCTTGACGTCGCTGTATTGCAACTCGTCGCGGAACTGGTCAAAGCCAAAAAATATGGTTCGCAGTTCCGGCCCCTGCACCACCTCCACGGTACCACTGGACTGCAAGCGCGCCACGTCCTGCAGCGGCACGCTGACCGAGGCGTCGAGCGCGCCGCTGACCAGTGATGAGGTGCGTGTCGCATCGGCCTTGATCGGCATGAAGCGGACCTCGGTCAAATTGTGTCTGGGTTTGTCCCACCATCCGGCAAATGGCGCCAACACGGTGCGCGTGTCCACCTCGCGCGACACCAGGCGAAACGGCCCGGTGCCGTTGGTATTGCGATTGGCGAAGTTCTCCACCTTGTTGCCAAGGTCGGTGGCATCCGTGGCGCGGTTCTGCTCCGACCAGCCCTTGTCCATCATCAGCAACTGGATCAAGGCGTTAGCCACGATCGGCAGTGGCCCGCGAGTCTCCACGTCCACGGTGAACGCGTCTACCTTGCGGATCTCCTTTATGTCACTCAAGTTGCCCTTGACCAGCGAACCCGGGCTGTTGGTACGCTGCCAGGTAAACACCACGTCGTCGGCGTCGAACGACTCGCCATTGTGAAACTTCACGCCTTGGCGCAATGTGAAACGCCAGACCGTCGGACTGGTGGACTTCCAGGCGGTGGCCAAGGCGGGTTCGATCTCCAGCTTGTCGTTGAAGCGGACCAACGCCTCGTAGATGTTGCTGACAAAACCGTTGGTGAAACTGTTGTTGGTCGAATGCGGGTCCATCGACAAGGCGTCCAGGCTGGACGACCAGGTAAAGGTGTTGGCACCAGCCACGCTGACAGCCAGGCCACTGGCCACGGCAAGCAGGCGGCGCCGAATCGATGCGAGTTTCATGGGGACTCCTTGGAAGGCAGGGAGGAAAAAGGGGGAAACGCAAGACGATTGTCTCGCAATCGGCTGCCACCCTTCTCCAACGCGCCGGAGTTGCGCCCGCGGCGCCGCGGCGTCCAGGTCAGTGCAGGAACTGACCCATGCCTGGCGCGGCATTGCCGGCCAGCAGTACCGCATAAGCCTCCACCAGATCACCCTCGGCTATGAAGAGTTCCTGCCGGCACATGACAAGAGAACATCCGGTTGCCAGCCGGAGCGTGCGCGCATCGTCGCAAAATTTTCGCGAACGAAAATCAAACGGCTCAGTGACGCAATAATGCAACGAAGGTTTCAAGGCAAGCCCAAGGTTTGGCGGGAACAGCGGTCACTACAGATTGGTTATCGGCTTAATTGCGCCATGTTTTAGGGCCGCGCTGAGGCTTTTTGAGCCAGGCCAATTTGTGGTGCGTCCGCTACACTAATTTAGCTTCAATGCAACTTGCGTGCAAGTCCCTGTCCCAGTACCTGTCGTGCACCCGCCTTTTCTACCGAGCCTGTGGCACGGCGTCCCATCGCGGGTGAACCGCTGATGCCAGAGTTCGACCTGCGCCGCCTGGAAGAACTCGGCTTGAACTCATCTGCTCCGCCGGGGCAGCTTCTCTACGATGGCTGGCTGCTCAGGCTGCTGCCGGGCCAGGCCAAACGCGCACGTTCGATCAACGCCATCTACCCATCGTACCGGGCATTGGCCGAAAAGCTAGCCTACTGCGAGCAGTTGTACCGTAGCCATGACTTGCCGGCAATTTTTCGTATTACGCCGTTTTCCGAGCCATCCACGCTGGATGCGGAACTTGAGCGCCTTGGCTACCTGAAGTTCGACACCACGTCAGTGGAAACTGCTCCGATCAAGCAGCCGGCGGATCCGCAATGCCTTGCCCAGGCACTGCCTCTGCCCGAGTGGGTCGAGGTGGTGGGCGATCTGCGCGATTCGCCAAGGCTGCACCGCGCCAGCCATCTGGCGCGCGTCCTGAGTTCGCCATTGCAGCACCAGGCCATGGTCTTGCGGCAGGACGGCGCAATCGTCGCCGCTGGGTTGACCATCGTGGAGGACGCCTGGGCCGGTGTGTTCGATATCGTCACCGACAGTGCCGCACGGCGCCGCGGTCATGGCCGCCAGATGCTGCACGACCTGCTGATCGCGGCATCGAACCTGGGTGCGCGCCAGGCCTACCTTCAAGTCCTGGCCGGCAACACCGCGGCGCGCAGCCTGTACGCGGAATTCGGATTCCAGCAGCGTTACCGGTATTGGTACCGGCGCCAACCTGAAAGCAAAGCATGAAAAAATTCTCTGCCACGCTGTTGTCGCTGGCCCTGGTGGCTGGTGTGCGTGCCGACCAGGTCGGCGAAGTGTCTACCGCGTTCATTCTGATAGGCGCCAACCACAAGGTGGTGGTCGAAGCCTACGACGACCCCAAGGTGAATGGCGTGACCTGTTATGTTTCGCGCGCCAAGACCGGCGGCGTGATGGGTTCCATCGGGTTGGCTGAAGACAAGGCTGAAGCATCGATTGCCTGCCGCCAGGTGGGGCCGATTTCGTTCACGGGCAAGACCCTGGAGCCGCAAGAGGAAATGTTCAGCGAACGTATCTCGGTATTGTTCAAGAAGCTGCGCGTGGTGCGCATGGTGGACCGCAAGCGCAACGTGCTGGTCTACCTCACCTACTCGGACCGGCTGATCGACGGATCGCCACAAAACAGCGTGACGGCGGTGCCGCTGGGCCCGGTCGCATTGCCAGGCAAGTAGGCCGGCAACACATCAGGGCTGGGTGCCGTCTGCCACCCGCTGGTAATACACTTCGCGCTTGCGTACATGGTCCACGCCGACAAATTCGGACTTGGACGGGAATCGGATCTCAAAAGTAACGTAAGGCATGGTGGGCGCCGATACCGGCTTGCCGTTGACCAGGGCATAACGCCGTTTCAGATTGGTACCATCAAATAACCACTCGCCGGCCCCATCGGAGTCCCGCTGACCCGCCGCCTCGGGCAGGGTGATGGAAGACATCTCGCGAAACTTGCCGTCTGCCTCGAGAATCAGTATGCGGCGCACCCGCGTGCCCTGCTCCTCGTATTCGCGCAGCCAGGTGCCAGCCAGCCGCCGCTGCACCGCATCGGTGGTGGAGTCAGCCGGGGAGTTGTCGCAGGCCGCAGTCAACACACCCGCCAGCGCGAGCCATAACCATAACCATACAGTGCGAATCATGATGTTAGCTAAATCATCTGGACCAGCGTCCATCACGGCTAGAGTGAGTGGGTGGACCTCACGCCGGGCAGATCATTGCGAACGCCGCCCCTGAAGCAACGCATAAACGTCGTCGCGTGTGCAGACTGCCAGAATCGTAACCAGACCCGCCTGGTCGTCAACATGGTACGCCAGGCGATATTGCGGCGTTGTGATCTTGATCTTGTAGGTATCTTTCAGGCCATGCAGGGCGTCCTTGGAGGCACGCGGCTGGATCAACCGCTCTTTTTGAAGCTTTTGCTTGAAGCGCCGCCGTACCGCCTCGTCCAACTTGCTCCACTCGCGTTCGGCGAGCGGGTGGATTGCCAACTCATAACTCATCGAGCGAGATTTTTCGCGCCGAACCACGTGTGGCAAGCCGGGTGCTGGCCGTGTCGGCTACTACGCGGTCGGCAAGTTGGTCCAGCAGGCGAGCCATCAAGCGCTTGGAAAGTATGTAGCCAGCCGGCTGGTTGTGGTTGAGCACCACCACGACTTCGTCGCCCGCCTGCTCAAATACGCGGGCCGGTGCCTCGCGCAAGTCGGAAATGCCGATGCTTCGGGTGGAAAGTAACTTGTCCATGCTCAATATTCTACGTTATTTCAACGAAATTTCGTTGAAAAATAGTCTCACTCGGCGACTACCAATCGACATCCGGAATGTCCCCCCGCAATACGGCGCGCCGGTAAATCGCGTCGGCCGTTGCAAGGTCCTGCGCGCTATGACCCAATGACTTGTAGACCGTGATGTCGGCCAGGCTCAGGCGCCCAGGCACGCGGCCGAGCAGCACCTCACCAATCTCACCCAGCAAGTGCGACGGGTCCACGACACCGACCTGCAAGGCTTGCAACCACTCGCCTGCCTGGACTGCCGCGCTGGCACGTGCGTCGACAAAGAAGCGGCTGCGGCGCACCACTTCACAATCGGCTTCACGCGCGCTGGCGACACTGGCGCCGACCAGGTTGATATGTTGGCCCGGCGCCAGCCAGGCACCTTGCAGGATTGGCTCGCGCGACGATGACACCGTACACACCACGTCAGCTCCCGCAATCGCGTCGCGCGCATTGTCCGCGATCACCACCTCCGTGCCGTCCAGCTTACCCAACTTATCCGCGAAATGCGCCACACCGGGCGCGCCGCGGCTCCACAGTTGCAGACGGGTGACCGGCAGTACCGCGCGTAACGCATGCACATGCCACAGGGCCTGGTGTCCGGTGCCGAGTAATGCCAGCACGCGGCTATCGGGCCGGGCCAAAACCCTCGTGGCCACCGCGCTGGCAGCGGCAGTACGCAGGGCGGTCAGGCTGTTGCTCTCCAGCACGGCCAGGGGGCTGCCGGTGGCGGCGTCGAACAACACCACCACGCCGGCATGGCTGGACAAACCGAGGGCAGTGTTACCGGGGTACAACGCAAGTACCTTGACGCCGAAGCGCCCGTGGTCGAGCATCGCGCCCGGCATGATGCCCATGGCATTCGGCGGCGCAAGTTGCATCACAGTGCGCAAGGGCGAAATCACCTGCTGGCTCGACAAGCAGCGCATGGCGCGATCCACCACTTCGACACACTGTGTTATCGGCAACAGCGATTCAATCGCTGCCGCACCGAGTACTTTCATCGTGACTCCCGCGTCCATGTTTTGGAAACAAGATTGTGGTGCATGGCTTAAAGCCGCCCTGAACCACAATCGGTGGCAAGCGGGCAAAAAGCTGCCATACTGCCTGCCGTTTTGATTGGGGAGTACCAAGTATGTTGAAGTTCACATGTTGCGATGCGGTTGGCCAGTTTTTGACGCGCGGGCAGGCGCAGCTTCTGCGTGGCATACAGCGTGGTTATGAAAAGGAATGCCTGCGAGTGGACGCTGATGGCAAGTTGGCGCAAACACCGCATCCACGCGCGCTAGGGTCCAAGCTGACGCACCCCTGGATCACGACCGACTATTCCGAGGCACTGCTTGAATTCATCACGCCGCCCTCCAGCGACCCTTCCTTTCCACTGCAATTTCTACGCGACATCCACCGCTACAGCGCGCCGCATCTGGGCGCCGAGACCATGTGGGCCAGTTCCATGCCCTGCCTGCTGGGAAACGACCGGGACATTGCGCTGGCCGACTACGGCACATCGAACAAGGCCCGGTTCAAATATGTCTATCGCGAGGGTCTGGGCCTGCGTTATGGCCGGCAGATGCAAACCATCGCCGGAGTGCATTACAACTGGTCACTGCCGCCGGATTTCTGGGCCGCGCTGCATGCCTGCTGCGAAAGCCGGGACCGGATGCAGGATTTCGTCAGCGAGCGCTATTTCGGCCTGATTCGCAACTTCCTGCGTTACGGCTGGCTGGTTCCGTACCTTTTTGGCGCATCTCCGGCCATCTGCCACTCGTTCCTGCAGGGACGCAAGTCCGACTTGCAGGAATTGGTGCCGGGCACCTTGTACGGCCCATACGCCACCAGTCTGCGCATGAGTGACCTGGGTTACCAGAACCGCGCGCAGGCGCGCCTGAATGTCAGCTTCGATTCCCTGGGCGCGTACACCCAGGCGCTGGAGACCGCGATCAGCACGCCCGACCCTTATTACCGGGAACTCGGGGTCAAGGACGGTACACACTGGCAACAACTCAACGCCAATTTACTGCAGATCGAGAACGAGTTTTATGCCGCCATGCGCCCAAAACGGGTTGCCCGCGAACGCCCGGCCAAGGCCCTGCAACTGCACGGCGTCGAATACGTCGAAATGCGGTTGTTCGACCTAAATCCGATGGTCGACATTGGCATCACGCCAGAGCAAAGCATATTTGCCGATGTGTTGTTGCTGATGTGCCTGTTTCGCGACAGTCCGCCCATCAGCAGCCGCGAACAAGGCGAAAACGACGAGAACAAACGTCGCGTCGTAAACCGTGGCCGGCAGCCGGATCTGCAATTGTTGGTGCATAACCGCGATCAGGCGTTCCGGCCGGTGGCGCACGAGTTGTTCGACGAAATGGCGCCGTTTGCCGAGATGTTCGATAACGCCTATGGCGATGCGCGTTATGCCAGCGCAATGCGCCTGCTGCGCCAGCGCATCGACAACCCGGATCTGACGCCCTCTGCCCAGGTGCTGTCGGCAGCGCGTGAACACCGTGGCTTCTTCAAATACGCAATGGCTGCTTCGCGGCAACACCAGCAGTCCTTGCTCGCGCAGCCACTCGATGGGGTGTCCCAGGCACGGTTTGTGGCCAGCGCGCAGGCGTCGCTGCTGCAGCAGCAACAACTCGAAGCTTCCGAGCAGGGAAGCTTTGAAGACTATGTGGCGAACTACTACGCTTGAACGGGCCCGGTCAACACCGACTGACGCAGGGTCAACGCAATTGCGGCGCCAGCGCCAGGATCGGTAACAAGACGCTCGCACCCAGCTTCTTCGAGCGTTCGCCGCTCCAGCCCACGGCCGCATCGGGCAGGTCGGCGTTGTCCTTGAACGGCATCTCGATCGTGAAGGCCAGGCAATCGAAGTTTTGTGCCACCCAGTTGGTGGCCAAGGTCGGGTTGGCCAGTGTGGCGCGCGTCGGGCCATAACCGACCCGGTCCTGGAAATCGGGGCAACTGGCCAGCCAGGCAGCCTTGAACGCGTTCTGCAACACCTCCAGCCGTGGTGTGAATCCCGCGACGCCTTCAGCGCCCGCCACGAAGTTGTACGGCAAACTTTCGTCCCCATGCGCGTCCAGGCACAGATCCACCCCGGTCTGCTGCATCCGCTGGCGCACCAGAAACACTTCGGGTGATGTCTGCATGCTTGGAGATTCCCACTCACGGTTCAGGTTGGCGCCGGCCGCGTTGGTGCGCAGGTTGCCACGCACGCCGCCGTCCGGGTTCATGTTGGGCACCACATGAAAAACACATTGCGCCAGCAGCACCCGCGCCACCGGGTCATCTCCATCCAGCAGCCGCTGCACGAACCCCTCGGCAAACCATTCCGCCATGGTTTCACCCGGGTGCTGGCGCGCGATCAGCCAGACCTTGCGCTTTTGCGTATCCGGTAGGGCACTGCGCGCATCGGTGATGCGAAGCAGGTTCAAGTCGCGGCCGTCCAGGCTCTCACCGAGGTACGCCACTTGCACATGCCCGGACAACGCCGCGGAGCCGATCAGGTCGAGATGGCGCTCGTAGGAATAGGGTTCGAAATAGGCGAAGTAGATGCTGTTGGTATCAGGCGTAATTTGCGCCGACATGACACTGCCGTCGTATTCGGTGTCGATGCGAAACCAGTGCTGGCGGTCATGGCTGGCCACCACCCGGTAGTTGTCCCAGCCTTTCGGATAGGCGCACGTCGACGCGTTCAGAAACCGCAGCCGGACCGCCAACCCGGCCGCGCCCTGCAGCCGGAAATGAAACCACTGCGCGATCTCGGCCGCGTTGTCGCGCCGTATCCTGAGTTGTATGTCGCCGGGGTCGTCCAGCCGGACCACCTCGATGGCGCCGGAATCGAATTGGGTAGAGATTGCAAGTTGGGGCATTGGAGTAAGCAGGCTCGGCGGGCAAAGTCTATGCCTTCGTCAAGCGCAATCCCGCGTCCACCAGCAGCACCTCGCCAGTGGTCTTGGCCGCACTCGCCCCGAGGTACCAGGCGGTCTGCGCCACATCATCGGGTGTGATGACGTTGTCAAGCACGGCGCGCGCTTTGTAGCCTTTCACAACCGCTTCGTAACGCCCGTGGCCAAGCCCTTCTTGCATCCATGGCGTTTCCACCAGCCCCGGGGCGATGGCGTTGACCCGGATCTCGGGCCCGAGCGCGCGTGCCAGACCGACTGTCATCGCGTTCAGAGCACCTTTGGAAGCCATGTAGGCGATCGACGAACCGGTGCCCAACATTGACGCGATCGACGATACGTTGACGATACCGGTCACCGGGTATTTCTTCAGCAGGGGTACAAAGGCGCGCGTCATCTGGTAGGCGCCGATCACATTGACGCTGTAGATGCGCTGGAAGTCGTCGGCGGTCAAGGCTTCCAGGTCCTTGATAGAGGCAAACTTGGTAGTACCAGCATTGTTGACCAGCACATCGGCGCGGCCCCACAAAGTCTCCACCTGCGCCGCCATGCTCCGGCAGTCCGCGTCCTGCGCGACGTCAGCGCGAACCACCAAAACCTCGGCGCCCAATACACGGCACTCGGCCGCCACGATTTGCGCCGGGGCCTCTTCACGCGAATAGTTCACAACCAGGTTCCAGCCGCGGCTGGCGTACAAACGGGCGGTAGCGGCTCCAATGCCGGAAGACGAACCGGTAACGACGCAGACTGGTTTGCTCATGGCTTTTCCAAAGGTGCTGTGTAAGAAGCGCGCAATTCGCGTTTGAGTACCTTGCCGATCGCGCTGCGGGGCAAATCAGCGAGAAATTGCAGGCTGCCCAGGCGCTGGGTCTTGCCGACCTGGTCATTGGTCCACTGAAGCAGTTCATCGGCCGGCACCGTTTGCCCCGCCCGCAGCACCACAAACGCTGCCGGGGTTTCGCCCCATTGCTGCGAGGGGACTCCGACAACCGCCACTTCAAAGACAGCCGGATGGCGGCGCAACACCGCCTCCAGATCACTCGGGTAAACATTGAATCCGCCCGATATCAGCATGTCTTTCTTGCGGTCGAACAGGGTCAGGAATCCATCGGCATCAAAGCGGCCGATGTCGCCGGTGCGGATGAAGCGCTTGCCCTGCGAGTCGAACCATTCGGCGGCGCGGGTCTGGTCCGGTTGGCGGTGGTAACCGCTCATCATGCCGCCCGAGTGGCCCACCACTTCGCCAGCCTCGCTGACACCGACCTCCACGCCGTTATCGTCGATCAAGCGGATGTCGTGGCCCTCGGCCGGCCGCCCCACCGTATGCAGTTTGTCGGGATAGGCATGGGCCTCGAGGATGCAGGTGCCGCCACCTTCCGTCATGCCGTAAAACTCCACCAGCCCGCCCGGCCAGCGCTTCAGCACATCGGCCTTGAGCGCCGCGCCGAAAGGAGCACTGGTGGAAAATTTCACCCGGAAACTGGACAGGTCAAAACGGTCGAAGTCCGGGTGTGCCATCAGCCGCTGGTACTGCACCGGCACCAGCATGGTGTGGGTGGCCCGGTGGGCTTGGGCCAGCTCCAGGAAACCCAACGCGTCAAACTTTGGCATCAATACCACGGTGCCGCCAAAACTGAGTGTCGGGAAAAAAACCACCAGCGTCGTGTTGGAGTACAACGGCGTCGACAGTATGGTGACGGTTTGCGGGCCGTAGTCGTAGGTCGCCCCACGGTGCACATGGGTCCAGCGCATGCCATGCGACTGCACAATGCCTTTTGGCTCGCCGGTGGTTCCGGACGAATAAATTATGTTGAACGGCCAATCGGCTTGCACCACCACCGGCGCGGGTTGTTGCCCGGCCTCAGGCAGCCAGCTATCGAGCGCGCGCCCCACCGGCGTGTTGTCGAGCGCGATACGCGCAACCGCATCCGGGCCGGCCGGCCCGAGCGACTCGGCGCCGTGTGTATCGGTGAACACCAGTTTGGCCTGCGCGTCCTGCACCATGCGTTGCAAGCTGAGCGCTCCGGAACCCGGCGCCAGCGGCGCCACCGCCACACCGGCGCGCAAGGCGCCCAGAAACACGGCGGCATATTCGATCGACATGCCGGCGCAAATGGCGATGGCGTCCCCGGGGCCAAAACCGTCGCGCTGCAAGGCACTGGCGCTACGGTCCATCAAGGCGTCGAGTGCCGCATAGTCCAGGCTGCGCTCGCCTTGCACCAATGCGATATGCCGGGGCAAGCGCAGTGCCTGCTGGCGGATCAGGTCGGTGATGGCGCCAAATTCCTGGTCGAGCGGCTCAGTCATGAAGAAATCCTGGCGGGTTGGTGGTTTGCCGGCGTGATGACCAGCATCGTAATCGGCATCTGCACGCTTGTCTGTCGCCGGGGTACAGATGCCACGGTAGCGCCTGGGGGACAATGGCAGCCTGACATCGAGCGGCCCGATGCGCCGTCACACACCCCGACTCCCCACTTTTATTCAGGACACAGGAACCATGACCTATCCCAATGTACAACTGTTGATAAACAACCAATGGCGCGCGGCGCGTGGCGAGGCCACGATTGCCGTGCACAACCCGGCCACCGGACTGGCCATCGGAAGCGTGGCGCGGGCCGGCATCGCCGACCTGGACGACGCACTGGCCGCAGCCGCCAATGGTTTTGAAGTCTGGCGCAACACACCAGCGCCGGAGCGTGCCAAGGTGATGCGTGCTGCCGCACAGTTGTTGCGCGAGCGCAGCGACGCGATTGCGCGCCTGATGACCCTGGAGCAGGGCAAACCGCTGGCCGAATCCAAGGCTGAAATCATGATGGCCAGCGACATCATGGAATGGTTCGCCGACGAGGGCCGGCGTGTCTACGGCCGCCTGGTGCCACCCCGCGCGATGAACGTGCAACAAATGGTTTTGAAAGAACCGGTCGGACCGGTGGCGGCCTTCACACCCTGGAATTTCCCGATCAACCAGGTAGTGCGCAAGATGTGCGGCGCGCTGGCTACCGGCTGCTCGATCATCGTCAAGGCAGCCGAGGAAACACCCGCCTCACCGGCCGAACTGGTGCGCGCTTTTGTCGACGCCGGCCTGCCGGCGGGCGTGGTGTCGCTGGTATACGGCGACCCGGCCGAGATCAGCAACTACCTGATTCCGCACCCGGTCATCCGCAAGATCACCTTCACCGGTTCCACGCCGGTGGGCAAACAACTCGCCGCGCTGGCCGGCGCACACATGAAACGCGCGACGATGGAATTGGGCGGCCACGCCCCGGTGATCGTGGCGGCGGACGCCAACATCGCACATGCGGTCAAGATGATTGCCGGCGCCAAGTTCCGCAACGCCGGGCAGGTATGTATATCGCCGACACGCTTTTTAGTGGAAGAGCCAGTGCGCGAAGAGTTTGTGGCTGGTTTCCTGAAATACATGCAAACCCTGACGGTCGGCTCTGGGCTGGAGGCCAGCTCCAGCATGGGCCCGCTGGCCAACCCGCGACGGCTGGCGGCGATGCAGCAGATAACCGAAGACGCGGTGGCGCGCGGCGCCACCGTGGCCAGCGGCGGCGAACGTATTGGCTCGGTCGGCAACTTCTTCGCGCCAACGCTGCTGCTGGACGCGCCGCTGGACAGCTCGGTATTCAACCACGAGCCGTTTGGCCCGATGGCCGCCGTGCGCAGCGTGAAGAACCTGGACGAAGCCATCACCGAGGCAAACCGCCTGCCGTTCGGCTTGTCGGCTTACGCCTTCACCAGCAGCATCAAGACCGCGCACCAACTGACGGCGCGTGTGCAAACCGGCATGTTGTGGATCAACCAGCCGGCCGCCCCGTGGGCGGAATTGCCGTTTGGCGGCGTCAAGGATTCGGGTTACGGCAGCGAGGGCGGGCCCGAGGCGCTGGAGGCCTATCTGGTGACCAAGACCGTCGCCATGATGAGCGTGTGAGCGTCACACCAAGCGCGCCGGCTTCCTTCAGCGCGCTGGCGCTCAATCCCGCCACGCTGGAGAACCTGCGTCAACTCGGCTACCTGGAGATGACGCCGATCCAGGCCGCCAGCCTGCCCAGCGCGCTGTTGGGCAAAGACCTGATTGCGCAGGCCCGGACCGGCAGCGGCAAGACGGCGGCGTTCGCGCTGACCTTGCTCGCCAACCTGAACCCGCGCCGTTTTGCGGTGCAGGCATTGGTGTTGTGCCCCACCCGCGAGCTGGCTGACCAGGTGACGGTGGAGATCCGCCGGCTGGCGCGCGCGGACGAAAACATAAAGGTCGTGACGCTCTGCGGCGGCGTGGCCTTGCGCGGGCAACGTGCATCGCTGGAACACGGCGCGCATGTTGTGGTGGGCACACCGGGGCGCGTGATGGACCACCTGGCGCGCGCTTACCTGACGCTGGAAGCGCTGGGCACGCTGGTGCTGGATGAAGCCGATCGCATGCTCGACATGGGGTTTTTTGACGACATTGCGACGGTCGTCAAACAGTGTCCGAAAGAGCGCCAGACGCTGCTGTTTTCCGCCACCTACCCGCCAGAAATAGAGCGGCTGGCGAAACAGTTCATGCACCAACCGGTGCAAATACGGGTCGAAGAGAAAAGCGCGGAGAACCTGATCGAGCAGCGTTTTTACGAGGTAACACGCGCCAACCGCTTCGAGACCGTGGCGCTGTTGCTGAACCATTTTCGCCCGGTCAGTACGCTGGCGTTTTGCAATACCAAACAACAGTGCAAGGAGCTCGTCACCACTTTGCAGCAGCAGGGGTTCAGTGCGCTGGCGCTGTACGGCGAACTGGAGCAACGCGAGCGCGACCAGGTGCTGGCACAGTTTTCCAACCGCAGTTGTTCGGTGCTGGTGGCGACCGACGTGGCCTCGCGCGGGCTCGACATATCGCAGCTCGAAGCGGTGATCAATGTCAGCATCACCCCCGACGCCGAAGTCCATGTACACCGCGTCGGCCGCACCGGCCGCGCCGGCGAGTCGGGCCTGGCGCTTAGCCTGGCCAGCATGGATGAAATGGGTGCCGTCGGCAAGATCGAGCAGTACCAGAAGCAGGAGTCGGTCTGGCACAAACGCGAGGAGTTGGCGCCGACCGGCAAAGGCCCCCTGCTGCCACCAATGGTGACCTTGCAGATTCTCGGTGGCCGCAAGGAAAAAATCCGCCCCGGCGACGTGCTCGGCGCGCTGACCGGCCCAGACGGCGGCTTTACGCGCGAACAGATCGGCAAGATCAACGTGACCGAGTTCACTACCTTTGTCGCGGTGCAACGCGCCATCGCCCATGAGGCGCTGCGCAAGCTCAACACGGGCAAGGTCAAGGGCAAAAGTGTGCGGGTGCGGTTTTTGCGGGAATGAGTTTCGTCTGAGGCCAGGCATGTCTCATGCCAGACGGTTGGTCCACACGCTGACTATCTTGATTGACGTGACATGGATTGATCGGCGCCACACAAGGTGACCTGCACGCCGAGCTGCTCAGATCGTCCGTCAGGCCACTGCAAGGGTTACCGCGCGCGCCGGAAATGCTCGCAGCAGCTTCTTGTCCATCGTCACCAACTTGGTATTGAGCTTGATCGCCAGCGCAATGAACTCACAGTCATATGCCGAGCAATCGCTGTCGCGTAGCAACTCCAGCACCGCATGCGAGTCGACCTCGAACTCGGAGCCGCCCAGCAAGCCTTCGGCCTCGCGTTGTAAACCGCAGGCTTGTTCAAAGGTAAGCGTGCGTCGTCTCCTGTAACCCGCCAGAATATTGCGGAATTCGCTCCGCCACAAAACCGGCGCTGCCCACTGCGGTTCTCGCTCAAGCAGGGCATCCGCTTGCGCGGTGTAATCGCCTGGCAGGTACAGGTATGCCAACACGTTGGAGTCCACGACAATCATGCCCGGCCTTCCCGCTTTAGTGCGTCGATGTCACGCACGCGAAACTTTCCCAGCGGCAATGCCTCTCGCAGCGCGCGCGCACGAGCCAAGCGCTCAGCAGGCTTCACGTTGGGTTGCAGCAATACCGCCTCAAGGCACACAATCGCTTCGCCGTTCATGCTGCGGCGGTGCAATTGCGCGGAAAGCTTCAGGCGGACATACACGTCGTCCGGAATGTTCTTTAAAGTCAGCGTCGTGGGCATATTTATCTCCAACCTAAATGGAACCATTATGGTTTCTGCCGGTCTTCGCGTCAAGCCGAAAGGAAGCAGCATGTTGATCGCAAGTCTCGTCGCCGGCGTATTTCTTGTCCTTGCCCTGGTGCATGTTTACTGGGCCGCGGGTGGGCAGTGGGGCATGCAGGCCGCGATACCAAAACTACCGGACAAAGACAAGCCGGCGGCGATGGTCAAGGCTTTCAGCCCGGGCCCGGCCATCACGCTGGCGGTTGCCTGCGCGATGGCCTTGATCGCGCTGCTGGTGGCGTTACGCGCCGGACTGCTGGGCGCGCCGGTCAGGCATTGGGCGTTGCAGTGGTCGATTGGCGTACTCGCCGCCGTGATGCTGGCTCGCTCGGTGGGAGATTTCCGCCTGGTGGGTTTCTTCAAAACCGTCACCGGCTCCCAATTTGCCCGCATGGACAGTCTGTACTACTCGCCCCTGTGCCTGCTGCTGGGCATCGGGTTGGGCCTGGTCGCGCTGGCCTGAGTTCATCCCGGCACGCGGGACAGCCGGTTCACTTGAATCCGGCTTGTGGCACCGACCTGAGTTCGCCCGGCAAGGAGTGCACATAGTTGGCCAGCTCTTTCAACTCGGCATTGGAAAACTGCCTGGCAACACCCGCCATGATGCCGTTGGAGCGGCCCCAGGTGCCCTTGCCTTCGGTCTTGTAGGACTTGAGCGCGACAAACAGGTAGTCCGCGTGTTGACCGGCAATCTTGGGGTAGCTTGGGTCAATCGGCTTGCTGAAACCTTCACCATGGCATGAAAGACAGGCACCCTTCTTGACCAGTTCGGCCGCCTTGGCGCTGGCTTCAGGCGCTTTGCCGCTGGCTGCCGCGCCGTCCTGTTTGCCGCTGGCTTCGTAATACGCCGCCACATCGGCCATGTCCTGCTCGGTCAGGGTCTCGGCAATGCCACGCATCGTGGGGTGTTTGCGCTCGCCCTTTTGGTAGGCGCCCAGTGCCGAAACAATGTATTTGGCACCCTGGCCGGAGATCATCGGCACTTTGTGGACTTCGGGAAAACTGGCCTGGTAACCTTTGATGCCGTGGCAACCGATACACATCGACACCTTCGGTTCACCGGCTTTTGCGTCGCCTTTGATTTCCTGTGCGGTGGCTGATTGGGCCGTCACCGAAGCGACAAACAGGACCAACATCGACGACAGCAATTTGTTCATTTTGCGAAGACAATCAAGGGGGAATGGGGGGAGGCGACTCCGCGCCATTATATCGGCCACGTTGCCTTCACCGACCACCGGTTTTGCCACCGCACCAGCACCACCATGAAATTCCAGGGCACCAAAAATTACGTCGCCACGCAGGACCTGATGTTGTCGGTCAATGCGGCCGTCACCCTAAAACGTCCGTTGCTCGTAAAGGGCGAACCCGGCACCGGCAAGACCATGCTGGCCGAGGAAGTGGCGCTGGCGTTGAATATGCCCTTGCTGCAGTGGCACATCAAATCCACCACCAAGGCGCAGCAGGGTTTGTACGAGTACGACGCCGTGAGCCGTCTGCGCGACTCGCAACTCGGCGACGAAAAAGTCAAGGACATCCACAACTACATCGTGCGCGGCATCCTGTGGCAGGCATTCACGGCCGACGAACAGGTGGCACTGCTGATTGACGAAATCGACAAGGCCGATATCGAGTTTCCCAACGACCTGTTGCGCGAAATCGACCGTATGGAGTTCTACTGTTATGAAACCCGCGAGTTGATCAAAGCCAAAAACCGGCCGCTGGTGTTCATCACCTCCAACAACGAGAAAGAACTGCCGGATGCGTTCTTGCGCCGCTGCTTTTTCCATTACATAAAGTTCCCGGACGCAGAGACGATGAAGAGCATCATCGATGTGCATTTCCCCGGTCTCAAAAAAGAGCTGCTGAATGCCGCGATGAAAACGTTTTACGACGTGCGCAATCTGCCGGGCCTGAAAAAGAAGCCCTCCACCAGTGAATTGCTGGACTGGCTCAAGCTGTTGCTGGCCGAAGAGATTCCACCCGAAGCGTTACACAGCAAAGACGAAAAAGTGACCGTGCCACCGCTGGTGGGCGCGTTGCTAAAGAACGAACAGGACGTGACGCTGTTCGAAAAACTGGTATTCATGCAGCGGCACAACCGCTAGCGGGTTGGACCATGGCCTTCATTGATCCGGTGATCCTGGCCGAGCGCGGCATTCAACTGGTGCCGCTGGCGCTGGGCCATGAAAACGGCCTGCGCGCTGCCGCGATGGACGGCGAATTGTGGCGGCTGCGCATTACTTCTGTGCCTGAACCCGACCAGACCCGACGCTACATCGAGGACGCGCTGGCGATGCGGGAAGCCGGCAACCGTTTTGCATTTGCCGTGTTGGACGCGACCACCGGCACGGTGCTGGGATCGAGCAGTTACCACGACATACTTCCGACCGTGAAAAGGGTCGAGATTGGCTACACCTGGTACGCCAAACGGTGCCAGCGCACCCACATCAACACCACCTGCAAACTGCTGCTGATGGGCCATGCTTTCGACACCCTGGGTTGCCACGTGGTGGGATGGCGCACCGACAACTTCAACTATGCGTCGCAGCGCGGCATCGAGCGCCTCGGCGCTACCAAAGACGGTGTGATTCGCGGCCATGCCCTGCGCCGCGACGGCACGATCCGCGATACCGTGATGTACAGCATGCGCGCCGGCGAATGGCCGGAAGCCCGCGCACAGCTGCTGTACTTGCGCGACAAACCGCGTGCTTAGAGAAGGAGGCAAACGCCATGCTGATCGATTTCTTCTACACCCTGCGTTCGGCCAAGCTGCCGGTGTCGGTCAAGGAATACCTGACATTGCTGGAGGCGCTTAAGGAAGGCGTGGTCGGCCCGAACACCGAACCGGACGCGCTCGGTGAACAAGCCACCGGTTATCGCATCGACGACTTCTACTATCTCAGCCGAACCACGCTGGTCAAGGACGAGAAACACTACGACAAATTCGACCGCGCCTTTGCCGCGTACTTCAAGGGCATCGAGATGATCGCCGACTTCACGCGTGACATTCCGCTTGAATGGCTGCGCAAAAATCTAGAACTGAACCTGAGCCCGGAAGAGAAGGCGAAGATCGAGAAGATGGGTTGGGACGAGTTGATGGAGACGCTCAAGAAGCGTTTCGAGGAACAGAAGGAACGCCACGAAGGCGGCAGCAAGATGATAGGCACGGGTGGTACCTCACCGTTCGGCGCCAATGGTTTCAACCCCCAGGGCATCCGTATCGGGCAGGAAAAAAGCCGCAACCGCAGCGCGGTGAAGGTGT
>JANNGR010000489.1:0-2461 GCA_031403955.1 Betaproteobacteria bacterium
GTTCGCCACCGAAATCACGCCGGTCAGCGTCAAGGGGCGCGCCGGTGACACGCTTATTGCCATCGACGAAGGTCCGGGCCGGGTGAAACTTGACAAGATTGCCACGTTGAAGCCCGCGTTCAAGAAAGACGGCACGATCACCGCCGCCTCCAGCTCGAGCATCAACGACGGCGCGGCGGCTCTGGTGATGATGCGCAAGTCCACCGCCACCAGGCTCGGCGCCACGCCGCTGGCGCGTATCGTCGCGCATGCCATGCATGCGCACGAACCCAACTGGTTCACCACTGCCCCGGTCGGCGCCACGCAGAAAGTATTGGCCAAGGCCGGATGGAGCGTGGCCGATGTCGACCTGTGGGAAGTCAACGAAGCCTTTGCGGTGGTGCCGATGGCGCTGATGGCCGAGCTCAGGGTTTCGCACGACATCGTCAACGTCAACGGTGGCGCCTGCGCGCTGGGCCATCCGATTGGTGCCAGCGGTGCGCGCATCATGGTCACGCTGATGCACGCACTCAAGGCGCGCGGGCTCAAACGCGGCATTGCCACCTTGTGTATTGGCGGCGGCGAGGCGACCGCTTTGGCGCTGGAGATGTTTTGACACGCGCGTTGGAGTCCACTGCTCCAGATCCCAGGAGGCGGTTGTGATACTCAGTCAAGAGCAGGAAATGGTGCGCGACGCGGTGCGCGCGTTCGCCAAAGAGCAACTCTGGCCCAACGCGGCGCGCTGGGACAAGGAACACCACTTCCCGAAAGAGGCGCACAAGGGCCTGGCCGGTTTGGGCGCGTATGGCATTTGTGTGCCCGAGCAGTATGGCGGCGCGAATCTGGATTACCTGACTCTGGCGCTGGTGCTGGAAGAAATCGCGGCTGGCGACGGCGGTACCAGCACCGCGATCAGTGTTACCAACTGCCCGGTCAACGCGATCCTGATGCGTTATGGCAATACGCGGCAAAAAGAGCAGTGGCTGGTTCCACTGGCGCAGGGCGAGATGTTGGGCGCTTTCTGCCTGACCGAACCGCATGTCGGATCGGACGCATCGGCGCTGCGAACCACAGCCCTCAAAAACCAGGACGGTTATCTGATCAACGGCGTCAAGCAGTTCATTACCAGTGGCAAGAACGGCCAGGTGGCGATCGTGATTGCGGTCACCGACAAGGGCGCCGGCAAGAAGGGCATGAGCGCCTTTATTGTTCCCACCGACACGCCGGGTTACCAGGTGGCCCGGCTGGAGGACAAACTGGGCCAGCACAGCAGCGATACGGTACAGATCAACTTCGACAATTGCCGCATACCGCACGAGAACCTGATCGGGGTCGAGGGAGAGGGCTACAAGATCGCGCTTGGCGGCCTGGAGGGTGGGCGCATCGGCATTGCGGCGCAAAGTGTGGGCATGGCCCGCAGCGCGTTTGAGTGCGCGCTTGATTACGCCAAACAGCGCGAGAGTTTTGGCCAGCCGATTTTCAGCCACCAGGCAGTCGGTTTCCGGCTTGCCGAGTGCGCTACCAAAATAGAAGCGGCACGGCAACTGATCTGGCACGCGGCGGCGCTGCGTGATGCCGGTCGCCCATGCCTGAAGGAAGCCGCGATGGCCAAGTTGTTTGCCAGCGAAATGGCCGAGCAGGTATGTTCGGCTGCACTCCAGACGCTGGGAGGTTATGGATATGTGTCGGACTTCCCGGTCGAGCGCATCTACCGCGACGTGCGTGTATGCCAGATTTACGAAGGAACCAGCGACGTGCAGAAGATCTTGATCCAGCGTGCGTTGGCCCAAGGCGGCTAACACCCAATTCGAGGGAAACCACATGCCTATCACCAAGGGTTACAAACAACTCGTCGACGAGGCTATGGCCCAGGTCAAGACCTATTCGGTCGAACAGACCCGCGCCCGGCTTGCCGATCCGGCGACGCAGATCGTCGACATCCGCGACATTCGCGAACTGACCGAGGGCACCGTCTTAGGCGCCTTTCACGCCCCGCGCGGCATGCTCGAGTTCTGGGTCGATCCCGCGTCCCCCTACCATAAGCCGTTGTTTGCCGACGAGTCGCGCGAGTTCATCCTGTTTTGTGGCGCCGGTTGGCGCAGCGCGCTGGCCGCCAAGGCGCTGCAGGACATGGGCATGACGAATGTCGCGCATATCGACGGCGGTTGGGCCGAATGGCTAAAGAGCGGCGCGCCGACGGAAACCCTGGAACAGCAAAAGGCGCGGCGCAAACAGGCCAGCGCATGAAATTCGACGCTGTATTGTTCGATTGTGATGGTGTGCTGGTGGACTCCGAACCCATCACCAACGGCGTCTTGCGTGACATGTTGCGTGAGCTGGGCTGGAACCTGACACAAGCCGAATGTATGCGACTGTTCGTCGGCAAGGCGATGCAGGAGGAATTAGCCATGATTGCGCGCCATACCGGACGCGCGCTGGGCGACGCCTGGCTGGCCCGGTTTCAGGAACGTCGCAACGCCGC
>JANNGR010000490.1:0-20717 GCA_031403955.1 Betaproteobacteria bacterium
TGCATCCAGCAGCTTGGATGCGACAACTACCAGGGCTTCCTGTTCAGCCGCCCGCTACCGGTGGATCAATTCGTCGAACTGCTGGTGCGAGAACGGGCCCGGCTCGCGGCGAATGCGGGAGCGCTTGCGGCGTAAGCGGCACGGGTCTGGCAGAGCAGGCCGACCATCCGGGCCTCTGAAAAAGCCTTTCGGGCCGCGACAAAGGCTAACCAGGACAAGCACGCACGGCATCTCACGACAACAACTGCTTGCGCGCGCGGTGCAAACGCACGAACAGATTCTCTTCGCTGATCGACAAGTCGCGGCACACCTTCTCGGTGGGTTCGTCCTGCAACACGCGCAAGCGCATCACGTCGCGCAGGCCGGGGGGCAGGGCGTCTATGCGCTGCAGCGTCAAGGCCAGCAGTTGACGTTGTTCCGCCAGTTCGTCCGGCCGCGCATGTGGGCATTCGATCGCCAGCGCGCCTTCGTCGTCGCGTTCATCGTCCAGGCTGTCGGTACCGGCACGTTGGCGCACCAGGTCGACGATCTTGTGCTTCAGGATGGCGGTCAACCAGGAGCGCAGAGCCGAGCGGCCGGCGAAGGCGGCGCGGCCCGACAACACTGCCTCGAACACATCGTGAACCACATCTTCGGCCAGCGTGGGATCGTGCAACCGGGTTTTGGCAAAACGCACCAGATCGTTGCGGTGCGACAGCATCTCGCGCCATGGCACGCCAGTGCCGGGCGCCGCATTGAAGGCTGGGCCGAAGGAGGCGGTGGCGGTGGCGTTCATGGCGTTGTCCTGGGGTCGGGTGGTCGATATATTGACTGTCGCCGATCCACCTCGCGCCAGCGTCGCGCAATCTAACAGCCAGATAACATTTGCGTAAGAAGCGCTGCACCGCGCCGACAATCACCGCATGCCCCCCAACATCCTAGTGGCCGAAGACCAGGCCGATATCCGCGACCTGCTGGTGATGAACCTGCGCAATGCCGCCTATGAGGTCACGGCGGTGGCCGACGGGGTGGCGGCGCTGGCGAGCCAGAATGAGCGCGCCAGCGACCTGTTGATCCTCGACCTGATGATGCCGGGCCTGGACGGGCTGGAAGTCTGCAAGGCGCTGCGCGCGCGTGGCCGCAGTACGCCGATCCTGATGCTGACCGCCAAGTCGACCGAGCTCGATCGGGTGCTCGGGCTCGAGTTGGGCGCCGACGACTACCTGACCAAGCCGTTTTCGCTCGCCGAACTGCTGGCGCGTGTAAAGGCGCTGCTGCGCCGCGCCGACCTGCTGCGCGCCGCGCAGGCCAACGCGTTATCGCAGCCGAGCTTGCTGCGTAATGGCGACCTCGAGATTTTGCCCGCCAAGCGCCAGGTGCGTTATCGCAGTGAGGCGCTCGACTTCACGGCGCTTGAGTTCGACCTGTTGCTGTATTTCGCGCAACATCCAGGCCATGTGTTTTCGCGCGCCCAGTTGCTGGGTGCGGTGTGGGGTTATACGCATGATGGTTATGAACACACGGTGACCACGCATATCAACCGGCTGCGCGCCAAACTGGAGGCAGACCCGATGCGGCCCGAGCTGATCCTGACGGTGCGCGGGGCGGGTTACAAAATGCGCGAGGCACCCGCTTGAGCGTGCGTTTCAAGATCGCGTTGACGATCTTCATCACCGGCGCGTTGACCGCGCTGGGTGTCATAGCCACGGTGCTGTTTGCGTTCCAGCGCTTCGAGCACGAAACCACCTACCATCGGGCCGACGCGTTTCTGGGCCGCGTGGTGGACATGTACGACAACCTGTTCGACCTGCATCAGCGCCAGCCGCAGGAGTTCAACCAGTTCCTGCGCAACCTGGTGCTGTTCGAACCCGACACGCAACTGTATTTGCTGGATGCCCAGGGCACTGTGTTGTCGTCCACTGGCACGACGAAGCTGCCGCCCGGCTTCAAGGTTGCGCTGGAACCGGTGCGGCAGGCGGTGAGCGGCTCGGACATGCCTTATGTGATGGGGGACGACCCGGAACGCATGGACGCCAACGCGGTCATCGCCGCGCGGCCGCTGCGCCGGGCCTTGATTCGCAATGACGAGCCGCTGGCCGGTTACCTGTACCTGGTGTGCCACCAACCGGTGTTGTCCCAAGGCCGGCTGCAGGTATTTGGCAGCACCTTCGCCAAGCCGGCGCTGGCGGCCATCCTGGGCGTGGTGCTGTTGGCCACGCTGCTGGCGGCCTGGATCATCGCGGCTGTCACGCGCCCGCTGCGCCAGCTGACTGCCGCCGTGGCGACCATCTCGCAGCGCGGGCTGGAAGACGGCGCGCCCGGCGCGCCCGAGGCCTTGCTACCAGCTCGTACGCCAGACGAGTTCGGGCAACTAACGGCCGCTTTCGTGTTGATGCTCGATACCGTGCGGCGCCAGTGGGCGGCTTTGCGCCGGCTCGACCACTTTCGGCGCGAAGGCGTCAGCAACCTGTCGCACGACCTGCGTTCACCGCTGACGGCTACCGCCGCTTGCCTGGAGACGTTGGAAAGCCGATGGGCCACAGACGCCGCGCGCGACGCTGACCGCGGCCTGGTCGTGATGGCGCTGCGCAACACCCGCAACGCGGCGCGGCTGGTGCAGTCGCTGGGCGACCTGGCGCAGTTGGACGAACCCGAGTTCAAGTTGCGTACCGAAGTGCTCGATGCCGGCGAGTTGCTGGACGACATTGCGTTGCGTTTCGGCCAGCGTGCCGCCAGCCAGGGTGTCAGATTGCAGACGCGGCACCCAGAAGATGCACACGCACCGGCGCCTTTTGCCGCGCTCGACATCGAGTTGTTCGAGCGTGCCGTGGCGAATCTGATCGACAACGCGCTCAAGTTCTGCCGCTCCGGTGACCGCATCACACTGGCCGCCGAACGGCGCGACGACCGGGTCGAAGTCAGTGTCAGCGATAACGGCGCAGGCATTGCCGCGGCCGATCTGCCGCACCTGTTCGACCGCTTTTACCAAAGCCGCCAGAACGTCGCGCCGGCAACCGGTGAAGGTGGCAAGGGACTGGGCCTGGCGATCGTCAAACGCATTGCCGAATTACATGGCGGCGAGGTTTCAGTCGTCAGCGAACCCGGTGCCGGCACATGCGTTACGCTGCTGCTGCCAGTGGCCGTGCACCCAGCACCAGGCCAGTTTGCACGGCTGGCGGCAACCACTGGTTGAAGTCCAGACCGCCAGATTGCTCCAGCGCCGCCAACAATGGCGCGCCGGACAGCAGGGCTTGCACAAGAACCGCCTCGGCCGCGCTGCATTCGGCCAATTCGGGTCGAAAACCCTGCCGCCAGACCAGCGCGTTTTCGGGCACCTGGGCGCGCAGCTTACGCCCCACCTCGACCAGCGCCGGATCATGTTTCAGGTGCGCGTTGATTATGCTGGCCACCGGGTAGACGCTGTTTATCACGGCCGTGCCGCTCGACAGAACCAGCGTCAGCGCATCCGGCTCCACGGTTGAGAGCAGCGCGAACGACGCCGGGTCGCGCGCCCGGTCCGTGTCGTTGGCAGCTCGGTGCAAGGCCCATTCCACGCGCGCCACATCACCCAGATAAGGTTCCTCGGCCAGTTGTGGTTTGACTTGCAGAAAGCTGGCCAATTCCTCACCCCATTGCGTCAGGTCGCCACGTGTGGGCGGATGGTGGTGCCAGAAATCGCGCGCCAGCAGCTTGAAACTTTCGTCACCCAGCAATTGGGCGATCACCGGGTAAGTCGCCAGCAGGCTGCGCTCGGCCAGCGCATGCGCGTTGGCCCGGTAGGCCATCAGACCTCTGGCTCCGGTCAAGAAAGTGTCGCCGTTCGGTTTGACCCGCTCAACGAAAAGAGCATCCAGCAAGGCCTGCTGCTGCCGTGCCAAGGCATTCATGCGGCGGCCTGTTGCGCCAGTTGCCGGGCTTGGGCGGCTTGTTCCAACAGCGTATCGAGTGCCGGAATGTCGGTGTCCCATTCGATCAGCGTGGGCACGCCAGCAAATCGATCGATGGCGTGCCGGTACAGCGACCAGACTTCGCTGCACACACGGCTGCCATGGTCGTCGATCACGATATCGCCGCAGTCGGCATGGCCGGCAAGATGAATCTCGGTCACGGCCTGCACCGGAATGGCGTCCAGCCACTTGCGGCAAATCTGCATGGCGTCGGTGGTTGCGCCTTGCAAGCGGTCATTGAGCGCGTTCACATAGATGTTGTTCACGTCCACCAGCAGGCCGCAGCCGGTGCGCCGCGCAAGCGCGGCAAGAAAATCAGGCTCGCCCATGTCGCTGGTCTGCCAGCGCACATAGGCAGACAGGTTCTCCACCGAAATTGGGCGCTTGAGCCGGTCCTGCACGAGGTGAACGTTGGCAACCATCACGTCCAGCGCTTGCGTTGAAAACGGAACTGGCAGCAGGTCCGAGGCATGCACCTCGCGTAATCCAGCCGGTGAATTGAACGTGCCGCGCGCGAAACACGCGTGGTCGCTGATACGTAGCGGCTCTATCAAGGCAACCAGCCGCGCAAGCCGATCCAGGTGCCATACGTCGATGCCTGTTGCCGAGCCCAGCGACAAGCCGACGCCGTGCAGGCTCACGGGATAGTGTGAACGCGCCTCACGCAGCACCGCAAGCGCGGCGCCGCCTTCGGCAAAGAAGTTCTCCGAGTGGACTTCCAGAAAGTCGATCGCCGGCCGGCGTTGCAGCAACTCGTTGTAATGCGGGTGGCGCCAGCCGATTCCGGTTTGCACCTGTTGTGCTTGCGGCGCGCCAGGCACGGCACCGGACATGGCCGTGGGGTTAGGGGTTAGCCCTTCTTCATCATCTTGGCTTCTTCCATGGACATGCCTTTCATGTCCTTGCAGGTGCCTTTGGCGACATATTTCCACTCGCCTTTGTCCATGTTCACTTTTGACTTGCCGGCGCAGTCATGGGTGCCCGCAAGATTGGCGCAATCGTTTTGGCCCATCTTGGCGATGCCGAAGCACTTTTCCTTCTCCTGCGCGGCGGCCGGCGCCGATACCAGAGCGAGAGACATCAACGAAGCTGCGGCGGCAGCGATCATGGCACGTTGGTTCATTTGGAACACTCCTTGGGTTGGCAAGTTGAAGAGGCAACCAGCTCGTTTTGGCCAATCAATAGCCAAGTGGTTGGTGGGCTGGTTGGATGTTAGTCATTTCCCGGCGCCGATCATTACATCCGGTGCGAACCATATTTTGGGCGCGCGTGGAAAGGCAAGCCGAATCCGCTTCATTGCACGTGATTTTCCTCCGATTGGGCACTACTGGATGCGCTCAGCGGTGGGGCGGCCAAAGCTTACGGCACTGCGCACTTCAGGTGGCGCGTCGTCCGCGGACATGCCTTTCATGTACTTGCCAGCGCAATCATGTGTACCGGTGTGGTTGGGGCAATGGTTAAGGTCCATCCTGACGCGGCCGAAGCATTTTGCGCGGTGACCGGTGGATTAAACTGGGCCGCCAAACTCCGGTCCGCGTGCCATGACAGAACCCGTTCGCCTCGCCAAGCGCCTTGCCGAACTGCTGCCTTGCTCGCGCCGCGAGGCCGAGCAATACATCGAAGGTGGCTGGGTGCGTGTGGACGGGCAGGTAATTGAAACGCCGCAGTTCAAGGTGCTCGACCAGAAGGTTGAGCTGGACGCTTCGGCCCGTCTCGATCCAGTCACTCCGGTCACGTTGCTGCTGCACAAACCCGCGGGTTACGATTGCGATGGTGGACGCAAGCCAGCCTCGCAACTGCTGCATCCAGCGAACCGATCCGCCGCCGACCGCTCGGGCATTCGCCCGCTAAAGCGGCATTTCAACCCGCAGCAATGTGTGACGCCATTGGAAACCGGCGCCAGCGGATTGCTGGTCTTCACGCAGGACTGGCCGATCCGGCGCAAACTGCTGCAGGACGCCGCGTTGGTGGAGAACGAAGTCATCGTCGAAGTGACCGGCACACTCACTGCCGCCGCGTTGAACCGGCTTAACAAGGCACCCGTAATCGACGGCCGGGCGATGCTGCGGGCCAAGGTAAGCATGAATAGCCAGACCGGCGCTGTGACCGGGCTGCGCTTCGCCGTCAAAGGCAGCCTGCCCGGACAGATCGCGCAGATGTGCGAATCGGTCGGGCTTGCCGTGGTGGGAATGAAACGCCTGCGGGTAGGGCGCGTGCCGCTGGCTGCGCTGGCGGTTGGCCAGTGGCGCTACCTGATGCCGTACGAGCGATTTTGAGCCTGCGCAGACGCGGACGCTTTCAGCCACAGTCGATGGAACCGTGTCTATTGCTTGACTTGTGCAAAAGCCGCGGCCCGCGCGTGCAGCGACACGGCAAAGTGCCTTATCGATAGTTCCTGATTTGGCTGGGTGAACTTGCCTTTTGCGCCATCGGTGGAGCTCGACATGAAAAAGCAGGCGCTGTCGTATAGGCGCTCGCGTACTAGACGCAGACAAACTTCCTCGTAACGCATGGCGTACGACAACTGCTGAAACACTTCATCGATTGGATACGGCTCAAGGTTTATGCGTTTGGTGGGCTCGCTGGAGCCGGTTGAGTCCTGCAGCATGAATACGTAGCCCAGCCATGGACGAGGTGATGGTGCATAAAGACCTCGGGAATATGCTTGCCGGAAGTCGGTCGCGTTGCCCAGCGCTTCTTCTACCCGATTGTTGAAGTTGTTGCCAAAGCTGCCGACCTGACTCTTGACCTCTACCGCTGCCACCAGCTCAGCTCCAGAGACCACCACCAAGTCCCATTCCTTGGACGGGCGAAAGTAGCCGGGCAATGTGCGCTTCTTTTTCTCGGGAAACCGGATGTCGAAATTCTTCAGCCCCGCGTCGCGGACGATGGTCGTAATCAGCTTTACAAAACCATCGGCGTGTTTGCCGCCCGTCACCGCGCTGCGCGAACCCGCATCTTTCTTGCCCGTCTTGCTGCCTTGGTTAAGCTGCTGCGTACCGCGAGTGGTCCAGAAATGCCGGACTGCCTTGGCCAATTCTTTCTCAACATCAAGGGCAAGCGCAGTCACTGCAACAAATCCGGCTGATGGGTACGAATAACACGCGAGGAGAACAGCTTGGCGTTGTCATTTTCCAGCCGGTCATGCGCCATCTTGAAGTACCTTTCGTCCACCTCCACGCCAATGCTGTTACGCCCCCACTTCGCGGCGGCGAGATTGGTCGTGCCGGTGCCCATGAACGGATCGAGCACCATGTCGCCTACAAAGCTGAACATACGCACCAGCCGTTCAGCCAGTTCCAGTGGGTATGGCGCCGGGTGCGCGCGGGTGGAGCCACCCGTGACACCGGTCCAAATCTGCTGAAACCATTCGCGGTGGTTGCTGGCGGAAATTACGCTCAGCAGCCTCGCCGCGTGCGACGGCTTGCGGTAACCACCGGGCTTACGTTGCATCAGGATGAACTCGATGTCGTTTTTTACCACGCCATTTGGCTCATAAGGCTTGCCCAGAAAACCGCCTCCGTTGCCTGAAGCCTCGTATACGGCGTTTGCAATTTTGTACCAGATAATTGGCGCCAGGTTGGAATAACCCAGACGCCGGCAATGCTCCTGTATCGACGCGTGCAGCGGCACCACGGTGTGTTCGCCCGCGTTCTTGCGGCGCGACAGGCACACGTCGCCCACCACGCACACCAACCGGCCGCCAGGCACCAGCGCGCGATGGCAGTGTGCCCAAACCTGGTCCAGCTCGGATAAAAAGGTTTCATAGTCCTCGATGTAACCCATCTGACCGGCCGAGCGGTTGTATTCCTTCAACGTCCAATAAGGTGGCGAGGTAACGACCAGATGCACGCTGTGCGGCGCCAGAAAATCCATCATCCGCGCATCGTGTTGCCACAGGTGATGCCGGGTTGGTATGTCGCCGAGTGACGCTTCAATCTCGCGAATCAGTGCCCCGTCCTTGGCCACCCGTGGAATCAGCTTCTGATCGTCCGCGCCGGCACGCAGGCTGGCCGGTAGCCAGTCTGCGAGGTTGGGCGGGGGTAGGTTTTCGGGGGCGTTCATGCTGGTTGTTGCTGCATCGCACCGTAAGATTAGACACCGGAATGTCCATCGCCTGGCTTGCAGAGCGTGGACGTTTTCGCGCAATCAGGGCGCGACGGAGAGTTCGACCAGCAAGGCGCCCGTGGCCACCTGCGCGCCTGTTTCGATACACACGATTCACCACAGAAGCCGGCGCGACCTGGCGCCATTCCAAAGCGCCGATTGCGTGCGCTGGCTGCGCTATTTGGCGGCGCTGCCCGGCCACTGAAAGCGGCCCGGCTGCTTTTCGGCAAAGCGGCGAAACGCGTCCCGGGCGTAGGCGCTCGAGCCCGCGATGCCCTGGCCGGCGGCTTCGAGTTCCAGCAGGCTGTCAAGGTCGCTTTCGAGTGCGCCGTTCAGCGCATCCTTGGCGATTGCCAGCGCGACAGGCGACGCACTGGCCAGGGCTTGCGCTAGCGCGCGGGCGCGCGGCAGCAGCGCTTCGGGCTCCATCACCTCCAGCGCCAGTCCGATGTCTTTGGCTTCCTGGGCGCCAATCTCGCGTGCCGAGAACATGATTTCCTTCGCGCGTTGCAAGCCGACCGCGCGTGGCAGCGTGTAGAACGCGCCGTAGTCCGGAATCAGCCCGATACGCGCGAAGGCCATGCAAAAACGCGCGCGGTTCGATACCAGCACGATGTCGGCCAGCAAGGCGAGCGAAAAGCCGGCGCCGAAAGCCGGCCCGTCAACCGCCGCGACCACCGGGCGGTCCAGTGCGTACAAGCCCCGGACGATGCGATGGCTGCGCCGCATGTGGGCACGCCACGCCTCCGCTGTGCGCTCCGGCGTGTCGTTCATTCGGCGCACGTCGCCACCAGCGCAAAACGCGCCACCCGCGCCAGCCAGAATGAGCGCGCGCACCGTGTCATCCCGCGTGATTTGCGACAGTACCTGGTCGAGTTCGCCCGTCATCGTCGCGTCAAGCGCGTTCTTGGCCTGCGGGCGGTTAAGCAGGATGGTGGCGACGCCTTCCTCACAGGTGTATTCAATCGTTTCCATATTGGCTCCTGAATCTATTTGTCGAATGCGCGGTCACACGCGCTTTGAAAGCTTAACTGATGTCTGTCGTTGATGCGTCAACAACTGCTTCGCCTTGTACGACGCTTGCGGCCCGCGCGCCTTGTCGATGGTCTCTTGTTTGACTACGTCCGTGATGCCCAACCTGAAATTTGTCAATAACTCCAGCAAATTCCCGGCGGCGTCCATGCCCCATCTAAAGGGGCGGGCTTCTCGATCGTGATTCCTAGACTTTGAACCTTGAAGGCTGGTAGTACCATCGCTCCCGGAAGAACTTTCTATCGAGACCGGCCATGCCCACGCCTGCCGCAACGACATTGAAGGCCTTGAAGACATTCGGATTGTCCCTGCCAGGAACCCAGCCCAAGAGTCCCTGGCCGGGCCATGACGACGTAGCTGTCAACGGCAAGACCTTCACCTACCTGAGCGCCGACGGCGGCGCGCTGTCGGTGTCGGTGAAGCTTCCGGTGACGGGCAAGGACGCTTTGCGATTGCCGATCGCCGCACCCACGGGTTACGGCCTGGGCAAGAGCGGCTGGGTAAGCTTCTCGTTTGTGGGCAGCGAGCCGGTTCCGCTCGACACGGTCAAGCAATGGATGATGGAGAGTTACCGCGCCCAGGCTCCGAAGCGTCTGTTGAAGCAGCTCGAAACACAGCAGCCGTGGACCAAAGCGGGTGCGCTGCCCGACCCGCGCCGGACAGGTTCTTAGTCCAAATGGGCGCCAAGGCGCAATGACATGAACACACTGACAGTTCGTACATATTGGTCAGGTGGCCGAATTTCCGGCATTGGGCAGGGACTTGATTCATCATCCGCCGGGATCGATGCTCCTGCATGGATTGCGTGAAGACCAGTTGCCTGACGCGGAGCGCGTGATGCTGGCATTCAAGCGGTTGGGTTGTCGCCCGGAGGAATTTTGCGTTTTCCACTGCGCTCGGCAAAAGCCTGCATGCGCTCGGAATGTTCACGCGGGCTCACCAGCAGGGTGTTGGCAAGGCGGTCGAAATCGCGCGCGCTGGCGCGGTCGGTGTACATCGCCGCGCGCAGCGACAACTTGGCGACGGCGATCGTTTCCGCCGGCAACGCCGCGAGTTTGGCAGCGAACGCCTGCGCGCGTTGCGCGAACTCGGCCGCCGGATAAACCGCGTGGATGAATCCCATCATGCGAGCGTCCTGGGCATTGACTGTTTCACCGGCAATCGCCAACCAGGAAGTCCAGTGCGGCCCGATCAGGCGCGCCGGGGGCGCTGGCCCCCAGCGCCCCGCTGCGCGCCAGCGCGGCCAGCCGCGCTTCGTCGTAGCCCAGGGTTTGCCGAAGCACTTCGGCTGTGTGCTCGCCGATCGCGGGTGCCGGCACCGGATGGATGGCCGGCGTAGCCGACAGTTTGAAGGGCAGCGGCATATTCGGAATCCAGCCGACCTTCGGATGCGCGATGCGCGTCACGCATTTGCGCTCGCGCGCTTCGGGCGACGTCAGTGCTTCGCCGAGCGTACGCACCTCACCGTGCGGAACTTTAGCGTCGCGTAGGCGCCGTTTCCAGTACGACCAGGGCTTGGCCATGAACGCCTGGTTCAATATGTCGTTGATCCGGTCACGCTGTTTCAGGCGGGTATTGCGGTCCAGCAGTTGCGGGTCGTTGGCCAGGTCCGGGCGATCCAGAACGTCGCGCAGCAAGCGCTCGAAGATACGGCTGTTGCCGCAAGGCGCCGCGCCCTAGTAGGGCACATGAATCAGGTTGATACCGGCGGCATTGGCGAACGCCTCGCCGGCCAGGTGCCGCACCGAGCCGGCGCCACCGGTCGCATAACGCAACTGACCGGGTCTGGATTTGGCCAGCGCGACCAGCTCCTTGACATTGCTGGCCGGTACCGCCGCGCCCACTGCCAGGTAGTTGCCGGTGGTGCGTACCCGAACCAGCGCAATGAAGTCGTCCACGCTTACCTGCACGCTCTTGTTGATCAGCGGCTGGATGATCAGCGAATCGGATCCGAACAGTAACGTGTAACCGTCGGGATTGGCCCGGGCGGCGTACTGTATGCCCAGCATGCCGCCGGCGCCCGCCTTGTTGTCGACCAGCACCGTGGCGCCGGTAGACTTTTGCAGCAGGTCGGCGATCAGGCGCGCGGCAAGATCGGTGGTGCCGCCGGCGGCGAACGGAACGACGATCGTGATCGGTTTTTCAGGGTAAGCGGCCGCGGCGGCCGCGACGACTGTCGCGATGGCGAAACCGCAGGCGGCGGTACGTGACCGGCGAAGGATGGATCTCCATGAAAACATGCGCGGCTCCAGGTGGCTGAGGTTCCGGTCGGCTTTGGGGAAATCAAATTGTAGCGCCAAATTGCCGTATAGTAGATGCATGGTGCCGAAATACGGTACTTAGCCCATCAACCGAAGGTTTTCCGGTCTTCTTCATGCCATCCTTAGCTACCGAAGTCGTTGTTGTCGGCGCCGGCCCCTGCGGCGTGACGCTGGCCAACCATCTGGGACTGCATGGCGTGCAGACCATCATCATCGACCGCAGTCCCGACGTGCTCGACTACCCGCGCGCGGTCGGCGTGGACGACGAGGCGCTGCGATCCTGGCAGACGGTAGGGCTGGCCGAGCGACTGATCGCCGACATGGTCCAGAACCCGCCGGTGCGTTACCACAACTCGCGCGGCAAATGTTTTGCGCGCATCCGACCTGCCGCGCAGCCCTATGGCTGGCCGCGGCGCAACATGTTCCTGCAACCGCTCACCGAAGCCACGTTGCGCGCGGGCCTGGACCGGTTCCCGAACGTCCAGCGGCTTTTTGGCGGCGAGGTCGGGGGCTTGAGCCAGAACGAAGACGAAGTCATGGTGACGGGCAAGGCGGATGACGGCTCAGCGCTGGATATCCGCTGCCGTTACGTTGTCGGCGCCGATGGCGGGCGCAGTACGGTGCGCGGCCTGATCGGTGTTGATCTCAGGGGCGAAACCGACGCCTTCAAATGGCTGGTGGTTGACGTGGAAAACGACTGCCTCGACGCGCCGTTTTCGGGGGTCTATTGCGACCCCCGGCGTCCGCACATGTCGATTGACCTGCCGTATGGGTTGCGGCGTTTCGAGTTCATTTTGCTGCCGCAGGATGACGAAGGGGCGGTGCAGTCGCCGGAGCATCTGGCGCGGCTGATGCAGCCACACTATCCCGCTGGTACACCGCTGCCACGCGTCAAGCGCAGCCGCATCTATCTGCACCATTCGCGCGTCGCTGAAAAGTTTCGCGTTGGCCGGGTGTTCCTGGCCGGTGACGCGGCGCATCTGCAGCCGCCGTTTTTTGGCCAGGGAATGAATTCGGGCCTGCGCGATGCGACCAATCTGGGCTGGAAGCTGGCGGGTGTGTTGCAGGGCATGCTGCCTGACAACGCGCTCGACTCCTACCAGGCCGAGCGCCGCGACCATGCGCTGGCGATGGTCAACTTCGCGACCTGGATCGGACGCCTGTACCGCCCCTACAACCAGCTGAGTGAACGCGGGCGCGACCTGTTCTTCAGCGCCGTGCAGTCCATGCCCGGCATCCGTGACTACATCCTGCAGCTCCGCTTCAAGCCGATGCCCAAATACACGCGCGGCCTGGTGCTCGGCGGGACGCATCGATCACTAGGCGCGATGTTCATGCAGCCCGACGTGGAGTGCCGCGACGGGCAGCGACGCAGGCTGGACGACGCCATCGGCAAGGGTTTTTGTGTCTTGGGCGTCAATGTCGACCCGGCGCAACACCTGTCCGCCTCTGACCGCGATTTCTGGAAGCGCCTTGGCGCGCGCCTGGTTCAGGTCAACCGCTCGCGCGCGGGCCGGCACTTGAGCGCGCGGACCGACCCGGACACCATCGTGCTGGACGACATCGAAGGACGCTTTCGCGATTGGCTCGACGACAACGCTCCCGACGATGTGATTGTCTTGCGTCCCGACCGTTATGTCGCCGCCGTGTGCCGGCACGCCGACGCCGGCGCCATGACCGCTGCCTACCAGCGCGTGGTAAGCGGCGCGCCTGCCTGACAAACACCGGTCGCGCTTCGCGACTTGCCACCTTGCGGCGCCGATATGATGGCGCATCTTCACGGAGAACCCAGATGCAAAAAGCGGCGCGCAAACCCACTACGACCGCGGCGCAGGATCGCCAGCCCGGCAGTCGAAAGCCGGCCGTGGCAGGAGTACCGGTCGAGCGCCGCCGCACCGGCACGATAGAGCAGCATTTCGGCGCCGCGAATTCGACCGCCGAACGGGCGATCGACATCCTGCTGCTGTTCACGGACGATAAACCGTTCTGGACCGCCAACGACATCGCGACCCATTTCAGCATGCCCAAGAGCACGGTCTACCGTTACGTAAACAGCCTGCGTTCGTACGCCTTGATTGACGAAGACGGGCAGGGTGGATTCCGCCTCGGGCCGCGCATTTTCCCGCTCGCGCGTACTGCCAAGACCGGCATGTCGATCGTGCAGGTCGCCTTGCCGCATTTGAAGGAACTGGCCGAGCGATTTGGCGAGATGGTGGTGTTGCAGCAGCGTGTTGGTTACGACATCCTGCCGCTGGAACGCATCCAGCCGCCGCAACGGGTTAGCCTGCAGTCCACTCGCAGCCACCTTTTGCCATGGCCCGCCACCGGCAGCGCAAAAGTGCTGCTGGCTTTTGCAACGCCGGCTGAGCAGGAGGAAATCCTGCGCATGTTGCACCCGACCAGCTACACCGGCAAGACCTTGCAGAGCAAAGCCGCATTGCGGGTCGCGCTGGAGCAGATCCGCCGCGCCGGCTACGCCATCACCGACGAAGAACGTGACGAGGGTGTGTGGGGTGTCGCCGCACCCGTGTTCGAACGCGAAAAGGCCATCTACGGCGTCGCGATCGCCGCGCCCAAGTTCCGCATGACGGCGCAGACTACCGCCGCGATTATCGAAGCCGTCGTGGCAGCGGCAGCCGTCGTGACCAAGGACCTGGCCGCCGTCGACTTCTGACGCGCCGCGACCATACGTGACCGCCGACCAGGCGGTCAAGGCTGTGCGTCGGCGCTGCCTGGGCGTTTTCCGAGCATGCCTTGACAAGCTACCGCGTTTCGGCCACGATTGTGCCATTTTATGGACATAGGTTCCCGTTAAACGGTTCTAGTTCTGGACACGAAGGAGATCGGATGGACGACAAAATTGGCCATGAATCCAACGACGACTATCCGTCCGGTGCCTGGGAGTTGCCGCAAGAACTGCGCATGCTGCAGGACACGGTGCGGCGTTTCATGGCAACCGAAGTCCGCCCGCTTGAGGACACTTTGCCGCACGACCGTCGACTCCAAAACCGAGGGTTTCACGAAGCGACCGATTGGCGTGTTGACCTCGTATTCGCCGTTCGAGCTGCATTTCGAGAATTGCGCGGTGCCGGTCGCCAACCGCATTGGCGCGCAAGGCGAGGGTTTTTCACTCGCCGACGACTTCCTCGTGAAGGCGCGCATCCTGTACGGCGCCGGCCCGATCGGCATCGCGCGGATGGCGCTTGGCATCGCGATCGACTGGGCCAAACAGCGTGAGACCTTCGGCGCCAAGCTGGCAGAGCGCCAGGCGATCCAGTGGATGGTGGCCGACAGCGAGATTGAACTGCGGGCCGCCAGGTTATTGTGTTATCAGACGGCCTGGAACGCTGACCTCGGGCGCGACGTGCGCGTCGATGCGTCGGTGTGCAAGGTCTACGCCACCGAAACCGCGTGCCGGGTGGTTGACCGCTGCGTGCAGATACTGGGCGGCCTCGGTGTGGCCAAGGAGATGCCATTGGAACGCTGGTTTCGCGACCTGCGCGTCAAACTGCTGGGTGAAGGCGCCTCGGAGATCCAGCGCATGGTGATAGCGCGACAACTACTCAAATGACAGCCATGAAGCCAATAAATGGATTGACAGTGCCGTAAAATGATATCTACAATACACGCTGGCAGCCTTGGCATTTCACACCTTCGTGTCACCCCAGAGGAACAAACCTCGCCATGAACTCTCTACCGAACGCGCAGTTGACCCACGTCGGCCTCTTCGTGCGTAACCTGAAGGTGATGACCGACTTCTACTGCCGTAACCTGGGCATGGTGATTACCGACTCGGGCCCCTACGGCGGTCGCGAACTGGCCTTCCTTTCGCGCAGCCCGGACGAACACCACCAGCTCGTGATGATCCACGACCCTGAGCACAAGGGCGGTTTCTCGGCGCTGAGCCAGATCTCGTTTCGGCTCGAAAATCTCGAAGCGCTGCGCCAGTTCTATGCCTTCCTGGAGAGCGAGAATGCCGCCGGGCTGGAAGGCCGCAACCACGGCAACAGTTGGAGCCTGTACTTCTTCGATCCCGAGCGCAACAAGATCGAGATTTACGTCCCGACGCCGTGGCAAATTTCGCAGCCCTGGCGGGCTCCGCTGGACCTGAGCAAGCCGGCCGACGCGATCGTGATTGAGACCGAGCGCCTGCTGCGCGAGAACCCGACCACCCAGCCGGTGGCGCAATGGAGCCGCGAGATGGCCCGCAAGATGGGCTTCAGCAACGCCGTACAGGAGAGCGCATGATGGACCAGCGCATCGAAGCCAGCCATCGCAGTGTCTGGACCCACATGATGACAGTGCCGTTCCGCCAGGGTTTTATCGACGTCGCGGGGGTACGCACGCGTTATGTTCAGGCCGGCCCCGAAAACGCGCCCGCGTTACTGATGCTGCACGGCACCGCCGGTAGCTGGGAGGGTTTTTGCGCCAACCTTGCATCGCACTGCGAGCACTTCAACTGTCTGGCGATCGACATGCTCGGCTGCGGCTTCTCGGACCGGCCCGACTATGACTACGAAGTGCCGGTCTACGTCGACCATGCGCGCAACTTCATGCGTGCCGTCGGCATCCAGCGCGCGTCGCTGATGGGCGCCTCATTGGGCGCCTGGGTCGTGGCGCGTTTTGCGCTTAGCTACCCGGACGCGACCGACAAGCTGGTGCTGTTGTCGGCGGCTGGATTGTTCGCCAACGCTTCCAACATGGCACGCATCCGAAACGTGCGCTCCAAAGCGGTGGAAGATCCTTGCTGGGGCAATATCAAGCCGATCTTCGACCACTTGCTCTACAAGGAAGAGACCCGCATACCCGACATAATCGCCGTGCGCCAGGCGGTGTATCGGCAAAGCGGCATGCAGCAGACCATGAACCACATCCTGTGCCTGCAAGACCCGGAGATTCGTCCGCGCAACCTGATTACCGAGGACGAATGGCGCCGTATCGACAGGCCGGCTTTGGTCGTCGGATCGCTGGCCGACAAGGACGAGTACCTGGAGACCGCCAGACGCGTGTCCAAGCTGATGCCGAATGCGAAGTATGTCGAGATGCACGACGTTGGGCACTGGCCGCAGTTCGAGGACCCGGATACTTTCAACCCGATCAGCATCGAATTCCTCAAAGGCTCCGTCCATGTCTGACTCTGGTATCTCCACCATCGACTACCAGCATCTGGTGCAGCCGGACCGCGTGCACGGCTCGGTTTACACCAACCCCAGGTGTTTGAAGACGAACTCGACCGCATCTTTGGCCGCGGCTGGGTTTATGTCGGCCATGAGAGCGAGGTGCCGGCCCATTGTGATTTCGTTACCCGAATGATCGGCCTGCAGGCGGTGGTTCTGACACGCGACGCAAGCGGCGCCTGCAATGTGCTGTACAACCGCTGCCCGCACCGCGGCAACCGGGTCTGCCAGGTCGAAAAGGGCCATGCCAAGGCGATCACCTGCTCGTACCACGGATGGGCGTTCGGTATGGACGGCGCGCTCGTCGGCGTTCCGTTTCCCAAGGGTTATGGCGACGATTTCGACCGTTCGCGCCATGGCATGGTGCGTGTGCCGCGCGTACACACGTACGGCGGTTTTGTGTTCGCCAGTCTTGCGCCGGAGGGTGAGACGCTGAAGGCCCACCTGGGCGAAGGCGCGCGCATGATAGACATGCTCAACGGGCTGTCGCCCGAGGGCGGTATCGAAATACGCGCCGGCTGGATGAAGCACCGCCTGGACGCCAACTGGAAGGTTTCCTCCGAAAACCAGGTCGACGGTTACCACGCCCAGTTCGTTCATGGCTCGCTGGTGCGCGGACGCTCCGATGCAGGCCGACCGGCCGGCCAGCAAGTCATTCGGGCGTGTCAAGTCCTCGCGCGGCATCCAGGGTCTGCGTTATTCGGCCGGTCTGTTCGGTGGCGCCGCCGTGCATGCCATGGCCGCGCGTCGCCATATGGCCTTGTACGGCACGCGCGAAGAGCATCTGGGCGCGGTCGCGATCCAGACCCGGCGCTGGGCCGCCATGAATCCGCTGGCGCTATTGCGGGGCGCTCTGACGCTGGAGGATTACCTGACGGCGCGCTGGATCGCCGAACCGTTTCGGCTCTACGACTGCGCAATGCCGGTGAATGGCGCGATCGCGGTCATTGTCAGCCTTGCACGCAGCGCTGCCGGCCTGGCCCAGCCGGCGGTGTTTATGCTCGGTTTTGGCCAGGGCCATCCCGGAACGCCGGACCAGCGCGGCTTCGAACCCGAGGTGCACAGCGGCGCGGCGCGTGCGCGCGACATTGCGTTCGGCATGGCGGGCATCACGTTGGCGGACGTGGACCAGTGCCAGATTTACGACGCGTTTTCCTACATCACGCTGCTGACGCTAGAGGAATATGGCTTTTGCCAGAAGGGCGAGGGTGGTCCCTTCGTCGCCAGTGGCGTGACCGGACCGGGTGGCGCCTTGCCGACCAATACCGGGGGCGGGCACCTGTCGGGGTTCTACCTGCAAGGCATGACGCCGGTGGCGGAGGCAGTCATCCAGGCGCGTGGCCAGGCCGGCGAACGCCAGTGCGCCCGCCACGACATCGTGCTTGTCACCAACGAAGGCGGCCGGTTCGACCACCATGCCTGCCTGGTGCTGAGTCCGCATCCCGGTGCGGGCGCGGCCGGGAGCTTGCCATGAACACCGGCATGGTGTTGCCGGGGGTTGACGTCGACGACGTGTCGCGGCCTTTTTTCGAGGCTGCCGCTGAAGGACGGCTACTGGTGCAATGTTGTAGCGCCTGCCAGACTGCCCAACTCGGCAGCGAGATCTGCAACCACTGCTTCGGTACGCGACTTGAATGGGTGGCGGCGAGTGGCAAGGCGGTAATCCATTCATTTGTCGTGATGCACATTGGTTACCACCCGGCATTCCAGCCGCCTTACCGGGCCGCGATGGTTGAGCTCGAAGAAGGTCCGCGACTGCCGGTTTACCTTGACGACGGTGTGCCGCCGCGCATCGGGCAAGCGGTGGTGGTGCAATTCGCGCCTACAGAGAACGCAACCCTTGTTCCGGTGGCGCGCGGTGCATGATCGCAACCTGTCCTGACACCCGCGTCCCAGCCATCTGCTTCAAGGAGACCCATGCTCGATACCGCAACCATCCGTGAGGCCGCCGCGCGACTGCGGCAGGCTGAGTCCGGGCATGTCCAGATACGCCAGCTCCACCTGGACTTTCCGGCCATGGACATCGAAGACGCGTACGCGATCCAGCGCGAATGGGTGGCCATGAAGTTGGGCGCGGGCAGGCGCATGGCCGGGCACAAGATCGGGCTCACGTCCAGGGCGATGCAGACCTCGGTCGGCATCCATGAACCCGACTACGGTGTGTTGCTCGACGACATGTTTTTCGACAGCGGAACCGACGTGCCATTGGATCGCTTCACCGAACCGCGCGTCGAAGTTGAACTCGCGTTCGTGCTTGGGAAAAAACTGCTGGGGCCGCACTGCACGCAATTCGACGTGCTGTGTGCCACCGACTATGTGGTGCCGGCGATGGAGATAATCGATTCGCGCATCCAGCGTATCGACCCCGCCACCAAAGGCACGCGAACCATCGTCGACTCGATTTCCGACAACGCGGCCAATGCCGGCGTGGTGATGGGCGGCCGACCCGTGCGGCCGATGGACGTGGATCTGCGCTGGGCGGCCGCGTTGCTGTACCGCAATGGCCAGATCGAGGAAACCGGCGTCGCCGCCGGCGTGTTAAACCATCCTGCCAATGGCGTTGCCTGGCTTGCCAACAAACTTTCCATCTACGGCGAGTCGCTGCAGCCGGGCGAGGTGATACTGGCCGGCTCGTTCACGCGCGCGATTTTCGGCCACCGCGGCGACACTTTTCACGCCGACTATGGTCCGCTCGGCGCGGTGACCTTCCGCTTCATGTAAACCGGGCGATGGGCAACCACCGCCAGTACCAGTGGAGACAAATTCATGGCCGGCAAACCCGATCCCAAATGGTTCGATGACATGTACAACAACCGTGCGTTGGTGCCCGAGCATGCCGGCCATCTCACCGACTGGGCCAACAGTTCCGCATCGGTGCGCCGCCAGGAAAGCCGCCGGCTGGACCTGAAATACGGTCAGGCCCTGGGCGAAACGCTGGATATTTTCCCAAGCGCCAAAGGCCACGCCCCGGTGCTGGTGTTCATCCATGGTGGTTACTGGCGCGGGCTCGACAAGGCTGAGCATTCCTTCCTGGCTCCTGCATTCACGCGCGCCGGCGCCTGTGTGGTGGAGCCGAATTACGCACTGTGCCCCGGAACGCCCGCGCAGCCGGTGACTATTGCCGACATCACGCTGCAAATGGTCAAGGCACTGGCCTGGACCTGGCGCAATGTCGCGCTGTATGGCGGCGACCCCAGTCGTATCACGGTGGCCGGCCATTCTGCAGGCGGGCACCTGGCGGCGATGTTGCTGGCCTGTGCATGGAAGGCCTATGCCAGTGACCTGCCGGCCAAACTGGTCAGGAACGCGTTGTCGATTTCCGGCTTGTACGAACTCGAATCGATCCGGCGCACGCCGTTCTTGCAAGGCTCTTTGCGACTGACACCGGCGCAGGTCAGAAAAGTCAGCCCGGCCTGGCTACCGCGCCCGAAGTGGGGCGTCCTGACCTCCGTGGCCGGCGGCAACGAAAGTGCTGAGTTCCTGCGCCAGAACCAACTGATTCAAACCGCCTGGGGAAAGAAGTGTGTGCCGGTGTGTGAAGCCCTGCCGGGCCTGAACCACTTCAGTGTGCTCGAAGCCTTGCCGCGGCCCGGTAGCCGCCTGAATACGCTGGCGCTGGACTTATTGGGGCTTGGCTAATCCGCGGCCAATGGCAGGCGCACCGTCGCCTCGAGGCCAACTACGCTTCCCTGCAGTTCCCGGTTTTCCAGCCTGATGGTGCCGCCCAGCGCCTGCGCGATTTCGCGGCGGATTGTCAGCCCGAGTCCCGAGCCGCTGTGGGTCGTACCGGCAGCGCGCCAATACCAGCCGTCCGTCGGCACATAAGGCAACGCTTATCCCCTTGCGTTCCAGGGCGCGCCGCGGCGTAATCTGGCGCGCGGGATCGTCTTCAATCGGCAACAGGCGCATACCGGCAAATGTGATAGCTTGGTACTTACCCTGATGGTTTCGGGCAGCCGATTGACAGGATTTCGGTGCATCATAGGATGGTTGATCAACACCCGGAGACTCCGATGCGTCGCAATACCTTCCTTAAATCCATCGCCGCGCTGGCCGCCGCTGGTGCCTTGCCAATGCCGGCCGTCGCGGCAGCCAACATCAAGATGATGATTCCCGCCAACCCGGGCGGCGGCTGGGACTCGACCGGTCGCGCCCTGGGCAAGGCGATGCTGGATGCCAAGGCCGCGGACACGGTGCAGTACGACAACAAGGGT
>JANNGR010000491.1:0-2029 GCA_031403955.1 Betaproteobacteria bacterium
TGTTCTCCGGCCGGGCGCTCCGCCAGATGGCGATGGCCGCCGCCGGCATCGGCGGTGGTTTGGCCCGCTTTACCTTCCCCTTCGATCAGACACTCGATCAGCACTTCGCGCAGGTGCGCCTTGATGGAGTCCTCGCGAACGGCGCCCAGCTCTTAGGCCGCTACACCTTCGACGATGCGGAGCAGAGACTGCCGACGGACTTCCCGCAGTTCCCGCGTTCGTTCATTTCACGGAATCATTTCTCGACCGCGGAATACCGCCAGGCGATTGGGGCATCAACCTTCCACACCGCTCGGCTGGGATACAGCCGCACGCGCGTGGGTCAGAACGTCGAGGCCAACACCACGCAGCCAGTCAGCGAGTTTGCTTCCGGCCGTTCGTTGATGGGGGCCATCGACATTGGCGGCATCCCCCGATTCGGCCCACAGCTCTCGGCCAACCTGCGGCTTCGCCAGGACGTGGTCAGCCTTTCGTACGACATCACGCAGTCACGCGGGCGGCACTTCCTCAAAGCCGGCGCGATCGCCGAGCGTTACGTCTCGAGCGAGTTCAATCCGACGTTCAGCCTCGGCGTGTTTCGTTTCGCCAGCCTGACCACATTCCTGCGCAACCAACCCGCGAACTTCATCGGCCTCACGCCGCAGGGTGACGTTAATCGCCGCTGGCCGTTCACAGTGTATGGAGCCTACCTCCAGGACGACATCCAGCTGGCGTCGCGTGTGACCGCCAACGTCGGCCTGCGGTTCGAGGGCTCGACGATGCCGAGGGATGAGGGCGGGCGCGACATCAACATGCAGGACCTGTTGGGCGCACCGGTGGTGGGCGACCTTTACGCAAACCCTGCCCCGACCCTTTCACCGCGTCTGGGTGCCGTGTGGGATGTGCTCGGCAACGGCCGCACGTCCGTCCGCGCGGGATACGGGCTCTACTTCAACACCAACAACCACCAGAACCTCATCGTCACCGTGACGAATCCGCCCGCGACACCGCGCGTGGTGATTGCAAACCCGACGTTCCCGGTGCCGCCGTTCGAGCGGCTCACGGGCATTTCGGTGCGGCCGATCAAGTACGACGTGGACCTGCCGAGAGTGCACATGTGGAACGCGAGTGTGCAGCAGGAGTTCTTCACAGATTGGGTCGCGACGGTCAGTTATGCGGGTGCGCGCGGCCAGCACCTGTGGCGCAACTCGGACGTCAACGTTCCCGTTCCGGCGACACTGGCCGACGGCACGTTGTTCTATGCGGCAGGCCTGCTCCGGCCAAATCGCAACTATTCGGCGATCGAGTTGAAGTCCAGTGACGGTGACTCCTGGTACAAGGCCTTGATCATCGAAGTGAAGAAGCGCTGGAGCCACGGGCTGCAGGTGCAGTCGTCCTACACGTGGTCGAAGTCAGAAGACACGACACAGAACTCGACGTTCTTCTCTGACTCAACGACCGCCACGACGTCGGCGATGCCCGAGTTCATCCCGGGTTACAACAAGGGCCTGTCGGACTTTCATGCTGCGCACAACTGGGTCACCAACTTCGTGTGGGAGCCGTTCAGCGGCTGGCGCGTGTCGGGCATCGTGCGCATGCGCAGCGGCAGCCCGCTGACGCCGTTCGTGCAGACGAACCGTTCACGTTCGCTGTGGTCTCCGTCCCTGGGCCCGGGCACGGGGCCGGATCGACCGAGTTATGCGACTGGCCGAAACGCGTCGAATGCAGTGACCGGAAATCCCACCCAGTGGTTCGATCCGGCGGCGTTCGTGCTGCAGCCGATCGGTACGTTCGGCAATGTTGGGCGCAACGAACTGATCGGTCCCAATCTGCGCACCGTTGATCTGGGGCTCAGCAAGTTCGTCGGCCTCTCGCGGCTCGGCATGGGACGCGGATCGATGGAACTGCGCGCCGAAGTGTTCAACCTGTTCAACCGCGCGAACTTCGGACCGCCGGCACTGGTCGCGTTCTCTGGTACCGAAGGCGAAGCGGTGCTCCCGTCGTTCGGGCAGATTCGGACGACGATCACGTCCGCACGCCAGATGCAATT
>JANNGR010000492.1:0-8323 GCA_031403955.1 Betaproteobacteria bacterium
GTTCGTCGGCCGCTATGGTCAGCGCCTGTTGCACGGCGGTTTCCACGGCGCGCACCAACTCTGCCTGGCGCGCCTTCAGGCTGCGCAGGGCAAACTCGGCCTCCTGCGCGCGCCGCTCCACCAAACGCTGTTGTTCGCGGCTGTCGCTGACGCGGCGTTGCGCCTGCAGCACCGTCTCATCGAGCCGCGCATGGCGTTCCTGCGTATCGGCCAATTGCATGTCGAGTGCTTCAAAACGGCCCTCGGCAGCGGCGCGCCGGCGCTGCAAGTCGTGTATTTGCGCGTCCAGTTCGGACAAGTCAGCGCCTAGCTGGGTCTTGCGTGCCCGCGCCTGTTCGGCTAGCTGGTGCAAACGCAAGCTTTCCACCTGCAATGCGTGGGCGCGACTCTGACACTCGGCCGCCTGGCGGCGTAGCTGCACCAGCCGCTGGGAAGAATCGGCATAGGCGGCCTCGGCGCGCGCCAGCGTCTGGCGCGATTGGTCGCAAATCAAACCCTGGGCTCGCACTTGTTTCTCCAGGTTTTCGATTTCCCGTGCCCGTGCCAGCAGCCCGGCCTGTTCCGAATCCGGCGCATAAAAACTCACGCTATGGCTCGTGACCGCGTGTCCGGCGGCAACAAAAATCGTCTCGCCGCTTTGCAGCCGCGAACGTTGCGCCAATGCGTCCTGAAGACTTTGTGCGCTGAAACAACTGTGCAACCAGTCTCGCAGCACCGCGGCCTGCCCGGCGTCATTCAGGCGCAACCGGTCCGACAGGCGCGCCAGCGCCGACGATGGTTCGGCCGCACCGGTGGCAGGCATGCTGAAAAACGTCAGTTTGGCCGGTGGAGCATCGTCGCCGAACGCGCCCACCATATCCAGTCGCGATACTTCCAGCGCACCAAGCCGTTCACGCAGCGCAGCCTCCAGCGCATTTTCCCAGCCCGGTTCGACCTGGATCCGGCTCCACAGCCCCGGCAATTTTTCCAGGCCATGTTTGCCCAGCCAGGGGCGCAACTTTCCATCCGTCTTGACTTTGTCCTGCAACGTCTTCAGCGCCTCCATGCGCGCCGACAAAGTGGCCTGCTGCGACGACTCGGTGTTGACTGCCTGCTGGCACGCGCGGCGCGTTTCATCGAGGCCTGGCAGTGCGTCCTGCAATTCAAGCAGCCGCGCATCGGCAACCTCGGCCTCCTGCATCGCCTGCACAAGCCGCGCATCTAGGCCAACCAATAAGGATTCGTCGGGTGCGTCTAGCGCGTTTTGGTCAGCGCCGAGCCGCGCCCGTCGGCCACCAAGTTGCCGCGACTGCTCTTCAAGGCTGCGTTGCTCGGCCGCCAAAACCTGGATCTGTTGTTGCACCTGGTTGACCGCGGCGCGCTGTTCGTTCGCGCTTGCCTGGGCCTGGCGTTGCGCTTGTTCGAATTCAGGCAGTTGCCGGGCGTGGTCTTGCACCTGGGCCGCCAAGACCTGGTTTTCTGCTTCGGCGCGCGCTCCGAGCTCACTCAAACTGGCAATTTCGGTCTGCGCCTGCAATTTGCGCTCACCCCATTGGGCGGATTGCTGCTTCAGGCTGGCCAGATGTTGTTCGACCCGCTGCCGGCCTTCCACAACGAAGCGGATTTCGGCCTCGAGCCGCCCGACCTCGGTGCTGGCCTCATACAACCAGCCCTGCGCCTGATTGACCTGATCTCCCGCCGCATAGTGGGCCTGGCGGACCGTTTCAAGGCCGGCCTCGATATGGCGCAGATCGGCAACGCGGCTTTCCATCGCGACCTGGGCGGCTTGCGCGTCGACTATTACTTTGGCCTGCTCGGCCTGCGCCTCGGTGAATTTAAGATACCAGAGTTGGTGCTGCTTGAGTATCAGGTCCGAATGCAACGCCTTGTATGTCCGTGCCACCGCAGCTTGGCGTTCGAGCTTGTCCAGATTGGCGCCCAGTTCGCGCAAAATGTCTTCGACCCGGGTCAGGTTCTCGCGGGTGTCTCCCAGGCGGCTTTCGGTTTCGCGGCGGCGCTCCTTGTATTTCGATACGCCGGCGGCTTCCTCGAGAAACAGGCGCAACTCCTCAGGCTTGGACTCGATGATGCGAGTGATCGTGCCCTGCCCGATGATGGCGTAGGCACGTGGCCCCAGCCCGGTGCCAAGGAACACGTCCTGCACATCGCGCCGGCGCACTGGCTGGTTGTTGATGTAGTAGCTGCTGGTGCCGTCTCGCGTTAACACCCGCTTGACCGCGATCTCGGCAAACTGGCCCCATTGACCGCCGGCCCGGTGGTCGGAGTTGTCAAATACCAGTTCGACACTGGAGCGGCTGGCGGGTTTGCGGGTGGCGGTACCGTTGAATATGACATCCTGCATTGACTCGCCGCGCAGTTCGCTTGCCCGGCTCTCCCCGAGCACCCACCGCACGGCATCCATGATGTTGGATTTGCCACAACCATTGGGTCCGACAACGCCCACCAACTGGCCCGGCAACAGCAGGTTGGTGGGTTCCGCGAAAGACTTGAAGCCGGATAACTTGATCGAATGGAGACGCACGGACGAATTACCCTAAGTGGTTGATTCGATTGACAAACAAGGCGGAGAATCGAACACGGACGGGTCCGCGGTTGGAAGTCTTGATGATACCTTGCCGGGTCTAGCCAAAGCCGCGGTGGCGGGCCGTTTCGGCACCGGGGCGTGTTAGCATCGTCAGGTCTAATGACCCTCCACCGCGGGTGCGCCGGATAGCCGCAACCCAGACCGAACCGGAGCCACCATGAAACGTTTTGACGACATTGACGATCCCCGGCGCCGGTTGCTGATTCGGGCCTTGACTGCGGGCTGGTTGGGTGCCAGCTTGTCAAGTGCCCAAGCGATCACATTTGGTATCTTTGGCAGCCGGCCCAGAAAACTACCGCAAGGGCAGTCGATTTACGGCTTGTCGGGTCAGGTAATGGTGAATGACAAAGAGGCGTCGCTGTCGACCCGCATCAAGTCCGGCGACACGGTGCAGACGGCGCAAAACAGTGAAATTGTCTTTGTCGTAAACAGCCACTCAATGATTTTGCGCAGCGAAAGCAAGCTGCTGATCGAACAACCGGAAAATGCCCCCGAATCCCTGATCATCGGCGGCTTGCGCATGTTGAGCGGCAAGCTGCTGTCGGTATCGCGCAATTCGCCGATGCGACTTACCTCCGCGACAGCGACGATTGGCATTCGGGGCACCGGCTTTTACATCGAAGCCGACCCTGAACGCACTTATTTTTGTACCTGTTATGGCGCCACTGAAGTACAGGCTACCGCCGATCCACAGAGCCGCGAGAACATCGTCGCGAAGCACCACGATCGGCCGGTATACATAGTTACCGATGGCGGCACCGGCAACAACATCCGTAACGCGCCATTCGTCAACCACACCGACCAGGAGCTGGCGCTGATCGAAACCCTGGTAGGACGCAAGACGCCGTTCGTTTTCTCCAACGACGTATACACCGGACCACGCAGAACCTATTAGCGCCGGCCCGGCGCTTGCCAACGTGAACGGTTGGCGCTTATTCGGGTGCCCCGTTCAGAATCCAGTTCAGGAACTTGTCGTAGTCCGCGCGGCCAGCGGCTCCAGGCACCAGGCTGGTGTCAAATCCAGGGCGCAGGCCGCCATTGTGGTGATTGTTGGATGGTTTGCGCAAAATTGCACTGGCCACAATGTCGGTGAAGTTGATGCGCCCGCGCAACTCGGTATAGAACCAATGGTCATTGGTGGCGTCATTGCCGTTACCCGTGCCGGCTCGGTCGTAACTCGAATACCAGATAGGGGGAATCACGGTGCCATTGCCCCCGCTCTGATGACAGGTGGTGCACAGCCCGGTCCCGGTTTGTAGCGCCGCCTTTATGTCGGCAAAACGTAGCGCCGACGGCACATAGGGCAAGCTGCTGTCAACCACGATCTTTAGCTGTGCCGGCGCACTGGACGCGGTAGCACTGCTGGCTACCAGTTGCAGCGTATAACTTCCATCCTGGACGGCGGTGAAGGTCGGCTGCGCTGACGCCGCGTTGGCCAAAGTTGCGCCAGCCGGGCCACCCACCAGGGACCATTGGTAGCTGCTGGCGTACAGGCTCATCGCCGCGGAAAGGGATGTGGCTCCCGGTTTCACGACCCGGTCCGGCCCCGGATCGGCAATTGGCCGCCCGGGCATCAATGCGCCGTCGGTGAAGCCGGCTGCAAAGCCGATGGCGCTCAGATCACTCACCAGATAGTTGGCCATGGTCTGGAAAATGCTGATCGTGCTCCAGAACTTGTCATAAATCAGCTTAGCCAGGGGCATGTTGCCACGGTCCACCACATGCGCCTTGATGCGGTCCTTGTTGCTGTCGAAATGCGGAAATGTTTCAAAATCGATATCCGACTGGTTGCCGGTGCCGCGCAACAGATGGCACACCCTGCACGCCTGCGCCTGCACATCGAGGTACAGCGCCGACTGGCCGGCGGCCGCCCAACTGGCCTCGACATAGGTATCGATAGTAGTCGTGCTCGCGTTAGGAAGGCCGGCGCCTCCGTACATTTCCTTCAGGTGCGTGGCGGCCGTCCCCTGGTATTCGTTCTGCGTGGCGACACGCCGGCATTGGTCTTCGGGCGCGACAGTCGCCAGGTTGGTTCCAACCGGTAACGGAAACGAACACAACACCATCTTGTTGATGGCCTTCATTTCCGGCTCCAGGTCCGCCCGCGTGTACCCGGCAATCGGAGAAAAATCAAACGATGCCGGCTCGAACGGATGCAACCGGGCCTGTACATCGCCCCGATGTTGTGAGAATGAATTCATCACCAGCGGGAACAGTTGGCGGCCGCCAGCGTCTGGTGGGGTCAATGGGTCACCGCGCCCACCATGGCAAGAGATACAAACGGTTGGCATGGCTTTGCGCGAGCGGCCATCCAGGCTGATGGTGCTAAGGCGCGCGCCGGTCACCGGATCGAAGGTGTAGAACTTGACGAAATTCGCATTCGCGGGCCCGTTTGGCCCCGGACTGAACTCGATCGCGTTGGTACCCAAGTGCCACTGCGACACCCGATTGACAGCGGCTTCCAGATTCAGCGGCGAATAACCGCCGTACGCCCCAACCAGGTAATTCTCTACCATGAACGCGAGCGTGCCGTCGGGGTTCTGGTGCGCCGTCATGCGCCGGCCGTAACCAAGGTCGCGCTGGTCTCCAACCGTGATATAGCGCTCAATGTGCCCACCGGTAACGACGCCGATATTGTTGGCAACCTTCCACTTGTCCAGAGTGTCTTTGGCATTCAGCGGATCGATCGCCTCGTAATAGGCCTTGGCATACTCCGGAGCACCAACTTCGAACACTCCGTCCGCGCGCACGATTGGATTGGGGTACAACAGAAACCGGTCCAGCCCGGTTGCGAGCGCGGCGGCACGCGGCAGTGCAGGGAACTGGTCCCCAGAGGTGCTGGTACCACTCCCGCCACCGCCGCACGCCACCAGCAGCAACGAGATCGTCAGGGCCCAAACACCGGCCCAAGCTGGTCTGTATCGCATCGTCAAATCCTCACCTAAAACCGCAGCAGATAGACCACCGACAACTGGTTGGCCTTGTAACTTCGCGCCGAGGTGACGAAGGCAGGCCGCAAGCCGGGCGTTGACCGCACGTGTCTCCACGACAAATCGAGTGAATCACGCGGACCGAAGCTCAGGTTGTAGCCGATTGTCGTCAGCACCGTGTTGCCATGGAAGCGGTAAGCGAACATCTGTCCACCGGCGAAAGCGTCATCCTGGGCGAACACCTTGGCAATACTGACACTCTCAAGTGAGGCGCGCCCGGTAGAGATGATGTCACCACGCCGGTATTCCGTGCCCAGGTACAAGGTTTCGGTGCCGCTGAGCGCGTAGTCGAAATTCACCCGCACGGAATTGTCGCGCGTACTGAATACCGAGCTGTTGGCATTGCGCAGGTTGTGCGACAAAACGCCAAAAGCGCCGATCCGATCGGTGAGCGCCTGGCGCACCGACACACCGGCCGAGAAACGATAACCGTCGCGCAAGGAGGATTCATAACCTTCGCCGGTCAGCTTCGCAAATGCGCCAAAGGTCGGCGCATCGAACTCGGACGACTCGCGGTACTGGAGTTCAGCCTCGGCGCTACCCAGCACATGGCTGAGTCCATTGAAGCGGTGGAACTTCGACCCGCCCAGCGTGCCGGTCCACAACAGCCGGGACTGCTCGGATAGTGGTTGAGCAATCGTCTTGCTGACATTAATGTTATAGAAGTCGTCATTCAGCTTGTCCGGCCCGGCTTTGGCACGTGTCACGTTGTCATCCGTTGTGTAGCCGGCATCGACCTGCACGTTTAGCGGTTCTTCTGTGCGATCCGGATATGCTTTTAGCAACTTGGGCAGGCCACGCACGTCAAAATCCTTGCTCAGGCGCAGCCGCAACGCATAACTTGAATCGTTCGAGAATGAGTGGCTCAACTGGTACTCAATCGACAGCGAAAGGCCGTCACGCATCAGGAAGTCGCTGCCGATGCCAAACACGATCGAATCGCGCCCGGTAGCGCCGGATGCAAGCGCGTAGCGCGGCCCACCCGGCTGATCCGCATAACCTACAAACGCCTGGCCCGTGCCCTTGAACTCGTGCCGGTACTCGGCGCGCAGCCTCGGAACCGCATAACCGAAACTGGTCGAGTGGATCGACTCACCACGTACACCCAGCGATCCCTGCACTGAGTTATTGGTCTGGCCAAAATAGGTCAAGGCAAACGCGCCGGCACCGGTCTCCGTGCTGGAGCGCAAACGGTCGGAAGAAAAATCCAGACGGGCGTACGGCGAAATCAACACGTCCTTGTCACGGAACTCATAACTGCCGGTCAACGAGCCAAACAACTGCGTTGCGTCGCGTTGACCCAGCGCGAAGTCATTGATCGGAGCAACAAAACGTTTGCTATCGAAATCGAGCGCCCCGATACCCAGCAATCCATCCAAATAGGTGTTGGGGCCGAGCTGGTAACTGCCGTACGCGGCCAGCGAATACCCTTTGGCGCGGCTGCCCGATCCATCGGTACCCAACTTGGAGCGGTCGCGCGCATAACCCAGCCCCAGGCCGAGCGCCAGTCCGTCGCTGAAACGCCGGTCCACGCCAACACTGATGCCGCTGGAGCTGAACTCCGATCCGCTGAATCCGCCGCTGGCATCGCGGGTGCCAAAACTGGCGACGCCTTCAATCCAGTAACTGGTGCTGCCCGGCTTGGCGGACGAGGTGTTTAGCCCAGCTCCGGCTGCCATGCCAGCCAGATCCACGGAACGCGACTTGATCAGCGAGATCACACTGTCGGAGAATGGCAGCGACTTGATTCCGGTACCCGTGGCGATGGCATTCAGCACTTCCGATTCGCGTGCGGCCAGCGGCGCTTGGTCGTTGCGGGTTGAAGCCACCGGGGCCGGCATTGCCGATGCGGCGGCCGCCGCAAAGCCGGTTGCTGCACCCGAAGTCGCACGGCCCTGCAATGCAGTCTCCGCCTGGCCAGCACCACCGGCGCCACGATGCAGCGATTCCATGCGGCGCTGGAAGTTCGATAATTGCGCGCGCGAAAAACGCTGGGCTGTTTCCGCCTGAGCCGACAACATCGCAGTGACCCCCGGATCCTGGGCCGGATCCGGGCGACCGGTCACCGTCACCGTGACTACTCCCTGCGGCGACGTGCCGCCAGCGCCCGTTCCGACGAATGAGAAGGAATCCGCTCCAAAATAGTTGTGCACCGGGGTGTAGGTAACCTTGGTTCCGTTGGCCACCGCGCTGCCATGGGCGGCCGTCGCCACAATCGTGACACCGGTTGGCGCGAATCCGCTAAACAGACAAGCCGCCAGATCCTGCGTGACCGCGGTATTGAACGGAACCGACATCGCGCAGGCAGCCGGAGCCGGTATTCCGATGGTGAAGGCAACGATGCGGCTGCCGGGGCCCACAATGTTGGTGGCTGTCAGGGTGGCGGAAAACGGTCCCGGCACAGTGGGTGTGCCCGAGATTACGCCGGTGCCGGTATTCAGAACCAGACCCGGCGGCAAGCCGGTGGCACTGTAGCCCAGGATGGCCGGATTGGTGGCGACGATCTGAATCGGCGTGATGGCTGCACCGGCCACAACGCTGGCGAAAGTCGGACTGGTGATCGCTGGCGTGCCACTCGGCTGGATGGTAAACGCCAACACGAGAGGCGCACTGACTCCGGCTGCGTTGGTGGCACTCAGGCTGGTGGTGAACGGCCCGCTGGCCGTCGGTATGCCGGTAATGGCACCGGTGCTGGTATTCAGACTCAAACCGGCCGGCAACTGGCTCGGCGCAACCACCGCATAGGACG
>JANNGR010000493.1:0-12572 GCA_031403955.1 Betaproteobacteria bacterium
ACGAAATGAAACCGATGGATTTTTTCGCCAGGCTAGGCGTAGACCCGCAGCCGCACTGGCAGTGCGGCAAGGGGCTGCAACGACGCATGGCGGAAAAAGCCGCGGTTTCATGTAATGATTTTGGTGAAACGGACTACTAGACAGTCGCGCTGGCCCTTGGCGGCAAATGGATGGCCCCACCGTCATACGCGTCGTGGGCGGCCTCCATCAGGGCTTCGGTCAGAGTGGGATGGGCGTGGATTGTCTCCATTAGCGCCGGCAAGGTCAGCTCCATCTGCACCGCCAGCGTCGCTTCCCCCAACAGGTTGGTCACATCGGGCCCGACCATGGCGATGCCCACTACCTGGTCGGTTTCGCCGTCGGCCATCACCTTGACGAAACCTTCGACGTGTCCGATAGAGATCGCCTTGCCGCTGGCAGAGAAGGGAAACCGTCCGACCTTGAGTTTTGGGTACGCCAGCCGTCCCTCGGCCTCGGTGAGGCCTACCGCGGCGACCTCGGGCGTGGTATAGACGGCGCGCGGAATTGCCCGCCCGGTCATGCTGGTCGGATGCCCCATTATGTCGGCGACGGCGCATTCGGCCTCGGCCGCCGCCTTGTGGGCCAGCAACAGACCCCCACGCACATCTCCGACGGCATAGATTTGCGCTATGTTGGTGCGGCATCTGTCGTCGGTCACAATAGCGCCGGCGTGCACCGTGATACCGACCTTCTCGAGTGCGAGTTCCGTCAGACGCGGCTTGCGACCGACCGCAACAAGCACCATATCCACCGAGACGTCGCGCGCTCCGGCGGAGGTTGAAAAGTTCACCGACAGCTTTTCACCCACGCGCTGGATCGCCTGGACCGTGCCGCCGGTCACTATGTCGACGCCGTGCCGAGCGAGGCTGCTCTGCAGCACAGCGGCCACATCGACATCTTCCTCCGCTAACAGGCGTTCGAGTTTCTCGACCACTGTGACGTGCACGCGGAAATCGACGAATATCTGCGCGAATTCGACACCGATGACACCGCCGCCGACGATCAGTACCCGACTTGGGAGTGTCGTGATTGCCAGTGCGCCATCACTGGTCACCACGCCTTCGAGGTCGACGCCGGGTATCGGGGGCATGACTGGTTCTGAGCCGCTGGCAATGATTACGACATCGGCCTTTAGCAACGCGCCAGTCTCACGGATGCGTATCGTTTTGGCATCCACAAACTCACCGGTTCCCTGGACCAGCGTTATCCGGTTGCGGCGTACCAGAGTGTTGACACCCCGGACCAGTTGCTGCACGGCCTCATCCTTCTTGCTCATCACTGCGCCGATGGCTACCGAAAGTGCGGCAGAATCCACCCCGAAATGGCCCAGCCTGCCGGCCTCTCGGAACATCTGGGCCTGGTGCAGAAGGCTCTTGGTAGGGATACATCCGACATTGAGGCAAGTGCCGCCCAGCGCGCCACTCTCAATCAGCGTCACATCAAGACCGTCACGCGCAGCGCGGATCGCCGCGGTGTAACCACCGACGCCACCGCCGATCACAACCAGATGCCGTTTCTTGCCAGCCGTCGTCATAACATCAGGTCGCATTCGCCGTCGATGACCCGTTCGCCACGCTGGTTGACGCAGACAAAGGAAATCTGGACCGCGCTGCGTCCATCAATTAGTTTTTCAGCAGCCACCTGAGCCTCCGAACGAATGACATCGCCGGGCCGCGACGGGGCGCGGTAACGCAGGCGAATCGCCGTTTGCGGCGGCAGCGTTTCGGCTCCGCTCCAGCGCAGGATGGCCTGGAACACCGGCTCCATCGGTATGCAGCCATGGGCAATCGTTCCACCAAATACCGACGCAGCGGCGACCCGGGTATCCACATGAATTGGATTGAAGTCACCCGAGATCGCTGCATAAGCGTCGATTAACTCCTGGGAAATGCTGATCTCGCAGGCCGGCAACTTCTCTCCTGCGCGGTCCGTGGTCGGGGGACTTGTCATGGCACGATCACCGTGATGCAGACCGAACAAACCATCTCGCTGGCCTGGTTATGGGTACGCATTTCGTATTTCATGAACTTGCGGTTCTTGCGCTCGAATTTTTCGATGATACGGAACTGCGTAACCAAGCGATCACCCACGCGCGCCGGCACGCCAAACGTATCGTCATCTCCCATGCGGATGGCTCCGGGCGGAAAGATGGCGTGTTCCCAGCCCAGCCTCAATCCGTAGGTCAGCCCCATGCTGGGTGGCGTGACCGGTGTCTGGCCTGGTGGTGTCGCCGGGTAACCCATTAGCCGGCGAAATTGCTCCACATCAGCGGCGCTGACAGTGCAGGCCCCCTCGCACAACACCTGGTCAAGGCGCGCGGTGTCGTAGTCGAAATCCGGGTTCATGCGGTTTACCGCAGCCGCGCGAGGAACTGCGCCGGCTGCTCCAGAAGTGCCTTGAATCGCGACCGGAACTCACCGGCCACCGAGCCATCGATAAGGCAGTGGTCAAAGGTCATGCTGATGGCCATCATGGGCCGGATGACGATCTGCTTGTCGCGCACCACGGGTTCATCGACGATTTGTCCGATGCCCAGCAGCGCGGACTGCGGTGCATTCAGGATCGGCGTTTCAAAGTCGCCACCGTAGCTGCCGAAATTGCTGACCGTAAACGTGCCGCCTTCCACATCGTCGCGCGTGAGTTTGCCCGCGCGGGCCTTGGTGATCAGTGCCTGCCGCGCCAGCGACAGCTCGACCAGGGTCAGCCGGTCCACGTTGCGGATGACGGGAACGATCAGTCCGCCATCGACCGCCACGGCGAGCCCGATGTTGACCTCGCTCCAGGTCACGATGTCGGTGCCGTCGATAAATGCATTGACCTCGGGCATGCCGGCCAGCACGGTGGCGGCCGCCTTCAGCACGATGTCGGTGAAGGTGATACGTGCGCCGAGCTGACTCTCCGCCGCCACCAGCGACTCACGCAACTTGACCACTTCCGCCATGTCGACGCGGCCAAAACCGGTCATCTGGGCTTTGGTGGACATACTGTGCATCATGCGCTGGGCGATCGCCTTGCGCATGCCCGACATCGGGGCGCGGCTGGCAAATGCCGGTGGCGTCGGCAGTACTACCGGGCTGACCATTGCGGGCCGGCGATCGACGGGGGCGCGCTCGGCTGCCAGGACGTCGCGCTTGAGAATCACGCCGCCAGGCCCCGAACCGGCAATCGACGTCAGATCCAGGTTCTGTGCCTTGGCAAGTTGTCGCGCGACCGGAGAGGCCATCAGGCGCTGGCCCGCCGGGCCGGTGCCGGCATAGAGCGTGGCCGGGTGCAGCGCAGGCGAGGGTGTTGGGGCTGGCGCGGATGCCTGCACCGGCTGGGCTGCCACCGGGGCGGCGCCAGCGCGCGACACGGCGAGCGCGGCATTGGCGTTCGGGTGCAGGTAACCTGCCAGGCCGCCGACCGGGAGTATGTCGCCAATCTGCGCGACGCGCTGCAGAAAGCCGTCATGTTCCGCTTCCACGTCGAACATGATCTTGTCGGTCTCGATGGTGATAACGGTGTCGCCCTTGGCAACCCGCGCGCCATCCGCGTGACCCCATTCGATGACCGTCGCCTCCTCCATCGTGAGGCCGAGTTTGGGGATCGAAATGGCGTGTGTCATGCCAGCATCTCGCGCACATTGGCGGCGATCCGGATGGCGTCGGGATGCAGGAATTTTTCGAAGCCTTTCCCGAACGGCTGGGGTGTGAAGGGAGGCGTCAGACGCCTGACCGGCAGGTCGAGGTGGTAGAAAGCCCGCTCCATGATTTCGGCGGCGACTTCCGAGCCAAAGCCAAAAGGCTTGTGCGCCGATGTCACCACCAGTGCGCGGTTGGTCTTGCGAACCGACTCGGCAATGGTGTCCATGTCCAGCGGGCTGATGGTGCGCGGATCGATTACCTCGATCTCGATGCCCTCAGCCGCCAATACACTGGCAGCCTCCAGCGATTTCTGCACCATTAGCCCGGTTGCGATTATGGTGACGTCGCTGCCGGCACGCTTGATGTCGGCCTTGCCGATCGGAATCAGCAGTTCCTCGGCATCGTCGATCTCTTCCTTCATTTTGTGCAGCGCCAGGTGCTCGATGAATATCACCGGGTTGTTGTCGCGAATGGCCGACTTGAGCAAGCCCTTTGCATCCCGCGGCGTGGACGGCATCACCACTTTCAGCCCGGGGATATGGCCGACCCAGGACTCCAGCATCTGCGAATGGTGCGGGCCAATGCCCATCTCCACCGCGACACTGGTGCGTATCACCATCGGCATCTTGAACACGCCGTTGTAAAGATAGTGCATCTTGGCGGCCTGGTTCGCGATCTGGTCCAGGCACAAGCCGAAGAAGTCCATGAACATGATTTCGACCACCGGACGCTTGCCGGTCATGGCGGCGCCGACGGCCAGTCCAACAATGATTTCCTCGCTGATGGGGGTGTCGCGCACCCGCAGCGGCCCGAACGCCTTGTGCAAGCCGCGCGAGGCGCCAAATGCGCCGCCGGCGGCAGCCACGTCTTCGCCGATCAGGAATACATCTTTGTCGCGCTCCATCTCTTCGCGCATCGCATCGACGATTGCCCAGCAATAGGTTTTGCTTGTCATGTGGTTCTCATGGCTAGGGGGCGTAAACGTGGTCAAGCGCATCCGCCGGTACCGGGTCCGGACTGGCTAGCGCGAATTCGATTGCTTCGGTGATCTCGGCCGTCAATCCGGCTTCGACCGATGTCAGCTCGTCCGGACTGAATACGCCCGCCTGCAGCACGACGGCCCGAAACCGGCCCACCGGGTCGCGCGATTGCCATTGCGCCTCCTCTTCCCGGGTGCGGTATTTGCATGGATCGCCCTGGAAGTGACCGCCCCGGCGGTAGGTCTTTAGCTCGAGCAGCGTGGGCCCGTCACCGGCGCGCGCCCGCGCAACCGCGGCGCGTGCGGCGCCCAGCACCTCCAGCACATCGTTGGCGTCGACAACCACGCCCGGGATACCGTATCCAAGGGCGCGTTTGGCAATGTCGACTTCTTTCACTGTCTCGCGGAACGGCGTCATTTCCGCGTACAGGTTGTTCTCGCAAGCGAAAATCATTGGCAGATTCCATGCGGCGGCGATATTCATGGTTTCGTGAAACGATCCCTGGTTGCTCGCGCCGTCGCCGAAAAAAGCCACGCTGACACGGTCGCTGCCTTCGAGCACGGCGGAGTAAGCGGCTCCCGCGGCGTAGGGTATGCCGCCGCCGACAATTCCGTTGCCACCCAGTATGCCCAGCGCCGGGTCCGCGGCGTGCATCTCGCCGCCGCGGCCGCCGCCGATACCGGTCGCGCGGCCGAACATTTCGGCCATCATCGGCTTGAGGGCCATGCCCTTGGCCAGATAGTGCCCGCGCCCGCGGTGCGTGGTGACGACATAGTCATCTTGCCGCAGCGCGCAACAGACGCCCACCGCGCACGCTTCCTGACCCAGGTAGGAATGGATGTAGCCGGGAAACAGGTTCTTGGCGAAGATGGCGTTTAACTGCTCCTCGCACTGCCGAATGCGGTACATGCCGGTGTAGATTTCCCGGTACATGGAGACTGCGGGATCGGCCACGGCCGCGGTATGCGGGCTCTCAGTTTCAGCGGGTTTTTTGGGAGGCATTTTTTTCTTCCATCTTCAGGACGTATTTCATGATCTTGCCGATGCTGGTATGCGGCAATGAAGGGCGAAACTCGCAAAACGACGGCACCTTGAACTTGGCCAGGTGGCGGGCGCACCATTCACGGACCTCTTCTTGCGTCATGGTTTCACCCGGCCGCAGAACCACAAAGGCCTTGATCGCCTCGTCACGCAAAGGATCGGGCACCGATATGACGGCCGACTCGAAGATCTTCGGATGCTCGTTGAGTACCCGCTCCACCTCAGTGGCGGCGATGTTTTCGCCGGCGCGCTTGATGACGTCCTTGGAACGGTCGAAAAAATAGAAATAACCGTCACTGTCGATCGAGCCGTTGTCGCCGGTATCGAACCAGCCGTCTCGCATGCAGGCATCGGTGGCCTGCTGGTTTTTGTAGTAACCGCTGAACATGGCCCCGCCACGCACCAGGATGCGGCCAACCTGGTCCACCGGCAAGTCCGCATAAGACTCGTCCACCACCCGCAGTTGCCGGCCGAGCGTCGGCAGGCCGATGCAATGGCGCTTCGTCGTTCCATGTATGACCGGGTTGGACGAGCAGATGCCTAGCGTCTCGGACAGGCCGTAACCCTCAATCAACTGCACGCCGAAGCGGCTCTCGAACTGCTCCCACTCTTCATCGGTGGTGGGTAGCGCGTAAAACGAAAAGCGCATCTGATGTTCGGCATCGTCTGGCCGCGGCGGCTGGGCCAGCATGGTGCGCAGAAGCATCGGCACGATGCTCATCAGCGTGCAACGATGCCGGCGCACCTGGTCCCAGTATTTGGTCGCGCTGTACACCTCCAGCAACACGATGGTTCCGCCGACGGTGAGCGCCGGCAGGACGCCGACATACTGTCCGTTAACGTGAAACAGCGGCAACACCACGCACGAACGATCGGCCGGTGTCATGCCGAAAAGCATGGCCACCGAAATACCCTGGATCAGGGTGCTCTTGTGGCTGATGACGACACCCTTTGGCCGCGAAGTGGTTCCCGAGGTGTAGACAATCTGCGCCGGCGCATCGGGGGCCACCCGCACCACCTGGACCGTCGCCGGCTGGCTGGCGAGGATGTCCGGAAAACACCGAAAGTCGCCGGTCGCCGCGCCGGCACGGGTCGATACCTTCACCCGCACACCCGGGCAAGACGCCGCGACCGCGTTGAACAGCGGCAGGAACTTGGGCTCGCCGATGAAGCCAACGCTGTCTGAGTTGTTCAACAGGTATTGCAGTTCATCCGCGGCATACAACACGTTAACGGGCACCATGACGGCTCCCGCCTGATTGATGGCAAACCAGGAAATCAGGAATTCCGGGCTGGTGGTCACCATCAGCGCAACCGTCTGACCGGCCAACACGCCATCGGCAATCAAGGCATTCGCGAGCCGGTTGACGCATTCGCCAAACGCGCCATAGGTCAACGACGTGACCTGGCCATCGGCATCCTCGAACACGATGAATTCCTTGTCGCGGTGCAGGCGCATTTTCTCCTGCAGCAAGTCAGGAACGGTCTTGTTTCCCGAAACTTCCATTCAGTTGGTCTCCTCGCGGTTGAATCGTCAGTAGGACTTGGGCATGCCGCATCCGACCTGGGCAATGAAGTTCTTGCTCATCTCGTTGGTGACCGGCGCAAAGATGAGTTGACGGACATCCCGGTAATAACGTTGCATGTGGTAATCCATCGTGAATCCGGCGCCGGCCATCACGCGCATGCCACGATCCGTGGCGCGAAATGCCGCTTCGGATGCGAACAATTTGGCCGACGCCGCATAAACCGAACAGTCCAGCCCCTGGTCCTGCATCCATGCCGCGCGATAGGTTGACAGTTGCGCCAGATCGAGCTCAACCAGAGTCTCCGCCAACTGGTGCTGCACCGCCTGAAACTGGCCGATCGGTCGCCCGAACGCCTTGCGGTCTAGGGCGTACCGATTGGCATCCTCCAGGGCGCCGCGACCTAGACCGCTGCAGACCGCCGCCACAAAAATGCGCTCGTTGTTGAGGGTATCGATAACCGCATGCCAGCCCCGGTCGCGCTCTCCGATGATGGTGCTTTTGTGCACGCGAACATCCTGGTACGACACGATGTAGGAATGCAGAAATCGCGATCCCAGCTTGGTGATCTTGTCGTAGCGGATGCCGGGGGTGTCTTTGGGTATGAGAAACACGGTGAGACCAAACGAAGGCTTTTTTGCATCCTTGCCGGTGCGCGCGACAACGAATACATAGTTCGCGATGTTGATCCCGGTGGTGTACACCTTGGAGCCATTGATCACGAAATAGTCTCCGTCTTCGCGTGCGACTGTTTTCGTGGCACCCAGGATGTCGGTTCCGCCATCCGGCTCGGTCATGGAAAGCGCGAAATGGCACGCGCCGCTCGCCAGCTGTGGCAGAAACTCCTTGCGCTGCGCGTCGCTGCCATGGCGCTCCAGCGTGACGGCGCCAAAGCAGACATCCAGCCCGTAAGCCAGGGCGACGGTCGAACTATGCCTTGACAGCTCCTCCAGCACGATCACCTCTTCCATCACACCGCCGCCGGTGCCGCCGTACTGCTCGGAAATCGTCGCGCCCATAAGGCCAATCTCGGCCATCTTGGCGAGCAACTCCAGCGGGAACTCCTCGTTCTTGTCCCATTCGGCGACTTTATCCTTTGGCATCTCTTTCTCTACGAAGCGCCGTACAACATCTTGCAGCGCGCGCTGCTCATCGTTGAATCGAAAGTCCATGAAAACCCCGCTCAGTTGCTGGTACTTAAAAATTGTACCACCAAGTAATAAAATAATTCCAAGTAGTTTTTGCGCGTTGTCGATCGCGGCGCGGCGCCGGGTCGAACTGGCGTTATGCTTCGCGTCTACCGGCGCATCGTGCGCCGGCGTCATGGCCTTACCGCGGGACTGAGCCTATGTTGCGAAATACCACCGAAGTATTGCCCGCCAGTGCCTTTTCGTCGGTGGACAACGGCGCCTTTCGCGCCAGTTTTCTGACCCGCGGTCTGTGGAACCCGAATCACCAGCACGCCGGCCCAGCCATCGCGCTGGCGTGCCGTGGAGTTGAACTGGCGGCGCGGCGGCATGGACTGACGCACCTGGCCCGGATTACCGCCAACCTGCTTCGCCCGCTGCCGATCGGCGATCTCACGCTCGCGGTGGCGACCGACTATGCCGGCCGCAATGTTGGCCACTTCTCGGCCCGGCTGATGGCCGTCGGCAAGGAAGTCGCGCGGTTCACGGCGCTGGTCCACCGCGAGCACGCTATGCAGGTTCCCGAGGGCCTGGCTGGCCACCCGTTGCCGCTGGCACCGAAAACATGGGACGATTCGCAACCGGCCATCTTTCCGTTCGATGACCAGCATCTTGGCTACTCGGACCTGGTCGAGGTGCGTATTGCCCGCGGCACTTTCTTCAAAGGACCGTGTGCGGTATGGTTCCGCATGCGCCATCCGTTGTTGGACGACGAGCAGCCCAGTGTCTACCAGCGCGTCGCGGTGGTCGCCGATTCCGGCAACGGCATCAGCGCGGTGCTCGATTTCAAGCGCTACAGCTTTGTCAACTCAGACCTGACCATCAACCTGTTGCGCCGCCCGGTCGGCGAATCGATCTGCCTCGATGCGCGCACCCATCTCGGCCCAAACGGCTGTGGCCATGCCGAATCGACGATTTACGACCAGCATGGCCTGATTGGCCGGGCCCTGCAGACCCTCGCGCTCGGAACCTATCCGTGAACAAGACGACCCTGCGCCGGGGTCCCAAGGGTTGCGACGCCAAGCTGCCCGCTGCGTGTCGAAGAAAGAGGCAGCAACGTCAACCAAACAAAGAGCAGGCGTGAAGACCTCGACCACATCACCGAACCCGACAGGGCAAGATGGGGCGGCAGCGGCCAACACGCACCGAGCCTTGAAACAAGACGAAGTGACAGTGACAGTGACAACGCAACTGCTTGAAGTCGTGCTGGCCAGCGACAGCCAGGCGGCGGCAAACGGATGCTGGGAATCCCCACGCTCGTGGACCGGGTGATACAGCAGGCCGTATCCAACGGATTGAGGAACGTCGTGGGCAGGGGTAGTGTGTCGTGGTTTCCTTCGACATGGCCAGCCATGAACTGTTGATGGGTTTGCTGGGGCGAACCATCCGCGACAAACGGCTGCTGGCCCTGATCGGACCCGCATCGTGGGTGGTGTGGGGGCGTCGGTTAGAAGCCGTTGCCTACCCGATTCGGCATCACGGTTTTCTGGCCCGCGCTTTGGCCGGCCAGACTGACAACAGGCAGTGCTTTGCAGCATGACCAAAGTCTTTGTCGGTCGTCAGCAGCGTCAGCTCGTGGCGTATGCAAAGCTGAGCAAGCAGGGCATCGATAGTGCCCACCTGTACGCCCGCTCTGCGGCAGACGTTCCGGATTCCTGCCGCGCCAACGTGATCGTCCCGGTCTGGCTGTATGAGTGGGAGAGCAGTAAACCGTTGAACGATCTGTGCTTGCGCCTTCGGTCCGGAGAAGCCTTGGAGAAGTTCTTGGAGGACGAGTCCCGTAGTGACAACGACCTCGTTTCCCAGGAGTGCGTCTTCAAGGGCTTGAACCTCGGGCGCACCCGCTTCAGCGTCTCGCCGCAGCGCCAAGGACCAGACACTCGTGTCGACGAGGATCGTCATGCGCGACGCGAACGCTCAGCCTTGTAGTCGTACAAGTCGTCCCATTCGAGCTTTCCGAGCAGTTCCGCGACGCGGCGCTGTTCGCGACGCGCAATGAACTCCTGCAGCGCCTTGGTGACGGCTGCCTTCTTGGTGCGTTCTCCGCTAATTTCAAGGGCCCGGTCCAAGAGGTCTGGGTCGATGGCAAGATTCGTGGCCATGTGCATCTCCTTGTGTGGAAGTCTACACATGTTTCCGGCAAGGCGCCAGCGTGTCATCAACGCGGTGGTTCCAGTGTTGACAACGCTTTGGCATGAATTGATGCTGCGATGAAACGAGGAACAGACTGCACATCTACCGTCGGCCTGTTGCACATGTTGCGTGCGGACCCAGATACGGAGCGCTGCGGCTCACGGCCTGCCTGCGCAGGGCGGGACCGCGCGACGAATCAGCGGCTCTGACGCTGAGCCGCTCGGTGGGTCCCCATTCCGATCCCGTGATCCCGTGGTAATCACCGCACTCCGGTGCAATGAATACGAAGGGACTTCCCACTTCCAGGTAACGGCATCAAGTGCCAAGATTGGTTCTGGAAAGTCAATCTAAAACCTTTTTTGAAGGAGAAGTCCCATGAGCGAGATTACACGAGTTGGCGCCGATCTGGCAAAACGCGTCATACAGGTTCACGCCGTTGATGCACCGGGCAAGCTGGTAACCAACCGAACCCTTGCGCGCGACAAATTCTTGCCCTGGTGCGCACAATTGCCGCCGGGCTGCATGGTGGCCATGGAAGCGAGTTCCAGTGCCCACCACTGGGCTCGTCGGCTGGTGGCAATGGGTCTGGATGCGCGCATCATCGCCGCCCACCTGGTGGCCCCTTACCGGCTGCAGGGCAAGTCCGGCAAGAACGACGCCAACGACGCTGCTGCCATCTGCGAGGCCGCCAGCCGACCGCAGATGCACTTCGTGCCGATCAAGACCGTGGAGCAGCAAAGCATGTTGTGCATCCACCGCCTGCGCGAAGGGTTCAAGGAAGAACGCATTGCCTGCACCAACCGCATTCGCGGACTGCTGGCGGAGTTCGGGCTGGTGTTCGCGCAAAAGCCCGCCGTGCTGCGTCAAGCCCTTCCCGATGTCATCGAGGATGCCACCAACGAGCTCGGTGGCCTGGCCCGCCTGGCGCTGCAACGCGCCCAGACGCAGTGGCAGGAATTGGATACCCATCTGGCCTGGTGTGACGAGCGCATCGCTGCACATCTGAAGAGCAATGAACAGGTGCGCCAGGCCGAACAGCTCATGGGCGTGGGGCCAGTGACCGCATCTGCGGTGGTGGCCACCGTGGGTGACTTCAAACAGTTTCGCAACGGCGCGCAGTTCGGTGCCTGGCTGGGCCTGACGCCAAAGCAGAACTCAAGCGGGGGCAAGAACAACCTGGGCGCCATCACCAAACGCGGCGACATGTATTTGCGCATGCTGCTGATCCAGGGCGCCAAGTCGGCGGTGATGACGGCGCACAATCGAGACGACCCGATCTCCTGATGGGCGCATGCCTTGAGAGAGAAGTCGGGCTGGCAAAAGGCGGTGGTGGCGCTGGCCAACAAGAACGCGCGCATCCTGTGGGCTGTGTTCGTGCGTGGCAAGGCATTTGATGCGCGCCACGTGAGTGTGAAGCCAACGACCGTAGTGTTGCCTACGGGCGAAATGGCACCGGCATAGCCGGGCCTGAGAGAGAAGATTTCTTATTGTTGATTTCCTGCCAGACGTGAACTCAAAGATGCAGTGAACAGGTCAGACCGGCGGTGGGTGAACTCGACTAACCCTTTGTGGCACCGATTGCGGTGAATACCACGGAATGTGAATGGAGCCCCGCCGAGCGGTTCGTATCTGGGTCCGCACGGCAACATGCCAGTGCAACAAGGCCGACGGTAGATGTGCAGTCTGTTCCTCGTTTCATCGCACCATCAATTCACGCCACTGCCAGGAATACCGTTGATCAAGGAAGAAAACCGAAACCTGTACCGCGGCGTGATTCAAGAGGGTGACATCCTGCGCTGCGCGGATGGTAAGGTCACGTTCCGCTATCGCGACAGTGCCAGCGGCAAGAACACGACGCGCACCGTCAGTGGAGCGCACTTTTTGTGGCTGGTGTTGCAACACGTCTTGCCCAAGGGATTTCGGCGCTCACGCAACTTTGGCTTGCTCCATCCCAATTGCAAGCACCGGCAGCGGCTGACGCTGTTGCGCATGGGGCTCAAGCCCAGCGCGATGGCGCCCTGCACGCCGGGCATGCAGCCATCTACGCAGCCACGATTGAGC
>JANNGR010000494.1:0-9358 GCA_031403955.1 Betaproteobacteria bacterium
GGTGCGCTCCACCAGCATTGCGTCGCTGTCAGCGACAACACCTGGCGTCGGGTTTGGAACAATGGGCGTCGTCGGCTTCGTCATGGCTTTTCCGTGCCGCTGTTCGCCGACGGTGCGCCCACCAACCTCGCCTTAACCAATAGGTTGTCAGCTTGTGCACGCGCATGAACCGCACGGCGCATTGCATGCCAACTTGATTTTGCTGCGATTTGCTCGATCCAAAACCAATGCCGCGAGCCTGACCTACCATCAAAACTCAGTAACACGATGTTCTGCAGGTCCAGTTGAGGCTTGACGACACCACCGGCCCGGATGCCGTTGAACTCCCACCACCAGGACCTGCCGTCCCAACTCAGTGTTCCCTCAGGCGACCGCCTCCATGCCCAGTACAGCACTACTGCAGCCAACAAAGTGACGCCGAGCCCGAACCATTGCCGCCAGGCAATCACGTCAACCCGGTAAAACCACGCTGCATCGACGGCGACGACGACAATTCCAGCCAACGAGAACGTAATCGCCTGAAAGCGCGAACGACCTACCGGGTAGCTAACCGTCGGCGCACTGTGCATTTCTTGCGATTGGCTTGAATGGAGTGCCTGGCGCTGAACACCAGGCCACCCTACATACGCCTGAAAACAAGCGTGCCGTTAGTGCCGCCAAAACCGAAGTTATTCTTCATAGCAACATCAATTTTCAAATCGCGTGCCGTATTCGCGCAATAGTCCAGGTCGCACTCCGGATCCTGGTTGAAGATATTGATGGTCGGTGGGCTCTTCTGATGATGAATGGCCAGTACGGTAAACACCGACTCAATACCACCCGCGCCACCCAGTAGATGCCCGGTCATGGATTTGGTGGAGTTGACGACGACTTTACCGGCACTGTCACCCAACGCCGCCTTGATGGCGTTCGTTTCGTTGATGTCCCCCAGCGGCGTGGACGTACCATGGGCATTCAAATAATCAACCTGGTTCGGGTTAACTCCGGCATTGCGCAAGGCGCTCACCATGGCACGGCGCGGACCGTCCATGTTCGGTGCGGTCATGTGCCCCGCATCGGCACTCATCCCAAATCCCGCGAGTTCCGCGTAAATCCTGGCGCCGCGCGCCTTTGCATGCTCAAACTCTTCAAGCACCAGCACACCAGCGCCTTCACCCAAGACAAATCCGTCCCGATCCCGGTCCCAGGGACGTGAAGCGGTTGCCGGATCGTCATTACGGGTGGACAAGGCGCGCATGGCGGCGAAGCCCCCAATTCCGAGCGGCGAAACCGTTGCCTCCGACCCACCCGCCACCATCACATCAGCGTCGCCGTATTCAATCATTCGCCCGGCCTCGCCAATACAATGCAGGCCAGTTGTGCATGCGGTCACGATGGCAATGTTTGGCCCCTTGAAACCAAACCGCATCGATACATGTCCCGAGATCATGTTGATAATCGAAGCTGGCACAAAAAAAGGCGAAATTCGCCTGGGCCCGCGACTGATCAGTTCGTCGTGCGTGGTTTCAATCATCGGCAAACCGCCGATACCGGAGCCAATCACACACCCGATGCGCGTCGACATTTCTTCGCCCAGGGCGTCGCCGGTCGGCAATCCAGCGTCCGCTACCGCCTGAACGGCGGCGGCAATACCAAAGTGAATGAACGTATCCATCGTTCGGGCTTCTTTCGCACGAACGTAGGATTCAAGGTCGAAACCCTTCACCTCCCCGGCAAACCTACACGCAAAATTTGCCGCATCAAATTTCGTGATCAGATCGATGCCAGACTTTCCGGCGAGTAAGGTTGCCCAAGAATCGGCAACCGTATTTCCCACGGGGCTGACACAACCCAATCCGGTTACGACAACGCGACGACGAGACATCAAGATTTGTACTCAGTAATCATTGACAGCCAACGCCCGGTGCACGGCGAGGAGGCGGGTTTGGCATTACAACTGGTCAGGAGCCTCATGCGTCCTCTGACGCACCACAACGGTTAGGAAGGCTGCGCCTGAACTATCCTGCCTTCTGGTGGGTATTGGCGTAATCAATCGCGTTTTGCACCGTCGTAATTTTCTCGGCGTCTTCATCCGGAATCTCAATTCCAAACTCATCCTCAAGGGCCATCACCAACTCAACCGTATCCAGGGAATCAGCGCCGAGGTCCGCCACAAAGGCTTTTGCGTTGGTGACTTGTGACTCTTCAACTCCGAGTTGTTCTGCAATTATTTTCTTGACTCGCGCTTCAATATCGCTCATGGGGTCCCTCGAAGGGTTGTGAATGAATCCGTGATTTTAGCTGGCTCGCAGATCAATCGGGCAAGCTGAGCCGCCGCCGAACGGATAATCCGGCTTTGAATCTTGACCAATCGCTACATGTACATGCCACCATTGACATGTAGCTCCTGGCCGGTAATGTAGGCCGCCTGCTTTGACGCCAGGAAAGCGACGGCATGGGCGACCTCATCAGGCCGGCCCAAGCGGCCAATCGGAATCTGCTCCAACAAAGACTTGCGCTGGTCGGCTGCTAGGCCCGCCGTCATATCGGTTTCGATGAAACCTGGCGCCACACAATTGACTGTGATTCCACGAGACCCCAGTTCGCGTGCCAACGCACGGGTCATCCCCGCCACACCGGCTTTAGCCGCCGCATAGTTACTTTGACCCGGATTTCCGGACGCACCGACCACTGACGTGATGTTGATTATCCGTCCGTAGCGCTGTTTCATCATGGTGCGGATGACGGCGCGACTGATGCGAAAAACCGCACTGATATTGGTGTCCAATACCGCGTCCCAGTCCTCATCCTTGAGACGCATCGCCAGCATGTCGCGCGTGATGCCCGCATTGTTAACCAGCACCTGCAGTCCGCCGTACTGCTTGACGATACGCTCAACCAACGGTTGCGCCGCAATCCTGTCGGTGACATCGAGAACCTCGCCGGCGCACCCCTCGAAGGGCGCCAGTTCCCCAGTGATCGCCGACGCGCCGGCTTCGGTCGTGGCAGTGCCAATGACTGAATAACCCTGCCGGGCCAGTTCGTGCGCGATGGCGCGTCCAATGCCGCGCGACGCACCCGTGACAAGCGCCAGTTGACCTTTACCCGCTGACTCACTCATGCTGACCCGTCCGACAAGGTGGCCAGAACACTGGTCAGAGTAGCCGGGTCAGACAGCGGCAAGCCTGTCATTTCTGCGTCAATACGCGCGACCATGCCGGCCAGCACCTTGCCCGGACCACATTCGATCAGTGTGATCAAGCCTCGCGCCTTGAGCGCCCGAATGCATTCGACCCATCGCACCGGCCCGAAGGCCTGCCGGAACAACGCATCGCGGATGCGATCACCTTCGACCTCGACGGCTACATCGACGTTATTGATCAGCATGATATTGGGTGCATTCAACTCGATCGATTCAAGCGCCTCGCGCAACTTCTCCGCCGCTGGTCGCATCAGGCTCGAGTGAAACGGCGCGGACACCGGCAACGTCAAAACGCGCCTTGCCCCTTGACTTTTGAGCACCTCGCAAGCACGTTCAACAGCTGCCTTGCTACCGGAAATGACGGTTTGAGCCGGATCATTGAAATTGGCAACCTCGACCACCTCGATCGAGTCGCGCCCGAACGAAGCGGTCAATTCGGCGCAGGTCGACACTACCTTGTCGGAATCCAGGCCAAGTACGGCAGCCATCGCTCCGGCGCCCACCGCAACCGCGTCTTGCATCGCGCGCGCGCGCAATCGCACCAAGGGAGCAGCTTGCGCCATCGTCAAGACGCCAGCCGCTACCAGCGCTGAATATTCGCCCAGCGAATGTCCCGCCACCGCCGACGGAGCAATACCGGTGTGCGCCATCCACACCCGATAAGCAGCGACACCGGCGACCAGCATCACCGGCTGGGTATTCGTGGTCAACGCAAGAATTTCCTTGGGGCCTTCCCGAATCAGTTTGCCGATGTCTTCGCCTAGCGCCTCAGATGCCTCGATAAGGGTCTGGGCCACCACGGTGTGGTCGCCCCAGGCGTCAAGCATGCCCACCGACTGGGAGCCCTGACCCGGAAAAATAAATGCGAAGGGTTTCATCCTGCGAGTCGTCAGTTCTGCCACACAAACGGTTCCTGACCGCGTTGATTCAATACACGCGTCACAAATTCAACAACACGGAACCCCAGGTAAACCCGCCACCCACGCCTTCAAGCATAAGGAGTTGTCCGGGTCGGATCTTGCCATTGCGCACACCGGCGTCGAGCGCCAAAGGAATCGAAGCCGCCGATGTATTGCCATGCTGATCGACGGTCACCATCACCCGATCCATGGACATTCTCAATCGCTTGGCGGTACTTTGCATGATTCGGATATTAGCCTGATGCGGTATCAGCCAGTCCACTTCCGACGCTGACTTGCCCGCTTTTGCGAGCACCGCCCGAGCCGACTCTTCGAGCACGCCGACGGCCAGTTTGAACACCGCCTGTCCATCCATTTTCAACACCGGGTGACCCACCACCTGCCCGCCAGACACGTTGCCCGGTACACATAGAATCCCAACGTATTTTCCATCCGCGTGCAGGTCACTGGCGAGAATTCCGGGCCTATCGGAAGCTTCAAGAACGACCGCGCCAGCGCCATCGCCAAACAACACGCAAGTCGTTCGATCAGTGAAATCGAGAATGCGCGAGAAGACCTCCGAGCCGATCACGAGTGCCTTGCTGGCCGCTCCGGTCTGGATCATCGCGTCCGCGATGCTCAGTGCATACACAAATCCGCTGCAAACCGCCTGCACATCAAAGGCCGCGCAGCCATTGGCCCCAAGCTTGTTCTGCAAAATGCAAGCGGTGGACGGAAAGACCATATCCGGTGTGGACGTGGCAACGATGATCAAATCGATCGCCTCTGCCTCGACACCGGCCGCCTGCAAGGCACCGGTCGCGGCAGCAAGGGCCAGGTCGCTGCTGCTTACATCTGGCGCGGCAAAATGCCGCGCCCGAATGCCGGTTCTCTCAACGATCCAGTCGTCGCTGGTTTCAACTCCCTTGCCGGCGAGCTCAAGCACCAGGTCCGCATTGCTCAGGCGACGCGGCGGTAGGTAGCTTCCGGTGCCGGTGATTCGGGAATATCGTCTCATCTGTGTTGTAGGTGCTCGCCGGCTTCCTAGGCGATCGGCAGGTTGGCCGCCAGAAGCGGCGTCGCATGGGCGATACGAGTTTGAACGCGATCAAGCAGGTTGTTACGGGCTGCATCATACGCGCGCTCAAGCGCGTATTCAAAAGCCAACGCGTCCGCCGAGCCATGGCTCTTGAATACCAAGCCACGCAATCCCAGCAAAGCGGCACCGTTGTAACGCCTATGGTCCACCCGATGCTTGAATGCGGACAGGACGGGATAGGCAACTAGCGCGGCGAGCCGGGTGAAGATATTGCGTGAAAACTCGGCCCGCAAGAATTCCCCGATCATCGAAGCCACGCCTTCAGTGGCCTTGAGAGCGACATTACCAACAAACCCGTCGCACACCACAATGTCTGCGACTCCTTTGAAGATGTCATTACCCTCGACATTTCCGACGAAATTCAAGTCGCCAGCATCGGCCGCTTTGCGCAACAACTCTCCAGCCCGCTTTATGGTTTCGTTTCCCTTGATTACTTCTTCGCCAATGTTAAGCAAGCCGACGGTTGGATTCTGCTCATTCGTCAACACCGAGACCAGGGCAGCGCCCATATACGCGAATTGCAGCAAATGCTCCGCGGTGCAGTCCACGTTGGCTCCAAGGTCCAGTACGGTAGTTGCGCCGCCTTTGGCATTCGGCAATTGGGTAGCAATCGCCGGGCGATCGATACCTTCGATCGTTTTGAGCAAGTAACGAGAAATTGCCATTAGCGCGCCGGTATTGCCGGCCGACACGGCTGCTTGGGCCGCGCCTTCCTTGACTTGCTGCACGCAGATGCGCATCGACGAGTGCTTCTTGCGGCGCAATGCGACCTCGATCGCGTCGTCCATGCCAATCACCTCACTGGCCGACACCAGGGTGGCGCGGGGATCGGCAAACCCTTTCAAGCTATCGGGAAGTCCCACGAGAATCAGGTTTGCCTGCGGCTGTCGCAGCAAGAATTCGCGACAGGCAGGCAAAGTGACTTGCGGGCCATAGTCGCCTCCCATGCAATCGACAGCGATCGTGGTCATCGGAGATCAGCACCTGCCACGCTGAATGAATGCGAACGGCCACCCATCAAAACAAAGGCCCGATGCTACCAAGTTGATAGCACCGGGCCGATGATCATAAAACTGTTAGACCTCTGATTTTGTTTTGATGACCCTGCGGCCACGATAAAAACCGGTCGGGCTGATATGGTGACGCAAATGGGTCTCACCGGTGGTGGCTTCTACGGCGATGCCGGGAACCACCAAGGCATTGTGCGAACGGTGCATGCCGCGCTTTGAAGGTGATTTTTTGTTTTGCTGGACAGCCATGATCCGCTCCTTGGCCAATGTGTGGCGACACGCGCCATGCTGGGTTACAGAATGCGCCAGCATTATCCAGCGCGAAGCCAGCGAGTATAACGCAACTACTTCTTGCTTCGGTCATCTCCCGCCTTCAGCTGCGCGAGCGCCGCAAATGGATTTGGCCGCCCGGATGCGCTGGCGTCAAAATCCGCGTCGACCGCCGCGTGCGGCGCCTGCACCGGGCAAACATCGTGCCGTGCAATAAACGGCAGTTCCAGCACAAGTTCGTCTTCAACAAGTTCTTGCAGATTGAAGTCGCCAGCCAGCACCAGTAGATCCTCTTGCGCTTCGTCGTCCTGGGCCCGAGCGGCTTCCTCATCGGCCACAAATCGAAACGATCGATCGACCAGCAAGCGGATGTTCACCACCTCCAGGCAACGTTGGCAGGTCAACGGCGCGGTTGCGTCGGCGTGCAGGTGCAGCCAGAATTGCTCTTGCCCGAGCTGATCGGCGCGAATTTCGCCCCGCGCAGACCACACCACCATCGAATCGAGACCCCGACCCTGGCATTCCAGCGCGATGCGCCCGTAACGGGCCAATGGATCGCATCCGTCCATCTGGTCAGATGACCGCGCAAAGGCGCGCATGTCCAGGTGGGAAGCGGCAAGCGCATTTTTCATTGCCGCAGTGTAAGAGAATCCGCCCATGACATCAGCCTTGAATCGCCCACTCATCCTGGCCTCGACCTCACCCTATCGGCGGGAATTGCTCGCGCGCTTGCGTATCCCATTCGACGTCGTGGCACCGGAGGTCGATGAAACACCGTTTGCCGCGGAAAACCCGCGGCAACTAGCCTGCCGACTTGCGATGTCCAAGGCGCGTGTGGTGGCGGCACGGTTTGGGCAAGCGATTGTGATTGGTTCCGACCAAGTCGCCGATTTGGGCGGGGTCGCGATCGGTAAGCCACTCTCGCATCAAGTTGCCGCGGCGCAGCTACGGCGCATGAGCGGGCAGTTGGTAATTTTCCAGACCGCCGTCGCCGTAGTGTGCGAAGCGACCAAATTTGCCCAGATGGATCTGGCCCAGGTGCGGGTGCGTTTTCGCCCGCTTGGCGATGCTGAAATTGAGGCCTATCTGCTTGCCGAGCAGCCTTACGACTGTGCCGGCAGCGCGAAGAGCGAAGGTTTGGGCATCGTGTTATTGGACGCCATTGAGAGCGATGACCCGACCGCCTTGGTCGGGTTGCCGCTGATCCGGACCTGTCGCATGTTGCGCTCGGCGGGCGCAACACTTCTATGAGCCTGGCCATCAATTCCGGCGTTGCGCCAGTACTTGTACCTGGCCGGGAACAAGCCGCTGGCAGGCTTTTCCTGGTTCCGGCGCCACTGGACTACGGTTGTGAAGAGCAGGCGCCGTTGCAAGACGTAATGCCGGCGGCCACGCTGATGGCCGCGTCGCGCCTGCAATACTGGATATGCGAAAACGCCAAGTCCATGCGCGCCTACCTGAAGCGAGTGCATACGCTACAGCCCCTGTCCAATAGTCTCCAGTTGCTGCAAATTCAGCAGCTTCCCCATGCCGTGCACAAGAAGGGCGATCACCGGGGGGAGTTTGACGCCAGTTCACTGCTGGCGCCGGCGCTATCGGGACATGACATTGGATTGGCCAGTGAAGCAGGCATGCCGGCGGTGGCCGACCCGGGATCATCGGTGGTGCGCGCGGCGCACGACCTGGGGCTCACCGTCGTTCCACTGGTTGGGCCGGCTTCGCTGCTTCTGGCGCTTGCCGCCAGTGGCCTCAATGGCCAGAACTTTGCTTTCGTCGGTTACCTGCCGCAAGACGCACTGACGCGTGCGCAGCGCGTACGTGAACTTGAAGCACTGGCTCTCAGAGACGGCCAAACCCAGCTATTTATCGAGACGCCCTATCGCAACACGGCGTTAATGCAGACGCTGCTTCAAACCCTCGCACCTGCCACGCGGCTGGCGGTAAGCTGTGGCCTGACCCTGGTGCAGGCCCATTCACGCAGCATGACGGTCGTCAAATGGCGTAATGAACCCTGGACGCCCGGTAAGTGCAACCCCGCGGTGTTTGCCATCGGCCGCTAAGGCGCGCCAACGACACATCACCGCAAACAAAGTCACGGCGCCTATTGGGCCACGTCGATGGGCCCCGATCTCAGCGCAACGTCGGAAGCGACTTCAGCGCCCGTATTGCGCCGTCTCCAATCGAAGCGCCGAAACGCTTCACCAGCCGCTCGGCAACATTCTCGCGCCGGGTGTAGTCAACGATTTCCTCTGCCTTGACGACTTCACGGGCAACATAATCCAGGCTACCCAGCTGGTCGGCCAAACCCAGCTCGATCGCCTGCTGACCAGTCCAGAACAAGCCACTGAAGGTGTCCGGCGTTTCTTTCAGCCGCTTACCGCGTCCAGTCTTGACCGCGTCTATGAACTGCCTGTGAATTTGATCCAACATCGCCTGGGCAAACACCCGCTGCCGTTCGGTTTGCGGACTAAACGGATCGAGGAATCCCTTGTTGTCTCCAGCCGTCATCAGCCTGCGCTCAATCCCCAACTTATCCATCAGGCCGGTGAAGCCAAAACCGTCCATCAACACGCCGATACTGCCTACCACGCTGGCCTTGTCGACAAAAATCCGGTCCGCCGATACAGCGATGTAGTAGGCGGCGGAAGCACAGGTCTCTTCGACTACCGCGTAGAGCGGTTTTTTGTGCTTGGCTTTGAGCCTTTTCAGTTCGTCATTGATGATGCCCGCCTGCACCGGGCTGCCTCCAGGAGAATTAATCAACAAAACGACGGCGAGTGCGCCTTCATCCTCGAAGGCGGCGCGCACCGCGGTCAGCACCACGTCCGCGCTGGCCTCGCCATTGGAAGCTATCTCGCCCTTGATTTCGACCAGGGCCGTGTGTGGCGTTAAAACAGCG
>JANNGR010000495.1:0-8544 GCA_031403955.1 Betaproteobacteria bacterium
CCGCACACAAAGGTCAAAACCATGGAAACGACAAAAGTAGGCATTCGGGAATTTCGCGCCGGTATGGCGGATTACATCGCATCCAGCACGCCTGTGGCCGTGACGCGGCACGGTCAAACTGTCGGCTACTTCATCCCCACGCAAGGGAACGCTGACGCTGATATCGCGGCACTGAAGAAGGCCAGTAAAACCTTGGATCAGTTGCTTGCGGCACAGGGCGTCGATGTCGAAGAGGTGGTCGTTGAATTCAAAGCGGTCCGCAAACAGGCAAGCCGGCGCTCAAAAAGCCCAAAGCCCACGGCGGCATGAGTAACAAGGCCATCGTCTTGGATGCGAATATCCTGATTCGGGCCGTGTTGGGTGAGCGGGTGCGAGAACTCCTTCTTGAAAATGCGACAAAAATCAAATTCTTCGCGCCTGACGTGGCGTACGCCGATGCCCGGAAGTACCTCCCTGCGTTGCTGAAGAAGCGCGGCATCAAAAGTGAGGCTGCCATGGCAGTTGTTGACGCTCTGGAATCAATTGTTCGCCCCCTCGAACTCGGAATCTATGCTGGCCTGCGACAACAAGCCCTTCAGCGAATTGCCAAGCGCGATGCCGATGACTGGCCGGTTCTTGCCTGTGCCATGACGATTGGTTGCCCGGTATGGACAGAAGATGCTGACTTTTTTGGAACGGGAGTCGCGACCTGGACAACGGACCGCGTGGAGCTGTATCTGTTGGGGTGATTCGGGCACCACTGCTGAGCGGCCGTTGCCGACGCAAAGCAGACTCAAACACCCGAGCAGTTCGCGGGCGCGAGCTTTCGCTAAGCAGGAAGATCGCAGCGGAAGAGGGAGTTGTCTTCAATAGTCGCAAGTTGGGGCAGACGTTCGTGAAGGATCAGATATGCCTCGACTGCTATCTGCCCTTGAAGCACTACCACCCTGAGATCGAACGTTATGTCTTGCCCGGGATTCTGGGCTTCAAGGTCTCGCCGAATTCGGTCTAAATCAACGGCTTGGATTCGAGGATTATCCGTATACCACCTAACCCGAGTATGGCGGGGCTCCTGCTGTCCGAGCGGAATAAGCTTGTGTAGCTTCACGAGCCGATCAAGCTGCCAGCGTAGAACTTTGTCGCGATGGTCGCTCAGCACCCAGTCCCCTTGGAGAAATCTGAGTACCGAGAAGGAGAGCTGGGCTAAGCTGCGAAGGTCGGAAGCGTCGAGCTCAACGATTTCGCCAACAACACCGCGCTTCGAGCGCGCGACGCGAAGCGTGCCATTCGTTGACTCGAAGTGGCGAGAATGGATGATGGTACCCCGCAGAGGCTCGGTCTCTCTATAGAGTCCTTTTAGGCGCTCGATCAGCCAAGGGCGTGAACTGAGGATGGCGGGGTAGTGAAGGCCGGGGACGTCCAGCTGCTGAAGCTTTCGCGAAAAGCGAAAATTAGCTTGCCAACCATTACGCTCCAGTACCCACTCGAACAACATATCGAGCAACTTAAACGAGGCAGTGAAGACAAGTGGCGCGCCCGCCTCCAAGAAGCCCGGTCGCCAATCCCCAAGCAGGATGTGCGCGCCCCCATGCCCAGTGACCACCGACGCAGCAGCGCCTAGCTCGTAGATGACTTCGTCGGGCCACTCCGGAAACAGTTCGCCTTCCGCCAGCTTGTATACAGACTCAAGAAGCCAGTCCTCGTACCCCACCAGATTGCGAAGTTCCTGCAGGCTCTCGGCGGAGAAGGAGCTATTAGTCATTCGCTCAGACTACACCAGCTCTGGAACGACCGCTTCTGGTCGGAGGCCGGGCTTGGACATGCGCCAAGTCGACCGGGCAGTTCCTTTCAAGCGCTCCCATGTTCCTGACGACCGTTCATCCACCGTGGGTGTTGCGCCACTTTGAGACCGTACAGCCGAACTTTTGCCGAAACCAAAATGCAAATGGGCTTGGACCAGAGAATCCGAGCAACTCGGCCAACTCGCCGAGCGAACGATCGCTATCCCGAATCTGCCGTACCGCAAATTCCGAACGAATCGACGAAATTAGCGACGAGAACGTTTCTCCTTGCGCCTGTAGATGGCGGTGCAGGGTACGACGGTTTACGCCGAGATGTTGCGCCACCTGGTCAGCCGTGCAACGGCCTCCGGGCAGGAGCGCTGCAATCAGTTGACGTGCCGAGTCGATGGTGTTGCCATGCGCCGTGGACATGGCCTGGTCCAGAAAGCGGCGCGCATACGGCGACATGCCGGAGTCGTGGGTTGGAAGGCGGGCCGTCAAGTCCTTGGACGCGCACACGATACCGTTGAAACTGCTGTTGAATTCCGGTGCAATTCCGAACAAGGCACGATGGCTGGCCAGGTCGCGGGGTGGCCGGTGTGCGAAACAGACACGACGCGGCTTCCAGGCAGGCCCGAGCAGTTCCACCAGGATGCGATGCATGACCCCCACCGCTAGCTCGATCGACTGGCGGATGGAACCGGCTCCGTCGATCAGGAACTCTTCGCGAATGATCACGATATCGGCATGGTCCTCGACGAGCGTGAGCAGTGAGGCATTGAGCAGCCGCAGGTAGCGGACCAGTGTGTCGAGGGCCTGCCGCGCGGTTGGTTCTTCGCGCAGCACGACGCTGATCGGTCCCAGGTTGGACAGTCGTCTGCCGCGCGCAAGCTGCAATCCGAAGTCATCCACTCCGGCGGCCTGCGCACTGGCCTCCAGTAACTGCCGCACCGCGATGACACTGATCGGTGTCTCCGGGTCGTCCAGGCAGCGCGGGCTCAGACCTGTCTTGCGCATCATCGCCTGAGGATTGAGTCCCAGTGAACGCGCCAATTCCACATAACCGCTCAGGCTGGCGCTTCGAATTACCGGTATGGAACGCAACATGGGCTTGTCCCAAATCAGATATTAGATGTCCCAGAATATAGATCGAATTGCGTGGGCCGTCGATAAGCTCACCAACCTGATCGGCAGCAAAACCGGCGCCGGTCCGCCAGACCCACCCATTCACAGGAGATACCGATGAAGAAACCCTTGCAAGCCCGCCTGCTGCCCTGCCTGCTCTTGGTTATGCTGGCCGTAGTCGCCACGCCGCTGGCTCTGGCCTGGACCGACAAGCCGGTCCGCATGCTGGTTCCGGCGCCGGCCGGCGGCACCATGGACGTGGTGGCGCGCATCGTTGCCGAGCAGCTCTCGGCCGATATCGGCCAGCCCGTGATCGTGGACAACAAACCGGGTGCCGGCGGCGCCATCGCGGTGCAGGCCATGATGGCGGCCCCACACGATGGCCAGACCATCATGGTGACGGCCAGCAACATCCTGACCGAGATCCCGCATGTCATGAAGACAGCCTTCGACCCGCTCAAGGACGTCCGGCCCGTGGCCACCATTGCGCGAGCCGGCATGGTGCTGGTGGGTTCGCCCAATCTCGCCGCCCATGACATCAAGGAGCTGGTCGCCTACATCAAGGCGAATCCGGGCAAGCTGAGTTTTGCATCCTACAGCGCCGGCACGAGCTCGCACTACGCCGGCATGATCTTCAACCAGAAGGCCGGACTCGACCTGCAGCATGTTCCTTTCGCCGGCTCGCCGCCTGCGCTGACCCAGGTCATGGGCGGCCAGATCGCCGTGATGTTCGACGGCATCGTCACCTCCACGCCCCAGATCAAGGGCGGCAAGCTCAAGGCCTTCGGTGTGGCCGCCAAGACGCGTTCGGCCCACCTGCCGCAGGTTCCGACCCTGGCCGAGCTGGGTTTTCCCGACCTGGACTTCAGCAACTGGCTGGGCACCGTAGTGGCGTCTGGTGTACCCGTCGATATGGTGGACAAGATCAACGCTGCCACCCTGAAGGCGGCGGCGGCGCCCAAGGTGCGTGACCGCCTGACAGCGGCCGGCTTCGAGCCCAACACCAGCCTGAGCTCGGCGCAGTTGACGCAGTCGGTCAAGACGGATTACGACCGCAATGCGGGCATCGTCAAGGCCTTCAACATACAGCTCAACCAGTAAGCTCAGATTTCAGAACCTCCCAACCTGTCCGAAGGAGAAAACCATGGCTGCCACCACTGCCACCACGATCCGGGTCGAGCCGCTCACATGTGCCATCGGCGCCGAGCTGGTGGGCGTCCGGCTCGGAGACGCCGCGCGGGACGATGCGCTGTTCGCCGAGATACGTGCGCTGCTGCTCAAACACAAGGTGCTGTTCCTGCGCGACCAGGACATGACACGGGCCGAACACGTGGCTTTTGCGCGCCGCTTCGGTGAACTGGAAGACCACCCGGTGGCTGGTAGCGACCCCGACCATCCGGGCCTGGTGCGCATCTACAAATCGCCGGAGCAGCCGAACGACCGCTACGAGAACTCCTGGCATTGCGACGCCACCTGGCGCGAGAAGCCACCCTTCGGCTGCGTGCTGCACTGCGTCGAGTGTCCGCCGGTCGGCGGCGACACGATGTGGGCCAACATGGCGCTGGCCTACGAGAACCTGCCGGCGCACATCAAGGGGCAAATCGATGGACTGCGTGCGCGCCACAGCATCGAGGCCAGCTTCGGCGCGGCAATGCCTACGAGCAAGCGCCACGCGCTGAAGGCGCAGTTCCCCGACGCCGAGCATCCGGTGGTGCGCACCCATCCGGAAACCGGCGAGAAGATTCTCTTCGTCAATGGCTTCACGACCCATTTCACCAACTTCCACACGCCGAGCAACGTGCGCTACGGGCAGGACGCCACGGCCGGCGCGGCGCAGCTGCTGCAGTACCTGATCAGCCAGGCAGCGATCCCGGAGTACCAGGTGCGCTGGCGCTGGTCGCCGGGCAGCATGGCGATGTGGGACAACCGCTGCACCCAGCATTACGCCGTGATGGACTACCCACCCTGCCATCGCAAGATGGAGCGCGCCGGGATTATGGGCGACGTCCCATTCTGAATTTCTCCGTTTCAACCCTACCTGGAAAGCCCCGCCATGAACCTCCTCGACGGACACCTTTACCCCGAAAACCAGCAGCCCCTCATCATCACCGCCGCGCCCTACGCGCCGTCGTGGGTGCCTTCGGACTTCCCTGAGGACATTCCGGTGACGATGGAGCAGCAGATCCAGAAGGCGGTCGACTGCTACAACGCCGGCGCCACGGTGCTGCATCTGCATGTGCGCGAGCTCGACGGCAAAGGCAGCAAGCGCCTGTCCAAGTTTAACGAGCTGATCGCCGGCGTGCGCAAGGCCGTGCCCGCGATGGTCATCCAGGTGGGGGGCTCGATCTCCTTCGCCCCCGAGACCGACGGCGCCGCCGCCAGGTGGCTGTCCGACGACACGCGCCATATGCTGGCCGAGCTCGACCCCAAGCCCGACCAGGTCACGGTGACGATCAACACCTCGCAGATGAACGTCGTCGAGCACTGGGAAGACGCCGACATCAAGGGCACCTCGATGGAGGACCCGGCGGTCTACAACGCCTACAAGGAAATGACCGTGCCGTCCCAGCCCGGTTGGGCCGAGGAACACATCAGGCGCCTGAACGCGGCCGGCATCCAGAGCGCCTTCCAGTGCTACAACATCAATAGCTTCGACTCGGTGGAGCGGCTGATCCGGCGCGGCGTCTACAAGGGACCGCTGGTGATGAACTGGGTGGCCATCGGCGGCGGCATGGACGTGCCCAATCTCTACAGCATGGCCAACGTCGTGCGCGCCGTGCCCGATGGCGCGGTGCTGACGGTGGAAAGCTCCATGCGCAATGTGTATCCGATCAACATGATGGGCATCGCCATGGGCCTGCACGTGCGCTGCGGCATCGAGGACAACATCTGGAACCAGGCGCGCACCAAGAGGATGAGCACCGTGGAGCAGATCGAGCAGTTGGTGCGCACCTCGCGCGAGTTCGGCCGCGCCGTCGCCACACCACAGCAGGCGCGCGAGATTTCCAAAATCGGCGTGTTCTACGACACGGTGGAAGAAACGCTGGCCAAGAACGGCTTCGCGCCCAATGTGCCGGGCCGTCAGCAGGGCTACCTGCGCAAGGTGGCTTGAGCCAGGCCATGCCGCGCGCCACCGTACTGATCGTGCCCGGGCTGCGCGACGCCGTCGCGCAGCATTGGCAGACCCTGCTGGAGGCCGAGTTGCGCGCCGGCGGCCGGCCGGTGCTGGCGGTGCCGGCGATGGGGCGCGAGGATCTGGACTGCATGCGCCGCGTGCACGCCATCGAGTCCGTCGCCGCCGCGGCGCAAGCGCCGTTGCTGGTCGTCGCGCACAGCGGCGGCTGCATCATGCTGGCGCACTGGGCGCGCCACGGCGGCGCGGGCGTTCGCGCGGTGCGCGCCGCGTTGCTGGCCGCGCCGCCCGACTTCGAGCAGCCCATGCCCGAGGGGTATCCGACGTTGGCCCAGCTTGATGCGGGCGGCTGGTTGCCGGTGCCGCGCGAGCGCCTGCCTTTTCCGAGCATCGTCGCCGCCAGCCGCAACGATCCGCTGGGCCGCTACGAACGTGTCGCCGAACTGGCGCAGGACTGGGGCAGCCGTCTGGTCGACCTCGGCGAAGTTGGGCATCTAAACCCGGCGTCGGGATTTGGCGAATGGCCACGCGCCATTGCCTTCATTGCCGAATTGGCAACCGATCCTCTGGCATGCGCGTCGTGACACAGGCGCGCGCCATCCAAGTCGAAGCGCTGACCTGCAGCATCGGCGCCGAACTGAGCCATGTAAACCTGGGCGACGCGGCGCATGATGCCGATCTGTTCGCCGAGATCCACGCGCTGCTGCTGAAATACAAGGTGCTGTTTCTGCGCGATCAGCAATTTTCGCGGGCCGAACATGTGGCCTTCGCGCGCCGCTTCGGCGCGCTCGAGGACCATCCCGTGGTCGGCAGCGATCCCGAACATCCGGGGCTCGTGCAGATCTACAAGGGCGCCGACTCGCGCCACCTGCAGTACGAGAACGCCTGGCATTGCGACGCCACCTGGCGCGAATGCCCGCAGATGGGCGCAGTGCTGCGCTGCGTCGAATGTCCGCCGGTCGGCGGCGACATGCTCTGGGCCAACATGGCGCTGGCCTACGAGCGTCTGCCCGAGCACGTCAAGGCCCGGATCGCCGGCCTGCGCGCCCGTCACAGCATAGAGGCCAGCTTTGGCGCGGCGTTGCCGATCGACAAGCGGCTTGCGTTGAGGGCGCAGTTCCCCGATGCCGAACACCCGGTGGTGCGAACGCACCCCGAGACGGGCGAGAAGATCCTGTTCGTCAACTCGTTCACCACCCACTTCACCAACTACCATACCGCGGCCAACGTGCGCGTCGGCCAGGACTACGCGCCAGGCGCCGCCCAGTTGCTGCATTACCTGATCAGCCAGGCGCAGATCCCCGAATACCAGGTGCGCTTGCGCTTCCGAACCAACAGCGTCGTGATCTGGGACAACCGTTGCACCCAGCATTACGCAGTGGATGACTTTTTCCCCGCAGTGCGCAAGCTCGAGCGCGCGGGCATCATCGGCGAGCGCCCGATCTGATCCGGTCGCTGCGACTATTTTCAAACAGGAGCAATTCATGGCAAGAGCGATACGTTTCGACCGCATCGGCGGCCCCGAGGTCCTGCGCATGGAGCAGGTCGAGGTGGGTGACCCCGGCCCCGGCCAGGCGCGCGTGCGCCACAGCTACGTGGCGGTCAATTTCATCGACATCTACTTTCGCACCGGCACCTATCCGCTGCCGTTGCCCAACGGTCTGGGCAGCGACGCGGTGGGTGTTGTCGAGGCGGTCGGCGCGGGTGTCACCGATATTGCGGTCGGCGACCGTGTGGGCTACCTGATCGGCCCGCAAGGGGCGTATTCGGATGTGCGCGTGATGCCGGCGGAGGTGTTGATCCGCCTGCCCGACGGCATCGGCGACAGCACCGCCGCCACCCTAATGATGAAGGGCATGACCGCGCAGTACCTGTTTCGCCAGGTGTTCCCACTCAAGGGCGGTGAGACTATCCTCTACCATGCGGCCGCCGGTGGCGTGGGCCTGATCGCCTGCCAGTGGGCGCGTGCGATGGGCGTCACCATGATTGGCACCGTGAGTTCGGACGAAAAGGCCGCCGCGGCGCGCGCCAACGGTTGTGCGCATACCATCGTCACGTCGCGTGAAAACATCGTCGAGCGGGTGCGGGAAATAACCGGCGGCAAGGGCGTGCCGGTCGTCTACGACTCAGTCGGCAAGGACACGCTGGAGGCATCCCTGAACTGCCTGCAACCACGCGGCACGCTGGTGAGCAATGGCACCAGCTCGGGCCCGGTGGTAATCGACACCATGCTGCTGGCCGCCAAGGGCTCCCTATGGCTGACGCGCCCAGCCATGATGCACTACATCATGCCGCGCGCCCACATGCTGGAAATGGCCGACGAGGTATTTGGCATGGTGCAGGCAGGCAAGATTCGGAGTGAAGCCTCGCAGACTTTTGCGCTGGAAGACGCTGCCGACGCGCACCGCGCACTGGAGTCGCGCAAGACCGTGGGCGCCACGGTGCTGCGGCCCTGAACCTCCGATTGATTGCACTGAGCCAACCCGCAAGTGCCCGCTGGCAGGACGACCCCTGTCTGAGGGTACC
>JANNGR010000496.1:0-3808 GCA_031403955.1 Betaproteobacteria bacterium
CATCCGGTCGGGAAAATCCCTGGGCGCGTAGTGTCGCTCGAGCGGCGGCGTATCAGACATGCCTAAACTCCTGTGAATTGGCTTGTTCCGACCAGGCTATACGACATCCATACCTAGATGCCCTAACGTTCAAGCTAAGGGGCGCGCCGCTTTTGGCGCGTCCCGCTTGAGCGCAGGGTTAGGGCTTGTGCGTCAACATAAGAGTCAAGAAGCCGACGGATCATGCGTTGGTACTGGGTGTGGTGCTTGGCGGCTTCAAACTTGAAAAACTCGATGCTTTTTTTGCTCAGAGCCAGAGTAACTTTCACCCCTTCTTCACGAAAAGCTAATTCGCTCGGAGAGGGAAGAAAGTCGGAAACAACCTGGGTCTTGCCAAGGGGTTTATCCGTGTATTTGATTTTCGCGCTCATAAATTGCCTTTCCTTTGCGCCAGTAACCTGCGCCGATAATTCGAATAACAGGCGAGCGATATGTGAATCGCACCGTAATAACGCCACTATCAACCTTACCGAAGCAATAGAACCGCTCTTCGGTTTGGCTGTGAGTGATGTCCTTGGCAATCACGCGTTTTGGATCGACGAAGGCATACTGTGCACGGGTAAACGAAACACCGTGCTTTTGCTGATTTTCAGAGTCCTTGTCGGTATCCCAATCAAAGCGAGTGTTTACCATAGGCGAAGACTACCACTTGGCAACATAAAAAGCCATACGACGGTATGGGAGCCATAACGTTTGCGTTCAGCGGCGCGCGGCTTCATGCGCGTCCGCTGCGACGCATGGTTATACCCGACGTTGCCATACGACAGGATTGCGTCGACCATGAAATACGGAAAGGACCACCATCGAATCCCGACGAACCCTGAAGTACACGGAATACGGAAAGCGGCGCGCAACTGTTCGTCAAATATCGCCGAATACAATTGGATATCGCTCTGGGGAATCTGCGGCCTTGGCGACAGCCTGGTCTATTTCGAAAATAAATTCTTCGCCAAGGCCCGGACGTTGCTCGTCGTAGCGGTCAGCTGCATCATCGAATTCGCGCCGCGCCGCGCGTCGGAAAACTACGCGAAGTGTCATCGCCCCAAGCGCGAACGGGCTGAAGCCTTGATTTCGTCCCAGGGTACTACGTCATCTGGGAATGCATCGTCGTCCACAATGCGGCGATCCAATTCCGCGCGTTGCATGTCGGTAAGGGGAAAAGCATTGGCGTCGACACAGATGCTCGCCCAAATTTCCTCGACGAGCGCAAGCCGTTCGTCGACGTCTAGTCGGTCTATACCCAAAGTCTTAACGGTTACGCCCATGGTTACCTCCGCCGAAAGCATCAAATTACCACGTACTCGGGACCGCTGCCTGGAAGGGTATAACGAAAGAGCTAAGCGGCGCGCCGCACACCGAGGCGTACGATGGCACCGGCCGATCGGAACCACCACCTGTAACGAAGGCCCGCCGGCGGCGCGTCCGCTTGAGCGCCGGGATAGGCCTCATGCCGCCTCAAGCATGAACTCGACTTTCACGGCTTCGTACGGGAACTCGATCTGCCCCGATTCGGTTCGATCTAGCAAGCCCGCCAGGAGCAGCGCAGTAGTATCCGAGTGAACTGCCTTCACGTCTCTGCCAACTCTACGCGCAGCCTCCCGGATCGAGACGGGGCCTGCACCGCAAAGCGCCTTTAACAGCTCCCACCTCTTGGCGGTGAGTACCCGCCAAAGCAGTTCCGGCGTAGCGAAAGAGATACGAGCCGACTTCTGCGGCTTGCCCGATTTGACAGCGGCAAGCGCGTCGGCCATTGCCGCCTTAGGCGTGCGGACGTCAAGTATTACGGTCTTCATGCATGAACCTCCGGATATCGCGGTCAAAGTCGGCGAAGAGCCTGTCGAGTGACAAAAATCGGTAGCGGGCTTCTCCGTCCAGAGTGTGCCGATGGTCGCCCTTACCGGACTCATTGTCGTAGCGGAGAACGCAGACCCCATCGACCACAAAGGCCAGCCGGTACTTGTACGAATGCGCCGAGCCCTCCAAAGGATGCGGGACTTCCCAGACGACGATCTCCGCAAAGGATGACTCGGTGTACGCGACCCGTGTTTGGGTCAGCAGCACAGCCTTGACGCTTCGCAGTGTGCCACTGGGTTCGAAGTGCTGTCAATGCCTCCAACACACGAGAGGCAGCTTGATGAGGCCTAACGTTGCTGATTACCGGCGCGCGGAAGGAGGCGAAGCCGACTGTAGCGCGTCCGGTTGATTAGCGGGTTAGGGCGCACTTTTGGCGAACTTTGCCATACGCTCGGAAAATTTTGGTAGGAGTTCCCGCCGATCAGACATGGCGATAATTTGTCCGCTGGCGATGAGCCCAAGAGCGCCGGCTAATCCTTGAGGAATGGCAGCGCGCTCATCAGAGGGACTGCCGACCCGAACGGCACTACCAGGCGGACTGCTTTGACCGGAATGTCTGGAGCGCCTGCACATGGCCTGTCATACCCGAGGCGCCAAGGCCTGCGACGATCAAAGTCCCGACCGCAACTCTGTGCGAAGGGCGCATGAGATCTCCTTTGATGTGCGGTCCTGAGCTGCGCGGCGTTGGTGAGGAAGAAGCTCATGCTGTTGACGCCCGACGGCGCGCACAGCGGCGGCTTTCGGCGATCCGCTGCGTGCGCTGGTTGGGCGAGGACGTCACGTTGGCAGCAGGTTTACGCATTGCTAAATCGCCGGGTCCTGCTGGACACACCCTATCACCGGGCGCTGGGGACGGGCACGTTGAAGTCCAACTCCAGCGCCCACGCGGGTGTGCCGCTGAAGGAACGCGCTTCCGTGGCATAGCGCAGCGTCCCGAGCATACGCTTGTCGCTAAGGATCAGGCGTTCCCAATGTTTCTGACCCGCCGCGCCGAACACGATCTCGCCGCCCGGAGATTCGCCCTTGCTGAGAAGCAACGCGCCTTGCAACTCGTTAGGGTTTGGTGCCGCAGCGTCCACATCCCACCGCACGCCGCGCAGCTTGCCGCTCGTCGCAAGCTTCATCGTGCGCGAGGCATCAGCGGCATCCTTAGCGGAAAGCTGGGCACTCGTCAGCAGGATCCAAAGACGCTGCGGATCGTACGGACTGCGCACCGCCTGCGCGTGCCGCAGTTCGTAGCGATTCGCGCCAAACTGGAAATGGCCCTGGACAGTAGGCGGATCAGCCGCCACTTCGGGCTCTGCAGTACACCCCAGGAGCAGACCGGCAAGCACGGCGCTCCAATGTAATTTCATAGCCAACCTCCGTATTGAACTGCTTCGGGACAACCCAAACTTAAAAAGACCATCCGCACGAACCACCACAGCATTCGCCCTGAGACAGCTTACGCGAATTGGATTAAACGCTTTATCCGGTTTCACGGCAAGCGTCGTCCGAAGGCTCCAGGCACCACTCGAAGCGCGAGCGCTACCACACCGCGTGACAGCGTAGGCGTCAGAAAATTGTTCGTGTCACGAACGCCCGCTGTCGCGCGCAAAAGAGGGTTTCGTGCTGCGCATGCTGCCGGCGATGACTTTGTATTCGAGCAAACGGCACTCGAGCGCGCCGTTGTAGAGCGAACAAAGGGGTCAAGAGCGAACAAAGGGGTCAAAGAGCGAACAAAGGGGTCAAGAGCGAACAAAGGGGTCAACGCTTTACCTTATAGCAATCCAACAGCCTCCGCATCGGCCCTTGCGGCTTGGCGCGTTCCGCCTCGGCCTGAATTTGCGACACCCGTGGAGCGGATATTCCGGCACGCCGCGCCACCTTGGCGATCGGTTCGTTCACTACCCGCCGCAGCAGATAAACCGCACAA
>JANNGR010000497.1:0-4575 GCA_031403955.1 Betaproteobacteria bacterium
AGTGGAAAAGCATGGCAACGCCCTGCTTCTAAGAGGACTGAGCCTGACATGACCGCCACGCCCGCAGCACCTGCGCGCCAGGATTTGACGCCAGACGAACTGCTCGAATGGCATGACCTGCAAGACGCGCAGATGACGGCCCTGGAGCAGGTCTGGGACAACCCGCGGGACGAGTGCTGGAACGATGTGCCGTGTGCCGGCGATAACTCTGCGCACTGGGACGATCAGCACGCATCCGGCGTCGGTCCGACGACATGATGCATGCGCGGGCACGAATCGCAAGTTGGCAATAGCGCGAACTCGCTCGGTCTGAAAACCGCACGGGTCACGGCGCGCGCGCTGCCGGCGACCGGTGCCGCGCAACTCCCACCATGATCCTCACCATCCCCCGCACCCAATTACCCGCCTTGCCCGAGTCCGGCTGCTGGGCCGTGACCGACCTGGCTTTCCTGCAGCACGCGTTGTGGCAGCCGCGCGCCAATATTGAGCACGATGAAACTTTCTTGCAGCCCATCCCTTACCTGGTGCTGCGCAACGCCATCGGCCAGGCATGGTGTTACCAGCGTAGCGGCGGCGATACGCGGCTGGACGGGCGTTGTAGCTGCGGCGTGGGCGGGCACGTGGACGTTACCGACGCGCCCGAAGACGAACCCTTCTGCGCTGAAGCCACATTGGGCCGCGCGCTGTTGCGCGAACTGGCCGAAGAGTTGAACGGCATGGCTTCCGATTTGCGCGACCTGCGTTTGCAGGGTTTGATCTACGAGCGGTTTTCTCCCATCGGCCGGGTGCATATCGGGGTGCTCTACAGCGCGTTATGGTGCAGCGCCGACCCACCTGCGCCGCGGCTGGACGAACCGCTGCAAGGACTCGGTTTCATCCCTCTTGCCGGCATCGCGTCCGACCCCCGGTTCGAACTCTGGAGCCGCTTGGCCGCGCGGTTTTTCTTGCGGGCCGCCGCGTGACGCTCGCCAGCTCCAACAACATTTTGCTGTGCACGCTGGGAGCGAGCTGGGCCGTGATCCCGGAAATCTTCGGCTGGTTGGCGCCGCTGCGGCTGGACCTGTATGCGCACCATCCACAACGCGGGCTGCTGGACGAATTGCGTGCGCGGCATGGCCTGCACGCGCCAGACGAGCTCTGGATATGCACCACGGAAGGCGCCCAGACCCAGACCAGCCTGAAGCATCTGGCCGGTTGGTGGCGGCAGCTTGGTACTCCGATGCCGTTGCGCATCTGGACCGCGGCCGGCACTGACCAACTGGCTACGCAAGCCGAGTGCGACCATATCCGGGAACTGACGCTGCGCGTGGTGCTGCTGGCGACAGAACACTTGGGGCAGGGCGGACAACTGGTGCTGTCGCTGGCCGGCGGACGCAAGACCATGAGTGCGGATCTGCAAAGCGCAGGCGCATTGTTCGGCGCACATGCCTGGCTGCATGTGGTCGGGCCGGACCCGCTGCCACCTGCATTGCTGGCGCGTACCGACGCCATGAAGGCAGCGCAGCCAGCGCTTTTCTCCGCACCCTTGTCAGGCGAATTGGCGCAGGCCATCACCCCGCTGGTGGCGGGCACTGGCCAGCGCAATGAGTTGCTCGACATTCCGCTGGACGGCCACAGCGTTACCAGTGCCGCATTCCCGCTGCCGATGGCGCTGCCGGATCAGCCATGCGCGTGGCCGGCATCGCCAACTGGCAACAACCTGCATCAAGAATTGCAGCGCCGCCAAAAAGAAAGCAGCCAGTTGCTCGGCAACTTCCTCGCGCAGGTGGCACAGACCGAGCACCTGGAGAACTGGCGCAGCCTGTACCGGTTGCCGCCAGCACGTATCGCCCGTTTGCGCGACACCCGGCTGGCGCAAGACCACGCGGGCTGGTTGAAGGTATTGCCCAAGGCCGACTTGCACCGCCACCTCGGTGGCTGTCTGGACCTGGGCGCGCAGCGCAAGGTGGCGCAGGTCATCTGGTCGGGTTTGGACCATGAGCGCCGGTCGTTGTGTATGCGGCGTGTGCGTGAACTGCTGGCCAAAGCGCAGTGGCCATGGGACTGGCCCAGCAGCCTGAAGGGCCCATTGCGTTGTGAGCACGCCAGCGCCTTGTTGCTGCACGCCAGCGACGGGCAACTGCGGCACAACCTGTTTGAGGTTACCGAACCTCGGATCGCACTGAAAAACTCCGCCCATGGCTTCGCCGCCTATGAGCGCCCAGGCGAACTCAGCGGCTCCGCGCTGCTGGGTCACGGCGCGGCCATTGCGCCATACGCCCAGGCCATCGTGGACCAGGCCCGCGCCGAGGGCCTGAGCTACCTGGAACTGCGCGGCAGCCCGCACAAATATCGCCCGCGCGACCCGGCCGGTTTTCTGCTGGAGCTCCGTCGCGCGCTCGAGTCGGCTGGTGCATGCACTGGCGCTGAGGGGCACGAGCAGGATTTCACCGAGGCACCGCGCATCGGATTTATCTGGATCCTGGACCGTCGCCAACGCCCTGGCCTGCCTGCCGTAGTGCAACAGGCCATCGCCGCGCGCAGCCGGCTTGCGGGCTTTCTGCTCGGCCTGGATCTGGCTGGTGATGAAGGCACGCAAGACCCGTCCAGTCTGGCGTCAGGTTTCCTGCCGGCGTTTGCATCCTGCACTCCCATCACCATCCATGCCGGCGAAGGCGAAAGCGCGCACAACATCTGGCAAGCCGCCTACCACCTGCACGCCGACCGCATCGGCCACGGTCTCACGCTGGCCGATCACCTTGAGCTGGCGGCGCGTTTTCGCGATCGCGGTATCTGTCTCGAACTGTGCCCCAGTTCAAACCGCGAGGTGGTCGGTTTTTGCGACCCGGAATTCCCCGCATCAAAGGGTCAGCCGCGCTACCCGCTGCGCCAGTTTCTGGATGGCGGTTTGCCGATGACGGTGTGTACCGACAACCCCGGCATCTGCCGCACCACACTGGCCGGCGAATACCTTGCCGCTGCCCGCATGTGCGAGGGTGGCTTGTCGTTGTGGGAATGCCTGGCGTTGATGCGACAGGCTTTCGTACATTGCTTCCTGCCCAGCCATGCGCGCGAACAGTTGCTGAAGGCGGCCGACCACCGCGTATTCCAGCTACTGACAAATGCCCTGCGGCCATGACGTTCTTGCGATCCGATGTCATCGGCCCGCTACGCCATCGCCACCGTCAAACAATATGGCAATTTGTTTCACGATTCGTGACAATGGCGTTCAGTCAAATCAATGGAAATTTGCCATGAAGTCAGTATCGCGTTTATCCAATGGCAGAGTGGTCATTCCGGCTGCTCTGCGTCGCGCGCTGGATATTCAGGACGGCGATCGATTAATCTGGACCGCGCGCGATGGTGAGTTGATCGCGACCACACGGCGGGCACAGTTGCGAAAGGCGCAAGCCCGGTTTCAAGAGTTTGTACCCAGGCATGCGCCTTCACTGGCGGACGAATTAATCGCGGAGCGCCGAGCGGCGTCTGAAACCGAATGACCGAGTCCACCGTCCTGGATGCTTCGGCCATCATCGCTTTTCTGCAGGGGGAGCCTGGTGACGTGCTGGTTCAAAAGGCGTTGCAATCGCGCTATTGTGTGGTGACCGCGGCCAATCAGGGCGAGATCATCGCCAAGTCGCTTGATCGTGGCGTTAGCGCGCAGAGCGTTCAGGCCATACTGGCTGAATTGGACTATGTCGTGATTGACATCAAGGCTGAAGATGGTGTGCAGGCCGGCTGGATGCGTGCCCAAACGCGCAAATTGGGCCTGAGATTGGGTGACCGATTGTGTTTGGCGGTGGCACAACGGCTCATGGCGCGGGTTCTCACCGCCGATCGTTCCTGGATGCCAATGGCGCAGCCACTGGGCCTGGAGATCCGCTGCATGCGTCCCGGTTCCGATTGACTGTGCCAACCGTTCTGCCCCTGGCCCGCTACCGCTTCAGCGCCGTCATGCGCGCCGGCGTGCGCCTGCCGGGTTATGCGGGTTCGCTGTTGCGCGGGCAATTCGGCGCGTCGCTGCGCCAGGTGGCGTGTATGACGCGCCAGCCCACCTGCGGAGGCTGCCCGTTGTTGAACACCTGTCCCTACACACGCGTTTTCGAGGCCCCACCGCCGCCAACGCACGAGCTGCAAAAGTTCAGCAACATTCCCAACGCGTATGTGATGGAGCCGCCACTGGCCACGACCGACCTGGCACCGGCCGACCTGCGCTCAGGTGATGTTTTGGTTTTTCACATGGTGCTGGCGGGCGCGGCAATCGCGCAGTTGGCGTTGATCGTATTTGCGTGGCAGCGCGCGCTGGCCCAGGGCCTGACGCGTGAGCGTGCCCCGGCCGACTTGCACACGGTGGACTGGCTCGACGCCAGCGGTGCAGCCCACCCGATCTGGCAAGCCAATGCGCCGACGCTGCTGGAGCACAACGCCACTATCAACGTGCCCCTGCTCGATGACGCCGGCGCGGCGCCGCCATCGGGTTTCACGCTGCACTTCCACACGCCGCTGCGCCTGCAGCACCAGGGGCACCCACTGCGCCCCAACAACCTCACGCCGCGCGCGCTGGTGGCGGCGCTGGCCCGGCGCATCGCGCTGGTG
>JANNGR010000498.1:0-1557 GCA_031403955.1 Betaproteobacteria bacterium
CAAGATCGACGACCGATTCGGCTTCAACCCCGGCATGGCGGGGTTTGAGCGGCTCTATAAAGAAGGCAAGATGGCCATCGTGCATGGCTGCGGCTATGCACAACCGTCGTTTTCGCATTTCACCTCGATGGCGTACTGGCACACCGGGGCGCCCAACAGCGGCGAGCCTTATGGCTGGCTGGGGCGACTGGCTGACGCAATTGATCCGGCACTGACCTCGAATTTTTTGGTCAATATCGACGAGCGCCAGTCGCTGGCCGTGCGCGCCGAGCGCCATGTACCGGTGGTGTTTGACGACCCCGAAAGATTCAGGCGCAAGGGCCTGTACCAGAGCCGTCCGCTGCTGGACGCCGCGCCACCGCGTACGGCGCCAGGCAATGAATCGCAACGCTATCTCGACAGCGTCGCCAACAGTGCACGCGAGGCATCGCAACTTGTGCGTGCCGCATGGTCCAGCTATAAAACCCCGGTCGACTACGGCCTTATTTCAGTCGATCTGCCCAAGGTTGCCGCGCTGATCGCCGCTGATTTGCCGACCCGGCTGTACTACACCGCCTATCGACACAATGCGTTTGACACCCATGTCCAGCAAAGTGAACTGCACCAGCGCCTGCTGACTTATGTGTCAGATGCCGTGTCTGGATTTATGCAGGACATGGCGCGCATCGGCCGCGCCGACGATGTGACCGTGCTGGTGTTTTCTGAATTTGGCCGGCGCGCAGCGGAGAACACGAGTCTTGGCACCGACCATGGCACGGCCAACCATATGTATGTGATCGGCAAGCCCGTTAAGGGTGGGCATTATGGCAAGCCGCCGAGCCTGACCGAGCTGGACGCCGACGGCAATGTTGCGCACACGACGGATTTTCGTCGCGTCTACGCCAGCCTGATTGAAGGCTGGTTTGGCTATCAAGAGAGTAAGAAGCTGTTGGCGGGTGACTTTGCCGCCTTGGCGATGTTTGGTTGACGCAAGTGGAAAGCAAGTATTTTCTGAATGTGACGGCAAAAGTAAAACTCCGTCGTTGCCGATGGGCCCGGCGGCAGGCGTGATGGCGAATCGTCCGGAAATCCGCATGCAGCAAGGTTTTGTGCCTGGACCTGATCACACGCAACCCAACCCCCAGGCAAACAGGTTCATACTCTGGCCGGAAAGCCGCGACATAGTCTCGACCTCGCCCCTGGACTTTGATGCGGGCGGCCAAGATGACTGAACGACGCAGCACGCGACCATCGGGTGTGTGGGTGGTGTTGCATCACAGAACATCGCCGACGGCAGACGAGTTTCAAACACGAGTCAGACCTGAAGAAAGAAGCCATGCACAAATTAGCCGCTGCACCGTCACCGTTCACTCTACGGATCACCGATCTTGTGCTCGATGACTTGCGCGAACGTCTTGCGCGAACACGATGGCCTGACGAGCCACTGGATCAGCAGCCCTGGGCGGCCGGCACCAGCGTCGACTACATGAGGGCTCTGGTCGAGCACTGGTGCACGGGCTTCGACTGGCGCGCCCAGGAAGCCGAGCTGAACCGCTTTCAGCAATTCACCGTGCCGCT
>JANNGR010000499.1:0-6579 GCA_031403955.1 Betaproteobacteria bacterium
GTCTGTTCATGCCCTCAGCAACTCTCAAGAGTCTCTCCCTTTCCTTCAAAACGTTGCTTTTCTCATCTGTAAGGATCTTCTAGAGTCTGATAGGACTGGGTTGTATTAATGGGTTTTCATTGTTTTCGAATGAGACAGATAACTAGGGGATGCTGTTACCGTATTTATTGGCCTGCCCATCCATGCGGCCGAAGCCGATCACGATGTTCTTGGCGTAGTCGGGTTGCAGCTCGAAGAAGTCGCCGTCGTCGACGGTCTTGACGATCAGCTCCTTCATGTCGTACGGCTTGTTGGCGTTGTCCGGCACCAGCGTGTCGAGGCTCAGATCGACGCGATCCGTCGGGTCGCCGCTTTTTCGTATCGGCGCCTTCTCACGATTGTTCAGCGGCAGGTAGTTGTACAGGCGGCGCAACATCAGCAACGCCTCAACGTCGTTTTCAAACGCCAGGTCCGCCACGCCGCTTCGGGTAGTGTGGGTCAACGCGCCGCCCAGTTCCTCGGCCGTCACCTCCTCGTGTGTGACGGTCTTCACCACCTCGGGCCCGGTGACAAACATGTAGGAGCTGTCCTTGACCATGATGATGAAGTCAGTCATCGCCGGCGAATACACGGCCCCGCCCGCGCACGGGCCCATGACCATGCTGATCTGCGGCACCACCCCACTGGCCATGACATTGCGCTGGAACACGTCGGCGTAACCGCCTAGCGAAGCCACGCCTTCCTGAATGCGCGCACCACCCGAGTCGTTCAAACCGATTACCGGCGCTCCGACCGTCATCGCCTGGTCCATCACCTTGCAAATTTTCTCGGCATGTGCTTCGGAGAGCGCTCCCCCAAACACGGTGAAATCCTGACTGAATACAAACACCAGCCGGCCGTTGATCATGCCGTAACCGGTGACAACGCCGTCGCCGGGAATCTTCAGCTCCTGCATGCCGAAGTCCACGCAACGGTGCTCGACGAACATGTCCCATTCCTCGAATGTGCCTTCGTCGAGCAGCAATTCGAGGCGCTCGCGCGCCGTTAGTTTGCTTTTGCGATGTTGCGCCTCAATACGTCCGGCGCCGCCGCCCATACGCGCCTGCTCGCGCTTGGCTTCGAGTTGCTGAAGGATTTCGTGCATCAATAGTCTCCGGTGATGGTGTTAGCCAGGGTCAGGAAAATGCTGCCGGTACAAGGCCGTTGCCACCGCCTGCAGGCTGACAAAGTCCTTGCCCCAGATCCTGCGCTCGGTCGGTAACCAGCGTAGCCACGCCAGGCGCCTTGCCGCATGGCGCAATACCGCGCGCACCGGTTTGGACTCACGCTCCAGCACCGACCCCAGTGCGGCGTCAAGCTGTGGTGCGTCTGGCGCCAGGTTCAGGAGCGTGGACTGTAGATAAATCAGCCAGTCACGTGCCTGGGCCTCGACCAGGCTCATGACTTCCAGCGGATCGTCCTCAAAGTCGATCAGGCCTTCAAACGACTTCGAAACAATTATGTTGCGGGCAAAACACTGGCTCAGATACTGACCCTGGGCATGTACGTGCAGCAACTGCTCCAGCGCCGCCCGCCACAGACCGAAGGCTTTGAATCCCTGCTCACGCAGAGTACGCGCCAGATCGTTGGACCCCAGATAGGCCATCACAAAATAATCGCGTCCCACGTGGTGCACTTGCGGTACCGCGATGCCGGCGGCACGCAAGACGCGCAAGCGCTTGATCTCGATGTCCTGCGAACGCGCGCCGCCATGCACCGGAACCGCCTTCAGGTAGGGCACGCCGGCCAGCCAGGTGAGCAAATTCATCAAGCGGTGTGGCCCGGGGCCACGGGTAGGGCGTTGGCCTTTGACCAGCACCTTGGCTTCCGGCAGGTCGAACACTTCGATGCGTTTTGCGCGCCAGACCGGGGACGCCTCGATGCGCGCTATCGATTCCGGTGAGATCACTTGCAGGCTCCCGCGCGGTCCGGCTGAGCAGGCGAGCGCCCGCGCGACTGGCCGAACAAGGCGAGCAACTCACGCGCGGCAGTGGACGCGACCATCTCGTCTTGCGCGACGCTGGCGGAAATTGCGGCCAGCCGGGCATTTACCAGTGGGTCTTCCCGGAAGGCCTGGCGCAGACCAGCCAACACACGCTCCCACATCCATGCCAGCGACTGTTGCCTGCGCCGCGACGCGATTGCTCCATTCGCTGTGCGCAGCTTTCTGAAGGCAACTACCGCGCTCCAGAACTGGTCCACCCCTTGCCCCAGCAAAGCACTGAGTTGAAGCACCCGCGGATGCCAGATCGATTCGTCGTGTTGGGCGGTGGCCGGGTTGCCCTGCTGCCCCAGCAAGCGCAACGACGACGTGATCTGGGCCTGTGCACGGGTGGCCGCGGCCGCGTCCAGGTCGGCCTTGTTGATCAGCACCAGATCGGCTAACTCCATCACGCCTTTCTTGATCGCCTGCAATTCGTCCCCGGCATTGGGCAACTGCATCAGTACAAACATGTCGGTCATGCCGGCCGCCGCAACTTCGCTTTGACCGACACCAACCGTCTCGACAATCACTATGTCGTAACCCGCGGCTTCACAGACCAACATCGCTTCGCGTGTTTTCTCCGCCACGCCGCCCAATGTGCCGCTGGACGGACTGGGCCGGATGTAGGCACGCTCGTGCACCGACAACTTTTCCATCCGCGTCTTGTCGCCCAGGATGGAGCCGCCCGAGACGCTGGACGACGGGTCAATCGTCAACACCGCGACCCGGTGACCCTGCTCAATCAGAAACAAACCCAGCAGCTCGATGAACGTGGACTTGCCAACGCCGGGAACACCGGAAAGACCGAGCCGGAACGATTGGCCCGTATGTGGAAGCAGCGAAGTGAGCAAATCATCCGCCTGAGCGCGGTGATCGGCGCGGGTCGATTCAAGCAGCGTGATGGCCTTGGCAATCGCCCGGCGTTGCGCCGTGGCTTGCCGATGCAAAATCGCTTCAACCAAACCCGTGTATCCGTGCATCGACGTCACAAGATTTCGAAGGCGCGCCCATCGGGCAGCCGGTAACGGGAAAAGTCACGCAAATCCAGGGTCATGATGCGGTTCACGCCGGTGTCCGTTGCAAGCCAGACGATTGAGGCGTCAGCGAAATCCATTTTTGTCTTGGGAGCTTCGGTGTAACGCTGGATGCCTGCGCAAACAGGATTTGGCAACGTTCCGCTTCGGTTTGATGCAAACTAGATACAGCGACCATCGGCCCGGATTCAACCAGTGCGGCCCGCACCATGCTTCTCCGAAAGCCTGGCGACCAAATTGGCCCTGGATTCCTCAGTTTCATAGGACTGCTCCTGCCCCTGGAACGCCTCCATCAGGGCCGTACCCGCCGCTTCCTCCTCAGCCTTCACCTGCAGCATCAGATTAAATGAATGCTTTCGCCCCAACGCGTGCTCCACCGCGTCAATCACGAATTGCGATTTGGTCACTCCTTGGCGTTTGGCGGCGAGCTCTAGCTCTTTTTCCAACAACGGATCCATACGAACAGAAATGGTCATGACAAACTCCGATATGTATTACCAAAATGCTGCAACACAAATTCTGTTGGAACTCTTTCCATTTCAACCATTGCCGTTTCAGGCAGCCAGCCAGCGCCAGTTTGATCTGCTCCAGCACGTCCTTGGCGCTAGCCGGAATCGGCGTGCCGGGGCCGTATATACCCTTGACACCGACTTCATGCAGGAACGCGTAGTCCTGACGCGGCACGACGCCCCCGACAAACACCACGATGTCGTCGGCACCCTGCTTTTTTAACTCCGCAATGATGGCCGGCACCAGCGTCTTGTGGCCTGCGGCCAGGGTCGACACACCGACCGCGTGTACATCGTTTTCAATCGCCTGGCGCGCACACTCCTCTGGGGTCTGGAACAGCGGGCCGATGTCGACGTCAAAACCCAAATCGGCGAAGGCAGTCGCAACCACTTTGGCGCCGCGGTCATGGCCATCTTGCCCCAACTTGGCGATTAATACGCGCGGCCGGCGCCCTTGCTGTTGGGCAAACGCCTGGATTTCGGCCTTCAGGGATTCCCAGAACTGCATGGTTTGCGTTTCGGTGGATGCTGAATCGTAGGCGCCTGCGTACACACCCGTGACCTTGTGGGTATCGGCCCGGTGGCGCCCGAAGATCTTCTCCAGCGCGTCACTGACTTCACCTACCGTGGCGCGCAGGCGCACGGCATTGATCGACAACTCCAGCAGGTTGCCGGTGTCGTCGTGGGCTGCCGTGGTCAGGGCTTGCAGCGCGGCGGCGACCGCAGTACTGTCTCGCGTGGCACGGATCGCCCGCAGGCGCCTGATCTGGCCGTCGCGCACCGCCATGTTGTCGATGTCACGCGCTTCAATCAAGTCTTCGGTCGCGAGCTTGTACTTGTTGACGCCGACGATCACATCTTTGCCCGAGTCGATGCGCGCCTGTTTCTCGGCCGCCGCGGCTTCGATCTTTAGCTTGGCCCAGCCACTGTCCACCGCCTTGACCATGCCACCCATGGAGTCAACCTCTTCGATTATTTTCCACGCCGCGTCGGCCATGTCCTGCGTCAGTTTTTCCATCATGTAGCTGCCGGCCCAGGGATCGATTACATGCGCGATATGGGTTTCTTCCTGGATGATCAACTGGGTATTGCGCGCAATGCGCGCGGAAAACTCGGTCGGCAGCGCGATCGCCTCATCGAAGCTGTTGGTATGCAGGCTTTGCGTTCCGCCGAACACCGCCGCCATCGCCTCTATCGTGGTGCGAACTATATTGTTGTAGGGGTCCTGCTCGGTCAGCGACCAACCCGATGTCTGGCAGTGCGTGCGCAACATCAGGCTCTTGGGATTCTTCGCGCCAAAACCCTTCATGATCCGGCACCACAACAGGCGTGCGGAGCGCATCTTCGCGACTTCCAGATAGAAGTTCATGCCGACGGCCCAGAAGAAGCTCAAGCGCGGCGCGAACTCGTCGACATCCATACCCTTGGCGATCGCGGTGCGCACATATTCCTGGCCATCGGCCAGCGTGAAAGCCAACTCCAGCGCCTGGTTCGCGCCGGCTTCCTGCATGTGGTAACCCGAAATGCTGATCGAGTTGAACTTGGGCATGTGCTGCGCGGTGTAGGCGATGATGTCGCCGATGATGCGCATCGACGGAGCGGGCGGGTAGATATAGGTGTTGCGAACCATGAACTCCTTCAGGATGTCATTCTGGATCGTTCCGCTCAACTGATCCTGGCGCACGCCCTGCTCTTCGGCGGCTACCACATAACCGGCCAGCACCGGCAGAACGGCACCGTTCATGGTCATGGAAACGCTCACCTTGTCGAGTGGAATCCGGTCGAACAGGATCTTCATGTCCTCCACGCTGTCGATCGCCACGCCAGCTTTGCCGACGTCGCCGGTGACGCGCTGATGGTCACTGTCATAACCGCGGTGGGTGGCCAGGTCGAACGCCACCGACACGCCCTGCCCGCCGGCCGCCAGCGCCTTGCGGTAGAAGGCGTTGGATTCTTCGGCGGTCGAGAAACCGGCGTATTGGCGAATGGTCCAGGGCCGCACGGCGTACATGGTGGCCTGCGGGCCGCGCAGGTAGGGCTCGAAACCTGGCAGCGTGTTGGCATGCGGCAGGTGGTGGGTGTCCGCTGCGGTGTACAGCGGTTTGACGGCAATGCCGTCTGGCGTTTGCCAGGTCAAACCATCCAGGTTGCCGTTGGGAGCCGACTTGGCAGCGGCGCGCCGCCAGTCATCCAGATTGCTGTGCGCAAACCGGTCTTCATGCTGGTGCGCTGGGTTTCCGGTTGGCTGTTGGCTCATGGCGCGGTTCCGTTTTTAGATGTTGGTGCAAAGCTTGCTGATTGGCAGCGAGTGTACGTTATTCATAATTATTGATTCAAAATCTTCATCGCAGCTTACAATCGCAAAAATTCCTGCCCCATGTCCGCCGTCTCCCTAGCCCCGCGTGCCCTCTATGAAGAGGTGGCTGAGTCGCTGCGCCAGCGCATATTCAGTCGAGAACTGGCCCCCGGCAGCTGGATCGACGAGCTAAAAATCGCGGCGGCCTACGGAATCAGCCGTACCCCCTTGCGTGAGGCACTCAAGGTACTGGCCACCGAAGGCCTGGTGACCATGAAGGTACGACGTGGCGCCTATGTGACCGAAGTCTCCGAGCAGGATCTGGCCGAGGTGTACCACCTGCTCAGTCTGCTCGAATCCGATGCGGCAGCCGTCGTCGCAACCCAGGCCAGCGCGGCGCAAATGGACGAACTTCAGCATCTGCACCAGCAACTCGAAGCCGCCGCTTTGCCGGGCCAGGAGGACCGCGAGGGCTTCTTCAAGATCAATGAACAATTTCACATGCGCCTGCTGGAAATTGCCAACAACCGCTGGTGCCGGCAGACGGTGGCCGACCTGCGCAAGGTAATGAAGCTCAACCGCCACAACTCGCTGCTCAAATCGGGACGTATCGAGCAGTCCCTGCGCGAACACCGCGCCGTGATGGAGGCGCTGACGGCGCGCGATGCGAGCGCCACTGCGCGCACCATGCGCGAACATTTCAGGAATGGGTTGGAGGCGGCGGCTTAGTGCTGGCCA
>JANNGR010000500.1:0-26240 GCA_031403955.1 Betaproteobacteria bacterium
CGAGCGCAGCCGCGACGCGGCGTTCGACCGTTTGGCCGGCAACGGCGCCGAACTGGTGACGACCGAAATGGTGGCCTTTGAATGGCTGCGCACGGCCGAACATGCGATGTTCCGGCAGGTGCAGGGGCTGATCAAGTAGCGGCCCGCGTGCCACCGCCAAGCACACCCATGGCATCTGCGAGCAGGCGATAACGCATCTTGGTCGCCGTCATTTCACGAAACCAGTTCACCAGGTCACCCCACGGGTCATTCAGCTTGCCGATGCCCGATACGAAGGCCACCACCGTCCCGGCCTCGATGCGTCCCTGCAATACGTAGTAGCCACCAACACCCAGGGCAGTGGCCACGCTCAGGTGGTGCAACAGGTTCATGACGAAATTCATGGCGAACTTGATCTTGAAGATTCCCATGTTCAATGCAAACACCTGCTCGATGCGGCCTTCTTGTGCCGCGATGGCTTGAACGCCACTGGATTGCGCGCCCACGATGTTTGCGCCAACACCGCGCAAGGTTTCGATGCGCTCAGCCGCACGCTGGTTGATCGCGCGCTGCATCATCGGAACAAACACCAGTTGCGGCGAAATCGCCGCAGCGCACAACATGGCCAACAGTGGCTCCAGGAAAACCAGGTAGCCGAACACGCTGGCAAGAATCCCGCCCTGAAGCAGGGGCTCGGATATGCTGACCCCCACGAACCCGCCAACCGGCTCCACCTCGGTCAGGACCATCGAGATCTCCGTGCCTTCGGCCTGCGACTTATCAACGGCCCGCAGCCTGTCCGCCGTCAACGCCGATACCAGGCGCCGCAAGTCGAGCACCGCGATTTCGCTCACCCTTGATCGATAAATGTTCAGGCCCAGCTTGATGCCACCCTCAAGCAGCGCGACGCCGAAATACGCCAGCGCAAGCCAGACGATGGCGCTCACCGATCCGTTGCGGATCGCGTCGTTTATTAGGCGGCGCTGAATCTCAAGCGGAACCGCGCTGAGCAAAAAAACAACGACTGACAACAACAGCAGGGCGGTCTGGTGCCGCCCACTGACGCGCAAGACATAACCAAGCAGGGTCGGTGGCAGGGCGGCTATGCGGTCGTTCATTAGATCCGGTACTGCGCCATGTGTACGCCGCTAGAGTGTGTGGTTTGAGGCTTTGACTTGCAGGCGGACGAATCCCGGCCCTCGCATAAACTGCCACTCGAAGATTCAACGCCGCAGCGCAAGATAACACGTGACCCCTCCCATTCAACCGCTGCGACGATCACCGGGCGTCCTGGTTTGGCCTGCCTTGTGTTTGTTGCTGGGCCTGGCCAGCGTGGCGGTCTGGTTCGCGGGCGACTCCGGGTCATTGGCCTGGAACGCAGCCACCTGGGTGCGGCAACCCTGGGTGTTGTGGACCGCCAGCCTGGCCCACCTGTCGGGCGCGCATTTGCTGGCCAACCTGGGCGCACTGGCGGTGTTGGCGGTGCTTGGCGCCACCGTGCAGGCCGGCAAAGCCGCTGCGCTGGCGTTGCTGCTGGCATGGCCACTGGCTACGCTGGCCTTGTTGTGGTGGCCACAAATCACCGCTTACCGCGGCATGTCTGGCCTGCTCAACGCGATGGTGGCGGTGTTGTGGGCACACACCGCACTTGGCGGTGCCGCCAAGCCCCTGTCGTTTGTCATATTTGCCGCGTTGGGGCTCAAACTGCTGAGTGAACACGCCTGGTCGCAACCGATTGCGTTTGACCCGAACTGGGGTTTCAACGTGGTGTATGCCGCGCACCTGGCCGGGGCAGTGGCCGGAGCGCTGTGCGGCCTGGTCTGCTGCACGTCGGCCAACATCCGGCGTTCATGACATGCGTCAATTCGCGATTGGCATGCAGGTCTCGCCAGAAATTGCCTTGGCCCGTTAAGATTCTCCAGGTGGACTGGCTTCAGAAACTTCCCGGCTTTCAGCGTACTCCTTACGGGCTGGAGTGGCGCTTGTTGCGCCTGATTCCCGGGGTATGTGTGGCGGGCAGCTTGCTGGCGGCGGCGCTGTCGGTTGCGGCCCGATTTTTCATGACCGCGGCGAGCGCCCCCGAGTTGGCACGGCGACTCCAGTTGTTCGATTTTGTGATGATCGGTGTGGTGTTTTTCATCTGGACTATGGCGCTGACGGTCTGCATCGGCTGCGCCATCGTGTGGCTGATGAAAGGCCCGGCCTACGTGGCGGACGGCTTCGAGGTGTCGCACAGCGACCTGCCGCGCGTTTGAACCCTGGCTTGCATGCACAGCAACATTGAATCCGTGCGCAACTGGATCGCGGCGGCCAGGCGGGTGGTGGTGCTGACCGGGGCCGGTATTTCGACCGATTCCGGCATACCGGATTTCCGCGGCCCGCAAGGGGTGTGGACGAAAAACCCAGCCGCCGAAAAGCTCGCGACGCTGCAAAACTACCTAACCGAGCCGGCCACACGCAAGGCGGCGTGGCGCGCCCGCGTCGCAAGCCCGGCCTGGAACGCCGTGCCCAATGCCGGCCACCGGGCGCTGTTGGCAATCGAACGGCGCGGCGCGTTACACGCGCTGATCACGCAAAACATTGACGGACTGCACCAGAAGGCCGGGCACGCGAGCGAGCGTGTGATAGAGGTGCATGGCACGATGCACCGTGTCACCTGCTGGGGCTGCGGATGGAAAGGCCCGATGTTGCCGGTACTGGCCCGCGTCACGGCGGGCGAGCAGGATCCAGCCTGTGAACGCTGCGCGGGAATCCTAAAAAGCGACACGATTTCATTCGGCCAAGCGCTGGTTCCCGCGGTGATCGAGCGCGCCATGCAGGTAGCCGCCGAGGCCGACCTGTTGCTGGCAGTGGGCACCAGCCTGCAGGTTTATCCGGTCGCCAACGCCATCCCCGCCGCACACGCGGCCGGGGCGAAAGTGGTGATTGTCAACGCCCAGCCGACGCCTTTTGACGTTATCGCGGCAGCCGTATTGTCGGGGCCCATCAGCGAAATCCTGCCGCGTATTTGTGCCGCTCCACCGTGATGAGTTCAAGGCTGGTCGTCAAACAATCCGGGGCCGTTGAAGCTTGCACGTTCGATCAGTAGCAGGCGCAGTTTCGTCGCAATCCCGCCACTGGCCGAGAAACCGCCTGGCCGCCCACCGGCGGCCAGCACGCGGTGACACGGCACCACCGGTGCAAACGGGTTGTGACCGAGCGCCTGCCCGACTGCCTGGGCCGAGCGCGGCTCGCCCATGCGTTTTGCGATGTCGCCGTAAGTAACCGTGGCCCCCGGCGCGATGCTACGTGCCATTTCGTACACACGTTGGTAAAACGGCGGCACATCCCGCATGTCGAGCTCGATATTGGACAGGTCAACCGGTTGGTTGGGGGCACCACTCAGCAACGCCACAATATCGCGGATGGCCTCCTGCACTTGCGCCGGAGGCACACTTTCGCCGCAAGCCGCGAATCGGTACGCCATGCGGGCGCGGGTTTCGGCCTCATTCGCCTCCGGCAACTGCACGCCGGTCAAACCACACCCGCCCCAGGCGATGCCACAGTGACCAATTGGTGTCTCGAACAACGTGTATGCGAAAGTTGCCACGCTCATGGGCCATGGTAGTCCGGAAGGCCGCCCGAGGGCAAGGTTTGTCACCGCAGGTTGCAATAGCCAGCGCGTTGCGGATTCCGGCGGCGTTGTTGGGCCAGGCACGATTGGCCTGAACCCCGGCATTCACGGCCTCAATGCCGGATGCAGATCTTGCCGAAATGCGCACCGCTTTCGAGGTGCGCCATGGCTTGCTTGAGTTCCTCGAACTTGAAAACCCGATCGACCACCGGCTTGAGTTTGTGTTGGCCGATGGCGCGCAGCATGGCTTCCATACCGTCGCGGTGGCCCACGGTTATGCCCTGCAGGCGCACTTGCCGCGTGACGACCAGACCCAGCGGAGCGCTCATCGCGCCGCCAGACAACACGCCGATCATCGACAACGTGCCGCCCGGGCGCACGCAGCGCAGCGACTGCGCCAGTGTCTTCTCTCCGCCAAGCTCCAGGATATGGTCGTAGCCGTTGCCGCCGGTGATTTCACGCGTGGCCTTGTACCACTCGGGTACCGAACGGTAGTTGATGGCGGCATCCGCACCCATGGCCTTGGCGCGCGCGATTTTCTCGTCGCTGGAAGAGATGATGGTCACATGCGCGCCCAAAAGCTTGGCGAACTGCAGCGCGAACAACGCCACGCCGCCGGTGCCCTGCACCAGCACGCGCGAGCCCGGGCCGAGACGATCGTAGGTAACCAGCGCGCTCCAGGCGGTGAGCGCGGCGCAAGGCAGGGTGGCGGCCTCCTCATCCGATAGGTGCTCCGGCACCGCCACCACGCCCTGCTGCGACAGGCACATCAGCTCGGTCATGGTGCCGTCGATCGGTCCGCCCAGCGTTCCGCTGGCGATACGTTCCATGTTTAGCTCGCCGGAAATCCAGTGCTGGTTGAACATCGGGCAGACGCGCTGGCCGACCTGCACGCGCGTCACGCCGGCGCCAACTTCGACCACCTCGCCAACCCCGTCGGATATCGGTATCAGCGGCAGATTGCCGGTAAACGAGCCGTAGCCTCGGGACGGCACCACCAGGTCGCGGTAGTTGAGGGAGGCCGCCTTCATGCGCAGCAGCACCTGACCGGGGCCAGGCTTGGGGTCTGGACGGCTGGAGAGCCTGAGGTTCTCCATGCCCCAATCGTTCTCGATCTGGAAGACTTTCATGCGCGGATTGTCCCAGATGTACGGCAAGCGCCTGCGCTTGCGACAACCCACGGCAAAATGCGCCAAGTATTAACTGATCAACCCGCTCTGCTGCGCCGAGGCAAACTGGCGCCCTTGCTGTCCCATCCTGTTTGTCCGCCACACCATGAAAAATAGTTTCAGAACTCTCTTGCTTGCGCTGGCCAGCGCCGGCGTTTCGGCGGCCGTGTTAATGGCAGCCAGTGCGCGCGCCGCCGACGACAAGAAACCCGCCAGCGCAGCGGTCAAACCAGCGTTGACGGTCACCGTCACGCAAGCCCAAAGCGCCAGCTTGCCGCTGCGTATTGCCGCCAATGGCAACATCGCCGCCTGGCAGGAGGCCAGCGTGGGCACCGAGGCCAATGGCCTGCGGCTGGCGCAGGTGCTGGTCAACGTGGGCGACGTGGTCCGGCGCGGCCAACTGCTGGCCGTCTTCGCGCCCGAGACGGTACTGGCGGATATAGCGCAGATGCGCGCCGGCCTGGCCGAGGCCGAGGCGATGCTGGCCGAGGCCGCGGCCAATGCGCAACGGGCGCGCGACTTGCAGCCCACGGGCGCGTTGAGCGCGCAGCAGATCAACCAGTATCTGACCGTCGAGCGCACCGCCTTGGCCCGCGTCCAGGCGCAGCAGGCGATGGCCCGGGTGCAGCAATTGCGGCTGGCGCAGACCGAGGTGCTGGCGCCCGACAACGGCGTGATCTCGGCGCGCAGCGCCACGGTTGGCGCCGTATTGCCGGCCGGTCAGGAACTGTTTCGCATGATTCGCCAGGGCCGGCTGGAGTGGCGCGCCGAGGTGCCGTCGACCGACCTGGCGGCGCTGAAGCCGGGACAGCGCGTGATTGTCACGCCGCCCAACGTCGCGCCGCTCACGGGCACGTTGCGCATGGTGGCACCGACGGTGGACCCGCAAACCCGCAACGGCCTGGTGTACGTCGACCTGCCCACGCCCGGCGCGGCCAAGGCCGGCATGTTTGCACGCGGCGAGTTCGATGTCGGCTCCGGGCAGGGTCTGACGTTGCCCCAAAGCGCAGTGTTATTGCGTGACGGGTTCAGTTATGTGTTTCGCGTCGGGCCGGACTCGCGCGTCAGCGAGACCAAGATAAAGGTTGGGCGGCGGCTGGGCGAACGCATCGAGATCATCGACGGTTTGGCCGCGCAGGCGCGTGTAGTCGTGTCTGGCGGTGGATTCCTGGCTGACGGCGATACCGTGCGCGTGGTCGGCACACAGGAAAAGCCATGAACGTTTCCGCCTGGTCGATCCGCAACCCGATCCCTTCGGTGCTGCTTTTCATCATGCTCACGCTCGGTGGGCTGATGGGCTTCAAGGCCATGAAGGTGCAACAGTTTCCCGACATCGACTTGCCCACGGTCACCGTAATCGCGTCGCTCCCCGGCGCGTCGCCGGCGCAACTCGAAACCGAGGTGGCGCGCAAGATCGAAAACTCGATCGCGACGTTGCAGGGCCTGAAGCATATTTACACCAAAGTGCAGGACGGCACGGCAAACATCACGGCCGAGTTCAGGCTGGAAAAACCAACCCAGCAGGCTGTCGACGATGTGCGCGACGCCGTCTCGCGCGTGCGCTCGGACCTGCCGGCCGACCTGCGTGACCCGGTCATCTCCAAGATGGAACTCTCCGGTGCGCCGATCCTGACCTATACGGTGGCATCGACCCGCATGGACGACGAGGCCTTGAGCTGGTTCGTCGACAACACCGTCACCCGGAGCATGCTCAGCGTGCGCGGTGTCGGCGCGGTGTCGCGCGTGGGCGGTGCGACACGCGAGGTGCGGGTCGAGATCGATCCGGCCCGGCTGCAGGCGCTGGGTGCCACGGCGGCCGATATCTCGCGCCAGTTGCGCCAGGTCCAGCAGGAAGCCTCGGGTGGCCGTACCGATATTGGTGGCGCCGAACAATCGGTTCGCACCATCGCCACCGTCCAGTCGGCCGACGAGCTGGCGCGCATGGAGATCACGCTTGCCAGCGCTGGCAAAGAGGGCCGGCGCATTCGCCTCGATCAGGTAGCCAAGGTTTCCGACACCGTGGCCGAGCCACGCTCAGCGGCCTTACTCAACGGCAAGCCGGTGGTTGGTTTCGAGATTACACGCACCCGTGGCGCGGGCGAGGTGGACGTGGCGGCGGGCGTACGCGCCGAGCTGGAAAAACTCAAGGCGGCACACCCCGAGATCACCTTTACCGAGGCCTTCAACTTCGTCGACCCGGTGCAGGAGAACTTCGACGGCTCGTTGTTGCTGATGTTTGAGGGTGCGGCGCTGGCGGTGCTGGTGGTATGGCTGTTCCTGCGCAATTGGCGCGCCACGCTGGTGGCCACGGTGGCGTTGCCGCTGTCGGTGATTCCAACGTTTGCCGCGATGTATCTGTTCGGCTTCACGCTTAACGTGGTGACTCTGCTGTCGTTGTCGCTGGTGGTGGGTATTCTGGTGGACGATGCGATCGTCGAAATCGAGAACATCATGCGCCATCTGCGCATGGGCAAGACGCCGTTCCAGGCGTCGCTGGAGGCGGCCGACGAGATCGGCCTGGCGGTGATCGCCACCACCTTCACGCTGATAGCGGTGTTTTTACCCACCGCCTTCATGGCCGGCGTGCCGGGCAAATTCTTCGTGCAGTTCGGCTGGACGGCGGCGATCGCGGTTTTCTTCTCCCTGGTGGTGGCGCGCATGTTGACGCCCATGATGGCGGCCTACATTCTCAAGCCGCCCCGGCGCCCACATACCGAGCCGGGATGGACGATTCGCTACATGCGCTGGGTGCAGTGGTGCCTGAAGCACCGCATCCTGACGTCGCTGGCGGCCGGCGTTTTCCTGCTCGGATCGTTCGCGCTGGTGCCCTTGCTGCCGACCGGCTTCATTCCACCCGACGACCTGTCGCAGACCCAGGTCAACATCGCGCTGCCCCCTGGCAGCACGTTAAGGCAGACCCTGGCCAGCGCCGAGCAGGCGCGTATTCTGGTGCAGCAGAACCCGCATGTGAAACTGGTCTACACGGCGGTCGGCGGTGGCGCCACCGGCGGCGATCCGTTTGCGATGGCCGGCGCGGCCGAAGTGCGCAAGGCCACGCTGACCATCAACATGACACCGCGCGGCAATCGCCAGGGCGTCAGCAAGCAAGACATTGAAGGCCAGTTGCGCGAAGCGCTGGCGGTGTTGCCCGGCGCCCGCGTGAACGTCGGCTTCGGCGGCTCGGCCGAAAAATACGTGGTGGTGCTGGCCAGTATCGATGGCCGCGCGCTGGTTGAACACGCCCGCGTAGTGGAGCGCGAGTTGCGTGGCATACCGGGTGTGGGCAATGTCACCTCCACCAGCAGCCTGGTGCGGCCGGAGTTGATCGTGCGGCCCGACTTCGCGCGCGCGGCCGACCAGGGCGTGACGTCGGCCGCGATCGCCGAGACGCTGCGCATCGCCACCGCGGGCGACTACGACCAGGGTCTGGCCAAGCTCAACCTGTCGCAGCGCCAGGTGCCGGTGGTGGTCAAGCTGGTGGCCGACGCGCGCACCGACCTGGACCTGCTCTCGAGGCTGGCCGTACCGGGCAGCCGCGCAGCGGTGATGCTGGGCAACGTGGCGAGTTTCTCCATCGACAGCGGGCCGGCACAGATCGACCGCTACGACCGCCAGCGCAACATCAACCTGGAAGTCGAGCTGAACCAGCAACCGCTGGGCGCGGTGCAGGAACAGGCGCTGGCGCTGCCCAGCCTGAAGAACTTGCCCGGCGGTATCACGCAGGCCACGGTAGGCGACGCGGAAGCCATGAGTGACCTGTTCGCCAGCTTCGGACTGGCGATGGCGACTGGCGTGTTGTGCATCTACATCGTGCTGGTGCTGCTGTTCAAGGACTTCGTGCAGCCGGCCACCATTCTGGCCGCGCTGGTGCTGTCGATTCCGGGCGCGCTGCTGGCGCTGTTCATAACGCAAACCGCGTTGTCGATGCCCTCGATGATCGGCCTGATCATGCTGATGGGTATCGCCACCAAGAACTCCATCCTGCTGGTTGAGTACGCCATCATGGCGCGGCGCGACCGCGGCATGACGCGCCTGGAGGCGGTGCTGGACGCCTGCCACAAGCGCGCCCGGCCGATTGTCATGACCACCATTGCGATGGGCGCCGGCATGACGCCGATTGCGCTGGGCATCGGTGTGGACCCGAGCTTTCGCGCGCCGATGGCAATCGTCGTGATTGGCGGGCTGGTCACTTCCACCTTCCTGAGCCTGCTGGTGATTCCGGTACTGTTCACCTATGTGGACGATTTGGTGCAGCGGGTGCTGCGGCTGTTCCGGCGCGCGGCGCTGACACCTGCCCCAGCCCGACCCAGTCAGGCGCGCGCACAAGACGCCGTGTCGCCCGGCTGAGCCGGCGTTTACTCGGCTTGGCCGGGCGCGGGTGTCCAGCCGCCACCAAGTGCCTTGAAAACCGCCACGCTGGCGTCCAGCCGCGCCTGGCGTGCGCGCACGAACGCGAGCTCGGCGTCCTGCGCGCCGCGTTGCGCGTCCAGCACTTCCAGGTAGCCCGAATAACCGGCTTCAAAGCGGCGCGTCGCGATACGCAGCGTCTCGGCCGCGGCCTTGCGTTGCGCCTCGACCTCGGTTTCCTGCAGCGCGCCCTGTTGCGCCCCGACCAGCGCGTCAGCGGTCTCGCGAAACGCCGTCTGCACGGCTTTCTGATAGCCGACCGCCGCGCCTTGCGCCTGGGCGCGCGCCTGGCTGGTGCGCGCGACATTGCGTCCACCGTCGAACAGCGGCAGCAGCAGCGCCGGGCCGATTGACCACACCCGCGCGCCGCTCCTGAGCAGGTCGGCCAGGTCGGAGCTTTGGGCGCCGAAACTGCCGGTGAGCGACAACGTGGGCCACATCGCCGCGCGCGCCAGTTCCACCTGTGCCTGCGCCGCGCGCAACTGTGCTTCGGCCTGCTGCACGTCGGGCCGGCGTTCAAGCAGGTCCGAGGGCAGCCCGGCCGGTGGTGTGGCCGGCAACGGTAACGCGCCCAGCGTTGGCCCGGCTGGCACCATGCTTCCGGGCTGCCCGGTCAACACACCAAGCTGGTGTTCGAGCAGTGTGCGCTGGCGTTGCAACTCGGGCCGCTGCGCGGCGGCAATCGCTGTCGCCGAACGCGCCTGCGCCACTTCGAGCGGTGAGGCCACGCCGCCCGCCGCGCGCCGTTCTACCAATTGCAGGCTCTCCTGGCGTGAGCGCAACGTGGCCGCATTGACGGCCAGTTGCGCGTCCAGCGCGCGCAGGCCGAAGTAGGCCTGGGTTGTGCTGCCGGCGAGCGCAAGTCGCACCGTGTCGCGCGCGTGTCGCGCGGCCAGCAACTGCGCCTGCGCTATGGTGCTGGCGTTGCGCAGCCGGCCCCAGAGATCGATTTCGAACGCGGACGACAACACCAGCCGGTTGGTTGTCGACTCGGGGCCACCGGGCGCTACTTGCTGGCCGTTCAAGGTGCTGGTGCGCGAACGCGTGGTTGAGGCGCCGAGATCCAGCGCCGGCCATTGCGCCGCGCGCGCCAGCCCGAGCAGCGCCGCGGTTTCGTCGATACGCGCGACCGCCAGGCCAAGGTCGGCGTTGTCTTGCAAAGCCGCCTCAACTAGCGCGTCCAGCGTCGGGTCGCCGTAGAGCTTCCACCAGTCACGGCTGATGGCGGCTGCGCTGGGGTTGTTGGCGGCACCCGCATACTGCGCCGGCAGCTTCACGTCCGCTCGGGTCACGGCCGGTTCGGTCGCGCAACCGGCCAGCAGGGCGAGCGCGGTCAAGCAGGCTACGGCATGCTTCATGGCTGGCCCCCCGGCGCCTGTGCCAGCGGTAACGCGCTACCAGTGGGCGGATGCTGGTGGCTGGGCCGGGGCTTGCGCGCCAGCAGACTGAAAAACAGCGGAATGAAGATCGGCGCGACGAAGGTCGCAACAATCATGCCGCCAAACACACCACTGCCCATGCTTTGGCGCGCCGCCGCGCCAGCCCCGGTGGCCAGCACCAGCGGCACCACGCCGAGCACGAACGCGAGCGAGGTCATCACAATCGGTCGAAAGCGCAGCCGCGCGGCTTCGGCGGCTGCCTCGCGCGCGTTCTTGCCGGCTTCCATGCCCTGCATGGCAAATTCGGCGATCAGGATCGCGTTTTTCGCCGCCAGGCCAATCAACACCACCAAGCCGATCTGGAAGTAGATGTCGTTTTCCATACCGCGCAGGAACACGAAGCCCAAAGCGCCGAGCAGCGCAAACGGCACCGCCAGCAGCACGGCCAGCGGCACGCCCCAGCGTTCGTACAACGCGGCGAGGATCAGGTAGACCATGATCAGCGCGAAGCCGAAGGCAAAAATCGACGCGTTGCCGGTGCGTTTTTCCTGGAACGCCTGGCCGGTCCATTCGATCGCGTAACCCGGCGGCAAGGTGTCGCGCGCCACCTGCTCGACGGCCCGCAGCGCCTCGCCCGAACTGAAGCCCGGCCGGGCGTTGCCCAGCACCTTGGCGGCGATGTAGCCGTTGTAACGTTCGATCAGTTCGGGGCCGATTACGTCGGTCACCGTGATCAGTGTCTTTAGCGGCACCATCTGGCCACTGGTGGCGGAGCGCGCGTAGATGCGGCCGAGGTCCTCCGGTCGCGAGCGGAACGGCGCGTCGGCCTGCATCGTCACCCGGTAGGTGCGCCCGGACTTGTTGAAGTCATTGACATACAACGAACCCATTTGCGCCTGCAGCGCGGCGAATACGTCGCCCACCGGTACGCCCAGTGCGAGCGCCTTTTCGCGATCAACGTCGACCCGCAGTTGCGGCACGGTCGGGCGGAAGAAGGTCTGGGCCGGCGTGAGTTCCGCCCGCTGGGCGATTGCATCCAGGAAAGCCTGCGTCACCTGCGCCAGGCGCTGCGGGTCGGAGTCGCCGCGGCCCTGCACGTAGACCTCGTAACCACCGGCCTGGCCCAGGCCCAGGATCGGCGGCGGGTTGAACGCGAACGCGATACCGTCACCCAGGGCCGTGAAGCCCATGCCGCTGACCTGTTGCGCCAGCTCGATGGAACTCTGCCGGCGCTCCTCCCACGGCTTCATCGGAATGAAGATCGTCGCCGCGCTGCTCTTGCTGCCGCCGCCGATCAGATCGAAGCCGTTGACGATGAAGATGTTGGAGATAGCGGCGTTGTCCTTCAGCATCAGCCGCAATTGCTCGGTCGTGCGGCTGGTGCGCTCCAATGTTGCGCCGTCGGGCAGTTGCGCCGCGGCGATTATGAAACCCTGGTCTTCGGGTGGCACAAAACTCGTCGGCACACGCGTCAGCAGGAAGGCCACGCCGCCCAGCACCAGCGCGAACAGCAGCAGCGAGACGATGCGGTGCGCCAGCGCCCGGTGCACCGCGCCCAGAAAGCGCCGCGTGATCCAGCCAAACAGGCGATTGAACGGCTTGAACAGTCGCGCTGAGGCGCCGCCGTGCCCGGGTTTTAGCAGCACCGCGCACAACGCCGGCGTGAGCGTCAGCGCAACCACGCCCGACAACACCACGGCAATCGTCACCGTCACCGCGAACTGCCGGTACAACTGGCCGGCAATGCCGCCGATAAAGGCGACCGGAATGAACACCGCGCACAACACCAGCACGATGCCGATCACCGCTCCCTGCACTTCGCGCATGGCTTCGATCGCGGCGTCGAACGGCGCCATGTTTTGCTCGCGCATCAGGCGCTCGACGTTCTCCAATACGACAATCGCATCGTCGACCACGATGCCGATCGACAGCACCATGGCAAACAGCGTCAGCGTGTTGATCGAGAAACCGAAGATATACAAACCGGCGAAAGTGCCGATCAGCGAAACCGGCACCGCAAGCATCGGTATCAGCGTGGCGCGCCAGGTCTGCAGGAAGACGAACACCACCGCCAGCACGATCAGCGCGGCCTCGACGATGGTTGTCAACACCTCCTTGATCGAAGCCGAGACAAACAGCGTTGTGTCGTAAGGAATCAGGTAGTCGACGCCACTGGGGAAACGCTCGCGCTTGAGTTCCACCATCTTGGACTTCACGGCGGCGGCGACATCCAGCGCATTCGCGCCTGATGCAAGCAGCACCGCCAGCGCCAGCGCCGGCTGGCCGTTGACGCTGTTGCTCGCGTCGTAGCTCTGCGCGCCGAGCTCGACCCGCGCCACGTCCTTCAGCCGCAACACGCCGCTGGCGCCGCCCGAACGCAGCACGATGTCGCCGAATGCCTCGGCCTCGACCAGCCGGCCGCGCGCCGTGACGGTGAATTCAAGCTGTTGGCCGCTGACCGAGGGCGGGGCACCGATCTTGCCAGCGGCGAACTGGGCGTTTTGCGTGTTCACCGCGGCCGATATGTCCGAAGTCGTTATGCCCAACGCGGCCATGCGATCCGGCCTGAGCCACAGCCGCATCGAGTAGTCGCGGGCGCCGAAAATGAACACGTCGGCGGCGCCCGGAACGCGCTTCAATTCGTCGACTATGTTTTGACTGGCATAGTTCGACAGGAACAAGGTGTCGCGTTCGCCACTCGGCGAATTCACGGCGATCACCAGCAGAAAGTTGGACGAACGTTTGGCCACCTGCACGCCATTGCGGCGCACTTCGTCGGGCAGGCGCGGCGTGGCAAGCTGAACCCGGTTGTTGATGTTGAAGGTCGCCTTGTCGATGTCGGTGCCGACGTCGAAGGTGGCGGTAATGGTGGTCTGCCCATTGGAGGCCGAGTTGGAATTGAAATACAGCAGGTTCTCGACCCCCGAGAGCTGTTCTTCGATCGGCGCCGCCACCGTACGCGCCAGCGTCTCGGCCGACGCGCCGGGGTAGGTAGCGGTGATCGTCACCGTCGGCGGCGCGATTTCCGGGTATTGCGCCACCGGCAACGAACGCGCCGCCACCAGCCCGGCAAGCACCAGGATTATGGCCAGTACGGTGGCGAACACCGGCCGTTCAATGAAAAAACGTGACATACCGGTGTGAGCTCAGTTGGCTGGCCTGGACGCGGCCGATGCCGGCGCGCCGGGCGGCAGCGCGCCGGCCAAGGTTGGCTGCACCGGCGCGCCCGGACGCAGCTTGATCAGGTTGTTGGTAATCACCCGGTCGCCGGCGGCAAGGCCAGAGCGAATCACCCAGTCGCTGCCTTGCCAGGGGCCGGTCTGCACCGGCTTGGCGGTGGCCAGGTTCTGCTCCGACACCACCCACACGAATCGTCCCTGTTCGCCGCTCATCACGGCCGACTGCGGCACCAGAAAGGCTTCCTGCTCACCCGTGACGACCTGTGCACGCACGAACTGGCCCGGCAACCAGGCACCGGCCGGGTTCGGCAGTTCGGCGCGCATCTGCACCGTACCCAGCCGCGCGTCGACCACCGAGCCGGTAAAGTCGAGCCGCCCGGCGTCCTTCGATGGCTGGCCGTCGGGCATCAGCAGGCGCACCTGGCGCGTATTACCCTGGCGCAACTGCGCCGCTTCGGCCTCGGTGAGCGCGAAACGCACCCGGATCGGGTTGGTCTGCACGATGCTCGTCAACAACCCGCCATCGACCGCCGGCGAGACCAGCGCACCCAGGCTGCGCTGTGAGCGCTGTGCCAGGCCGGCGATCGGTGCGTTGACCTCGGTGTAGCCCAGATTCAATTGGGCTTCGCGCACCTGCGTGCGCACCGCGAGCAGGGTCGCCTCGGCCGTCTTGAGGGTGCTGCTGGCATCGTCAGCTTCGCGCTGGCTGATCGCACGCTCGGCGACCAGTCCCGAAAGGCGCGCATTTTCGCGCCGCGCCTGTTCGACCCGCGCCTCGGCCTGCGCGACGCCGGCACGCGCCGCGTCGACGCCGATCTCGAACGGCGCGCGCTCGATACGGTACAACGCGGCACCGGCACGCACCGGCTCGCCTTCCTTGAAAAACTGCTGCTGCAGCACGCCGTTGACGCGGGCGCGCACTTCAACCTCACGCACGCCTTCAAGCGTGCCCACGGTCTCGATCATGACCGGCACCTTTTGCGGCGAGACTTGAAGCACGGAAACCGGCATCGGCGGCATACCGCCGCCCGGGCCACCGGGGCCACCAGCAGGCGGCGGGTTACGGTTGCAGCCGACCAGAAAACCGGCCAGCGCGAATACGACGAACAAGGCCGGGGTACGCGCCGGCACGGCATTTGAACGGGTCACGGAAAACTCCTGAACAGGGCCCGTGCCGCCTCGTCTTTGCGTGGGCGGCTTGAGCCTGGGCTGGAAAAAGTATAACTAAAGACGGAGGATTTTGAGAAACCTGCGCCGGCTGATAATCACCAGCGTAACCACCTCAGCACCAGCACCACATGGCACTTCCCCTGGATCCCGACACCATTACGCACGGGATACAGTTGGCCGTGGCGCCGGTGTTTCTGCTCACCGCCGTGTCGGGCATGATCGGTGCGGTGGCGGGGCGGTTAGCGCGCATCATCGACCGTGCGCGAACGGTGGAGGACAAAGCGCGCGCATCGGACGACCCCGAGTTTCTGGCGCGCGCCCATGCCGAGCTGGGCGAACTGCGCCTGCGCGGGCGGCTGGCCAATGGTTGCATCGCGCTGCTGACTTCCTGCGCCATCCTGATCGGCCTGACCATCATCCTGCTGTTCCTGGGCGAAACCACGGCCTTCCAGAGCGCCCGCTGGGCGGTCGGCGGCTTCCTGTCTGGCGTAGTGTGTTTTCTGCTGGCGCTAGTATGTTTTCTGGCCGAGACGGTGATCGCGACGCGCCTGCTAAATTTCGGCCTGCTCGCGCACCAGTGAGGGGCGTGTGTTAGCCCACGCTCATTCAGGCGTGATATTGGCAGCCTTTACCCACAGCGCCCATTTCCTGATTTCGGAATCGATCGTCTTGGCCAACTGGGCCGAGTCCTGCACATCGACGTCAATGCCAGCACCCTGGATTTTTTCGCGCACATCGGGCTTGGCCATCACGGCCAGGAACGTCGATTGAACCTTGGCCAAAACCTCCGGCGGCAGTCCCACCGGCGCCATCAGGCCAAACCAGGCACTGACGGCATAGTCCTTGACGCTGTCGCCAATCGCCGGCACCTGTGGCGCCTTGCCGGCGCGTCGCGCGGTGGTGACGCCCAGGCCACGCAGCCGCCCGCCGTTGATTTGCGCCACCGCGTTGCCTACATCGGCGAACGCAAACTGCAGTTGCCCGCCGAGCAGGTCGGTAAGTGCCGGCGGAATACCCTTGTAGGGAACACCCACCGTTTCCAAGCCAGCCATCTGGCCCAGCAATGCCGCCGACACCAGGGAGCCCGAGGAGCCATGCCCATACGCGAGTTTGCCCGGATTGGCCTTGCCGTAGGCGATGAACTCCTTCATGTCCTTGGCCGGGAACTCGGTGCGCACCATCAGGATGAATCCGGTCTCGCCGACCTTGCCGATCGGGGTGAAGTCCTTCACCGGGTCATACGGCAACTTCTTGTACAGGCTCAGGTTGGCGGCTTGCGTCGTGCTGGTGGTCACCAGAAACGTATAACCGTCGGCCGGCGCGGCCTTGACCGCCTCGGCGCCAAGTATGCCGTTGGCACCGGCCTTGTTCTCCACCGTGGCGCTCTGGCCCATCGCCTCGCCCATGGCCTGGGCAACGATGCGCCCCACCACATCGGTCGCGCTGCCGGCCGGGAATGGAACCACGAACTTGATCGGTTTCGAAGGGTAAACCTGCGCCAAAGCCGGCGCGCCCAGTCCCGCAAGGGCGAGCAGCATCGAAACCCGGCAGCCGGTTCGAACCATGGAGCGGATAGCTGGACAGAACATCATGTGGATCTCCCGGGATTGCTTGCCAAGTGAGCGAGTGCGATGGACAAAACATCCAGGCGGCTCAGGCCCGGTATCTTAGCTTGGCTGGTCCGGCCAGCCGTGTGTTGCGAAAGCACCAGGCGCCGCTACGGCGCCCGATGCAAACGCGGCGCCGACAACGTATCAATGTTGTCGGTGATCGCCGTGTCCACTTCGGACCAGCGGCCCGTCAACCGGGCCGCCACGATGGCGGCGTGCAGCGCCAACAGGTCCTTGACGCTCGGTGCCACCTTGATTTGGGCAATCGCCGCCGCCGCGTTGCCGCCCTTGAGCAGCGACAGCACCTTGCCGGCCCATTGATTCGCACGCGCCATGTCGCTACTCGCCCGTCAGGTTGGTGAACGACAGGCGACGCACCCGCCGTTCAGTCAGCAGCGAAGCAATAGAACAGCCCCGCGCCGCCGGTGCGCACCAACGCCTGCTGGCTGCAACCGACGGTGTTGTGCGAGGAGTTCCACGACATGGACCAAGCATCGGCGGCCAGGCCGGTACGGTCATGGTGGCCAGTCATGGCTGAGCCTTCGCCACTCTTCTTCCACTCGCCGCAGGTCATCTCGGGCATGCCGGGCGCGGACGAAAATGCAGTGCCGTCGCTACGCGTACCGGTCAGGATGTCGTGTGTGTTCGGCGTGTCGCCGCGGCCCTTGACCATGGCGCCCCTTTCGTCGAGCGCCGTCGCCTTGGTCAGGTTGTTGCCGTTGTGCAGTTGTGTCACATCACTCGCGACCAGCACACCCTTGGCGTTGAACCAGGGGCCTTTGCCGATGCGGTCGCGCGCGTTGACCACAGGTGTCGTGCTCGTCCACCCGGTGCTGAGGTAGGCGCGCCAGGTGCGCCCGCCAGCACCGGCAGTCGCGGCAAGCTTCTGGCAATACGCATCGGCACCCGCCAGGCCGCCGAGGTTGGCCCCATCGCCGGGACCGGCACTGGTGACGAAGAACCCCATCGGTCCGCTGGACGGCGTGGTGGCGCAAGCGGCGAGCAAGGCGGCAGCCGCGGCGGCCTTCAACGTGAGAACAAAGACACGGATGGTTCGGTGCATGAGCGGACTCCTGGTTGACGGCGGATTGGAAACTAAAACCCCTCAACCCAAGTATCGCACCCGAGGCCAGCGTTAACACGCGTTAACACAGCGTTAACACCCCGCGCCTTGCAGGCAGTGATGCCAACGGTGCGCAGGCGGGTGGTGAAAAGCACCAAGCTCACACCCGAGCAATTAGATCCTAGGCGAGCAGATCAGGCGAGCGCAGCAGCAGGCCGCTTTCTTTTTCATAGGCAGCTCCCACGCGATATAGCAGCGCTTCGGCAAAGGGCCGGCCGATGACCTGGAAGCCGCACGGCAGGCCGTTACTGGTGAACCCACCTGGCACCGACAGCGCCGGCAACCCGAGGTAGTTGACTGGTCGCATCAGGCGGGTGATTTCGTTGAGGATGCGCATGCTGTTCGGTCCGCCCGACACATCCACGTCGGAGAGTTTTGGCACCGGATACGACAACACCGGCGCGACCACCACGTCACACCTGCCAAACACGGTGTCGCAGAATTCCCGCAGCGCCGGGCCGCGAAAGCGCTGCGCGTCCTGGTAGTCCTGCGCCGACACACCCAGCGTGACTTCGATGCGGCCGCGCGTTTGTGGAGTGTAATCAGGCGCGCGCGTGCGCATCCATTCGCCATGAATGGCGATGACATCGCCCCAGGTCACGAGCAAGCCTGCGGCATTGACCACGTCGAGGTCGGGCATTTTGACGTCAATAACTTCGCAGCCGAGCCTGCCATAGGCCGCGTACACCACATCCATCACAGCGATCACCTCGGGTTCCAATTTTTCATCAAAGTAGCCTATGGGGCGGCCGATGCGCAGACCCTTCATTGCTTTGCCGATACCTGCGGTGTAATCAGGCACCAGGTCGGCGGTGGTGTGCGGATCGCGCATGTCCTGCCCGGCCAGGATGTTCAGGAGAAGCGCGTTGTCGGCGACGGTGCGGGTCAGCGGCCCCACGGCGTCGAGCGAGCCCGAAAGCGGCATCGTGCCATAACGCGACACACGGCCGTAAGTGGTCTTCATGCCGGCGAGGCCGCACATGGCCGACGGCAGGCGCACAGAACCGGCGGTGTCCGAACCGAGCGCCCCGTACACCGTGCGCGAGGCCACCGACACGCCCGCGCCGGCCGAGGATCCGCCAGTAATGTAGTCCGGGTTCCAGGGATTGCGCGCGTCACCTAGAAACGCGTTCTGACCGGTCGGGCCATACGCGAACTCGGTCATATTGAGCGTGCCGATCTGCACCTGCCCGGCTGCATCGAGGCGTTCGAGCGCCGCCGCAGTGACCGGCGCGACCCAGTCGGCGCGGATTTTCGCACCACAGGTGGAGACCTCACCTTTGCGATAGTACATGTCCTTGTGCGCGAGCGGCACACCATGCAGCGGGCCCCGCGATGCGCCACGCGCCAGTTCGTCGTCGCACGCGCGAGCGGCAGCAAGGGCTTTGACTTCGTCAATGCGTACAAAGGCGTTGTAGTACGGATCCAGGCGCCTGGCCTTGGCGATGGCCGCCTGGGTGAGTTCGACCGATGAAACCCTCTTGTCGCGTATCGCTTTGGCCGCCTCGATAAGCGAAAGCTTGAGCATGTCGTCCATGTCAGCGTCCCTCCTTGACAATTTCGCGCACCGCCTGCAGCGTCAACGTGTCGTGGTCGAAATTGAGCCGGGTCCGCGCCTCGGCGAATTTTTCCACCGCAGGGCTGGCGGTAGCGGCGATTTGCTGCGCGCGCTCAACGGTGATGGTCCAGCCGATGCGGCGCGCGGTGGAAAGAACGTCTTCTGCTGTGAGCTTGCTCATGGGAACTCCGTTAAAGGTGTGCATTGCTGAGGGACGTTTGCGATTTTGCGTTAGCACAACCGCGCTGCACCAGTGAGGCACGCATGATAGAAACTGGTTGCCGCGCAAAGTTCAAATCTCGGCCATCCGCCAACATGCTGTAAATCCGCACTGGTCGGCAGGTGTGAAGTTACTCCGACTGACACCAGCATGCATCAGAAAGCAAGAAAGTCAACAAGTTGCCGTACGGTAAACAGCTGGTTTTCGTATGCATCAATTCGCTGAGTTTGTCGGAGGAAAATGCGTGCAGTTCGTCGGGGGTTTTCTGTATGGGCCTGCAATGTGACGCCATCTACCAATTCATTTCGCTCGAAGGTACAAGACCTTCTGGGTTGACCCGGGCGCGTGCCGCTCTTCTGTGAACGGGGCCGGCTCTACCGGGTTGTCAACCACTGGCGTGAACTGGCCGGGATCGAGTTCCGAACCAAGCAGCGCCAGGGTCTGCATTCGCTGCGCCACACGCTGGCAACCCGGCTGCTGCGGGCGGAGACGCCGTTCCACGTCATCTCCGCGGTCCTCGGGCACGCATCGCCGGCGACGACTTTCATCCACGCGAAGGCCGATGTCGAGACGCGCGCATCGCGTCCCTCAACCCCGAGGAGCTGCATCATGACCAATAAGGTTGCGCCTGTCGGCGGACACAGCCCGCTGGCTCCCCTGATGGAGCAGTTTGTCCTGGAGAAGCGGGCCTGTGGCTACCGCTATGCCGAGGAGGTCTCGGTCCTGCGCCGGTTCGATGCCTTCCTGTGCCAGCAGGGACTGCAACGGTGCGAGTTGCCGAAGTCGCTCAGTTGGCAATGGCTGGCCACGCAGCCACACGAGAACGCGAACACCCAGCTCAGCCGGATCTCCGTGGTACGCCAGTTCGCCAGTTCGCCAGTTCGCCATGTTCCTGGGCCGGTTGGGGCATCCTGCCGATGTTCCAGACCGGGCCATCAGTGCCAGGGCCAGGACGTACTTCGCACCGCGCATCCTGACGCACGACGAGGTCCGGCAAGTGATTGATGCCGTGGATCGGCTCGATCCCGATGCACAGACACCCCTGCGCCACATCATCATGCCCGAGGTCTTTCGGCTACTGTACGGCTGCGGGATGCGGCTGAACGAAGTCCTGAAGCTGCGCATGGACGACGTGGACCTCGTCCAGGGTATGCTTCGGATCAAGGACACTAAGTTCGGCAAGGATCGGCTGGTCCCGCCGGCACTACCGCTGGTGCGTCGGTGGAGGGCTTTATGCCGCCGGAGATGAAGGTATCGAGCTAGAACCGCTGGACCAAAGGCAAGACCGAGAAGCAAGGGAGCAAGCTCTGGCGTTCCTCGGCAAGATTCCCGGCGCCAGTCCGTTCGACGCGCAGTTGGACTGAGCGCCATAACTCACCGCGCATTACTTTGCGGCTTTGCCTGACGCACTCCGGTACGAAGGAACTGGCGCCCATATTCAGGCTATCGCGGTGAGGCCCTTTTTCTGGATCACTGTCAGCAAGCGCAAAGCTGGGCCGCCAGGCTTCTTGACCCCACGTTCCCAATCGGACACAAGGTTCCTGGAAACGTTCAGGTAGCGGGCAAATACAGGCTGTGAGATGTGCTCGCGCAGTCGAAGAAGCCGAATCTCTTCGGGACTGAGAACCTCGATAGGTGTCAAACATGCTGCATCGAACTCGCGCATCGTCTGCTTGTCGATAGCGCCGACTTCATGCAGAGCCTCCATGGTTTCATGGATAGCGGCGAACGCGTCACTGCGGTATTTCTTGGCCATCTCTTCCCACCTCTTCAAACTGCCCGTTCGTGATCAATACGCCTAACTGGGCATCCGTCAGGGCCAGCACGTGCCGGGCCATTTTCTTGAACTGTTCGGCTTCGTCGTCTCGGATATTTCCCAGTTCACTCTTGGGGAAACCATACACGAAAACGCATCTCTCGCCCTTGCGAAAAAGAACGATGCTGCGATAGCCCTTGGACTTGCTCTCTCCGGGGCGCGCGATTCGCTGTTTGATGACGCCGCCACCAAGGTCTGCGTCGATCTGGCCGCTTTCGGCACGCCTTGCTGCATCCAGGAGCGTAGCGTCCGATATTTTTTGTTTGCGGGCAAACCGTCCAAACCAAGCGTTCGTGAACACTTTCAAGGTTATCGCTCTCTTCTCAGAATTGAATATATCACACTTAGTGTTATGACAAATATCACGCGGATCTGAATGGAATCACCTTCGCACCAACGCGCAATTGATCCAGATAATCCGCCCAGCGCTGCCGCTTCGAAGGTATTGGCTGCTTGGTCTGCCTTGGCTTACTTCTTCTGTCGTTTTGCAACGCCTGGGTCGACACTGTCGGCCAACAATTCCCGCGCCTGATCGCGGCGCTTTCTGACCTTGGCCAACGACACCGCCGGGTACACACCCAGCGCAAGCGTCCTGCGATTGTCGGTATGCCGATAGTCCATGCGCCATTACTTGCCGCCCTCTTTGACCAGCAGGTACATGCCGCCGCTGTCCGCGTACTTGTCTCCCTCGGACTTGCCGCTGTGTTTTACCGGCCTCACGAATGTGTCCACCAGTGGCATTTTTTTCCTTGACGGTATCTCGTTCAGGCAGCCCAGAGATACCGTCGCAGATACCCTCTTCTCGACGGCATGTCATGGTTTCTGGTGAGAACAGGTGAGACAACAAAAAACCCGCAATGCCAATAAACATGCGGGTTCTGGGACCATATGACACATCAAGAATCGATGGTCTGGTGCGGCTGGCGGGGATCGAACCCACGACCCTTGGCTTCGGAGGCCAATACTCTATCCACTGAGCTACAGCCGCTGGTCTGAGACTGCGCATTGTAGGAGGTTTGAAGGGGGTGGCGGCTATAATTCAGCGCTGATTCCGAAGCCCCAGACTTTTTGAGGACACCATGAGCGACAACAGTCTCGATGAAGATCACTCGGGCCCGATCAAGACCCCAAGACAGTTATTGATGACCGTGTTTTTCTCGTTTGTGGCCCCGGTTTTCATCATCATTGGACTGGTCTTCTTTGTCACTTCGGGCAATAAGCCGGCGGCCGGCGCCGTCAACGTCGAGAAGTCGATTGCCCAGCGGATCCAGAAGGTCGGCACAGTCGAAATTCGCGATGTCAATCGAGAACTCAAGTCCGGAGAAGATGTATTCAAGGTCCAATGTACCGCTTGCCACACGGCCGGCGTCGCGGGCGCACCCAAACTGGGCGATGCGGCCGCATGGGGCCCGCGTATTGCCACCGGTTATGAAGCATTGTTGAACTCGTCGCTCAAAGGTAAGGGTGCCATGGGTGCGCAAGGCGGCGGCGATTTTGAGGATCTTGAGATCGCTCGGGCCGTGGTGTATATGGCCAATGCGAGCGGCGGCAAATTTGAACAACCAAAAAAACCTGCGGCGGTTGCAGCCGCTACGCCGGAAGTCGCGAAGTAAGCCAAGCAGCGGGCAATGCAAAAAAGCCGGGCGAGCCCCGGCTTTTTTCTGGCCGCAACCGATTCGCGGCGACGCCCCAATAACCGCCTTCGACGCTATTTGATCTTCAGCGACTGGGGACTCTGGATGTACGCAAAACGGCGCGGCAAGTCAGCTGCGGAGCACTGCGCAGGAACCCACAAGCCGGCTTCAATCGCGTCGGCTGCGCCCAGCATGTCCTGCGTATGCACCAGCCCGAATCCCAGGTCGGCCTCCAGGTAGACGCGCCCGATCTCGTCCACCACGCAGCGCTGGATTTGGGCCGGGCGGCCGGTGTGTGCCGCTATCGAAAAGTCCGCTGCCACACGCCAGATCCACGGAGTCGCTTCAAGTTCGACATATACGCGTTGCGGGCCATTCTGGAAAAACCATTGACCGCTGGCGTCGGTTTCATAGTTCCTCTGGATGAAATCGATCAGCTTTCCATGCTTGAGCATTGAACCTTTGCTTTGCAACGGTCCATCCGCAAAAGGCCCTAATGCCTGGACCCGGTCGTCACGCATGTACCAGTTGCCACGGGCGTCCAGACCCAACCAGCCGTAACAGTGCGGTACGTTGGGCCATTTTGCCAAGGCCTGTTTAACAATGTCGTCCATGATCGCGATTATGGTGGTGTTGCGCGATTTTGGCCCACCGTGTAACGTCCGTGTTTTTTTTCAATACGCGGCGCAGACGCCGGCTCAGGTCAATCGATCCAGCAGCCAGCCGCCCACTGCGTCCGGCATGGCGCGCAGGTGGCCGGGCACCGGTCCCTGAAGGAAACCGACATGTCCGCCGTGTGCCGGTTGCCACAGGTCCACGAAAGCCCCGACCTGGCCGGGACGCGGCAGGCTCCAGGCCGGTACAAATGGGTCATTGCGTGCATTCACGACCAGCGCCGGCACGCTGATATGGGGCAAATGTGGTTTGGCCGAGGCCCTGGCCCAGTAGTCTTCAGTTCCACTGAATCCATGCAGCGGCGCCGTGAATATGTTGTCGAACTCGTACAGGTCGCGTGCGCGAGCGAGCGCCTCACCATCAAACAGGCCGGGATGCTGCGCCAGTTTTTTGAACGCCTTGGGCTTCATGGAGTCAAGAAACATCCGGGTGTAAACCAGCCGGTTGAACCCGCGGCCTATCGCATGACCGCTCGCCGCCAGATCAATTGGCGCACATACCGACGCCAGGGCCCCAACCACGGCGGCGGCGGCGTGCCCCATCTCACCGGCCCAACGCAACAAGGCGTTGCCGCCAAGCGAAATACCCACTGCAACCAGCGCCCCATCATGGACCTGGCGAAAGCGCTTCAGAATCCAGTCGATCTCCTCGAAATCCCCGGAGTGGTAGGCCCGTGGGCCGCGGTTGAGTTCTCCGCCGCAACCCCGAAAATGAGCTACGGCAAACTTTATCTCGCGCTCGCGGGCAAAGTCGGCGAAGGCATGCGCATAGTGGCTGGCAGAAGATCCCTCCAGACCATGAAATAACACCAGTAGCGTGTCGACGGCGCCAGCGCCATGTTGTTTGGGCAATGCGTCCGGCAACAACCAGTCAACGTCGATAAAGTCGGCGTCGGGCGTGGTCCATCGCTCGCGCTGGTAGACCGGCAGCGCCCCAAACCCCCGGCGCGCATACCGTGCGGGCCAGATAGTCTGCAGGTTCCCACCGGGCAGCCAGACCGGAGCAACATAGTTCACGGTTGAGAACGGCCGATTGGCCGCAACCTCAGGACCACTCGCCTCAATGCAACACCTGCGGCGCTTGGTTGATTTCCTGCGCCTCGCTTTGGCTGCCAGGGCTCGCATGATGCGCCACCATGCGCCACCCCTGAGCGGTCTTGTGGTACACATTGGTTGCCAACACGTACGCATGAGCGGGCCCGCCTTCCATGAGTACCTCCACCCGTTCGAGCACGTTGTGCACAACACTTGCCAACGCCTCCACCTTGCGCACTTGCTCCGGCCAGGCTCGAATGCTGCCGTTGGAGAAGATGGCCTCGAAGGTCGCACGGATCGCCCCCGTGCCGACCACGCGTGGCCCCCCCGGATGAACACAGACGATCTCGTCATCATCCGCCCAGCAGGCCATCAAACGCTCGATGTCCCCCGTCTGCAGCGCCTCGTAAAACGACGCTTCAATGTCATCTGCGGATCCGCCAACAATGGCGGCCTGGGTTTTGGCTTTGGGCATTTAAGAAACGGCAGTTTGTGTAAGCTGGAAAAACGCTTCGCCATCTTGCGCCAATGCTACCGCGATGCCACGCGCCGCGGTGCAAGGGCTTTGCCTGGAACGCCGCAGGCCGAGATGTGTTAACCCACCGAGCCCGGCCCAAACGCGGCCCGGCGTCGGGACGAGCGACGCGGACCTACTCCGCCTGACCGTCGACTATCGCTTCTGACGGTATTTCCGCAGGGCCGCGATTTGGGCTGCCATAACGGCCAACTCGGACTGTGCCCTGGCAATGTCGAGTTCGCCTTTGGCATTCTTGAGCGCTTCTTCGGCCGCTGCCTTGGCCGCGTTGGCTTTCTCGTCGTCGAGGTCTTTGCCCCGAATCGCGGTATCGGACAAAACGGTTACGCAGTTCGGTTGCACTTCAAGAATGCCACCGGCAACAAACACGAATTCCTCCGAACCATCGGCCATCTCGATACGCACCGAGCCCGCCTTGATGCGGGTGATCAGCGGTGTATGGCGCGGGTAAATGCCGAGTTCGCCCATTTCCCCCGGTAGGGCCACAAATTTGGCTTCGCCGGAAAAGATCGACTCTTCGGCACTTACCACGTCAACATGAATCGTCGCCATCTGATTTCCTTTAGCTCCTGGGAAGATGTGGCCTTAGGCCATCTTCTTGGCTTTCTCGAAGGCTTCATCAATCGTGCCGACCATGTAGAACGCCTGCTCCGGCATGTGGTCGCATTCACCGTTCACGATCATCTTGAAGCCGCGAATGGTTTCAGCCAGCGACACGTATTTGCCTGAGGTTCCGGTAAACACCTCGGCCACAAAAAACGGCTGGCTCAGGAAGCGTTGTATCTTGCGCGCACGTGCGACCAGCAGCTTGTCTTCCGGCGCCAACTCGTCCATACCCAGAATCGCGATAATGTCGCGCAATTCCTTGTAGCGCTGCAGCGTACCTTGCACCGCGCGAGCGGTGTCGTAGTGGTCTTGACCCACCACCAGCGGATCGAGCTGACGTGAAGTCGAATCGAGCGGATCAACCGCTGGGTAAATACCGAGCGATGCGATATCGCGGGACAATACGACGGTCGAATCCAAGTGGGCAAAGGTGGTCGCTGGCGATGGATCGGTCAAGTCATCGGCTGGCACGTAGACGGCCTGGATCGAGGTGATCGAACCGGTCTTGGTCGACGTGATGCGCTCTTGCAGAC